>JADLCR010000112.1 GCA_020847095.1 Oligoflexia bacterium | reverse complement strand
TCGGGGCCGCTTACGATGAGGAGGACGGGACCAGCTGACGCCTTACGGCCGCCTCAAGCTAAAATAAATGGGGTCGACATAGGCCGAAACGGTCCACTTTGGGACTCAATGGATAAGGGGCAGCATTCGAGGTCACGAAAAAGAGACCCAGGCGAGATGGTTAAGACAGAAAAACAATGAAGCTAAAACTCAAAGCTCATATTGGGCGGCGCTCGTGGCGGGCTCCAGCGCGGTAGTTCTGATGGCAGTTTCAAATGATCGAGGATTTTTACCACAACGTCGCGCTTCATAATGGCCGAAACGAATTTCACCTCACCCGCGCAGTCTGGGCACTTTTTTAGATCAATTTGAAAAACTCGCTTCAAAAGCTCTGCCCACTTCATCCTTCCGTGGTGACACTTCGATCCGTCTTCCTTTTTCTTTTTTGGCTCGGGTACCACAGACTTTCGCCAAGCGTGGTTCGGTGCCAGGACCCCGTGGAACCGGGTCAGATGAATCCGAGGCTGAGGGATTAAGGCTACGAGCTTTTCAATGAATTCAAGCGCTGAAAAGCTGACCGCAAATGTCCCATCACTCCACTGGGATTTTAGAAAATATCCGACCTCTCCATTTTCTTGTTTAAACAGGCGGCTTTCAGCCACCGGTGGGCGCGAGACATAGCGACACAGCTTTTCAAGTTTCTCAGGCTTATCCTCTGGAATGAAGACGTTTGCGTGAAGGGAAAATCCTCCCAAAGTCGCACAAAGGGGACCCGTTAGTCTTGGCTTTTCGTTAGGTCCGCCAAAACTGCCGACCTTCCGAACGGCTTGACCTTGGCGTTCGCCGAGCGCGATTTTATTCTGGGTCGAGGCACTTAATAATCCAGACAGTAATGCTTCTGAATTCTCAAATCCTTCCGCGCCAGTTCCGGTTAAGCTTTCATCTTTTTCAAGATAGCCGCGTTTAATAAGTAGCCGCACCACGCGTTTCCGAATCGTCGACAATACGTCAACCACTTCGTCGTTTGTGGTTTTTGGTACGAACCCAAACTTTGCGGGATCAGCGTCACTGTTTTTGAAAAATACTCCCTCCATCCAAAGCTGATGAAAGTGAATATTTAAATTCACCGATCCCCCGAACCTCTGAATTAAGGTAACGGCACCGGTTTCAGGACTGTCCATTCCCATCCTATGACCTTTGGTCTGATAATGGCGCCGGACTACTCTGTTAGTAATCGATAGGACTCTACTCATTAAGCCAGGGTTTCCCGCCATGTAATAGCGCAGCGGAATCGGAACCGAAAGCACCCACTGACGGATCGGAACGCGGGGAAATACTTCCTCGGATAGAAATATCCCAGACTCACTCATCCGCCTTCCACAGCAACTCGGGCAAAAGCCGCGTCGTTTGCATGAAAACCCTACAAGCTTTTCATGGCGGCAGCCTTCGCATTTTAGGCGAACAAATCCGTGAGCAAGCACCCCGCATTTCAAAAATGATTCGAATTCCTTTTTTACATAGAATGGAAGGTTCCTGCCGTCACGCTCAGCTTCGGTTTCAAAGGTTTTCCAGTTCTCTTGAACCGTTTGATACAGAAAAGACGCTTCAGGATTACGCCTGCGATACTGTGCGGACTTTAGATTTTGAAATAGAGACGGTACTTCCACCAGGCCATAGCTGTGCAAAACGCGTGACAGGGGAAAGATTTAGGAAATTACAGCTAAATATGGGGAACTCCTTCTGCCGCAGTCCGGAAGTCAGACTACGAACGGTGATGGACTGCATCCAAAAAAACTGGAAGGTTCACGAATAAAAAAGCCGCCCATGAAGGATGAATTAAATCGGGGCTTACATTGCAATCTTATACTGCACACCTGGATTCAGCCGCTCAAGATAGGAAAGCAACTTATCGGTCGAAACTTTGTCAATTCGATGATTCACAATCTCACTCACTCGAGCTTGATCGATGCCTAGCTTGTTTGAAAACTCAACTTGAGAAAGCTTCTTTTCAAACATATAGCGAACCAGGTTTTGACAGAGATCCCATCGGAACTTTTCGGCGGGAGTGGAGCTAGGACCGACCATCAAAGTCGCTTCAGAATCCTTCAGTTTAGAATCCATTTCTTTTAATTTTTCTTTACTAGGATAACCCATAAAACTACCTCCGGTAGGCGTTCACAACGCCAATGTAAATTTCATTATCGTGTAACAGCCAAATCAATTTATAGCGCTTGTCATTCAATTCTAGACCATCGTTGGTGAAATACTGATACCCGTCCTCGTCGATCGACTTGGGCAAAAATATTTTACCGTTAAGGAGTTGCACTAGCTCCAAAATGATCTCATCCGAAATCGATTCCGCATGCTTTTCCTCATAATGAGGGTCAATTACGACCTTCAAAAAGACGCGGTTGTTAATGGTCAATTCAATTGGATAGTCGCGCCTACTCATAAATAGACTATCACACATCTTGCAATATATTGCAAGATTGTAAATAACTGGCATCTTCAGAGAAAAGGTGCTGAATTTCAGCTCCAAATATCTACTTTCAGATTTTCAGTCGATTCTTCCTGATTCGCTCTACGAGTCGTCAGTCCTGGAGCCTCGGCTTTCAAATCCAAATAGAGATCGCTACCTGTTAGATACTGACCACGAATGTCCATCAGTGCTTTAGTCAGTTCTTCTGATGAAATTTCAAAATCTTTAAACTCAGGGGCGCGCGCCACCCGAACTAGGCCCCATCGTGAATCAACCGTTCTTGAGATCGCAAAGAGCTCCCCTTGGCTTAGATCTTTTAGTCGATTCGGATGAATAACGTATTCTTCGACTTCTCTCACTGACTTCATACCAGTGCTTTTTTCTCCAAAAAAACCCTCCTCGATTTGCACAGTCTCTTTAGTGACCGTCTTGGTGCCAAGCATTCCTGCAAAGTATTCTGCGTCCTGAGAAGACTTAAGACCTGAGACAAGTGTCGTATTTGAGTTCGCTTCAATCCGCTCTTGAAACTCCGGACTGATTTGCCTCAAATCTGCTCTTGCCTGGTGAGCAATCACAATTCCAATACCTGCTCCACGCGCCCGGTCCATGAATTCAATAAATTCTGGAATTGCAAAGGATGCAAATTCATCAATAATCAGGGTCACCGGCCGATGTACGACACTCGACTGAAGCGTAGAATACCGCTCTCCCACAAACGCCATCAGATCCTGTAAAATCATTTTCCCAAAGACCGATGCCGACTCTTTTAGTTTCAAGGAATTCATAAGGACGTAAGTAATTCGAGACTCGTCAATAGCTTCCTTAAAATCATACGCTCCATGGGTTACATCACTCCCGATCAAGTCCCCTGCTGCTGAATGCACAAGCATGTGAAGATTTGCAATGAGCCCCATAAGCTTTTCCCGCTCAGAGGGGCGATCTAATTTTTCAGCCATGAGACTAACGTCCTCTGCCGCCGGACAGCTTTTCGAGGCTAACCGCAGGGCAAATGATCGGAGCATCCCCTTTGTCTCCAAAAGCTCATAAATGTGCCGGATGTGAAACGATTCCCCTGTTACATCTCGGTACTCAGTCAGTCCTCTAAGAAGCGTTAAAAGTGCGACACTTGAAACTTTTCGGTAATACTCTTCACTCCAAGTCATTGAATTCATGATCTGACTATGGATCTCGGACGCGCTCCCTGACCTCACTGGATTATAGGGAACTGATAGTTCCCTATTTGAAAGCGAAATAAGTCGAAATTCTTTTTCGCGCTTTGAGGCAATCGCCGCCCGGTACATCCAAGAGACGACGTCAAACTCTGCCTTAAAATCAAGAAAGATAACCCCATGCCCTTGACTAATTCTGTGGGCGATTAGGTTCTTTAAAGTATTTGTCTTTCCACTTCCAGTCGGCGCGATCATTTCAACATGGTAGGAGAGATTTTTCTCTGTAAGCCGAAATGGACGCCCCCGAAAAGTTCTGCCGAGTTCAAAGTCCATTCGCTTCCTAGAACTAGTATCACCGGCCTGAAAGCCTAAAAGTTTAAGTGAACTCTCCGGCAAAATCTTACTGAATAAAAATCCGACCCACATACAAACGGCAGGCAGGAAGATTAAAACTTCAGCGGGTCTTCGAAGGTTTAGAAACGGGATACTAGGCGTGAATGTTGAAATGAAATAGCTCACCGCGAGTGCCCCAGTAAAAACAAGC
This sequence comes from Oligoflexia bacterium, assembly GCA_020847095.1. GTDB lineage: Bacteria > Bdellovibrionota > Bdellovibrionia > JABDDW01 > JABDDW01 > JADLCR01. Next base: position 2,748 of record JADLCR010000112.1, on the reverse strand, counting down.
ATGAGTACTAGGTTTGAAATCACACCAGAACCACGATGATCCAATCCCGCACTTGCACCAAAACGCGCCCAACCAGTTGTAATACAGTAAAGAGCAATAGAGACCGCGCGCGCTGGATACGACGCGATCTTAAGTAGCGGAAGCTTTAAGTCTTCACCCTCGATGCTCTCTTCCGTTAAATTGCGATTTTTAAAAAAATGAACTCCAAAATAGATCAGCGAAAATACAACTGCAGAAAACACCGATAGCCACATGTACAAAGACACGTCTTCATACGTCAGAGACTTCACTCGAAGACCCTTTAAAAACGACAGCCCTGGCGCATTATGATTCCACCACCCGGCAACTGACCAACACCATTTCCCAAAGCCCGGAACGTTCGGTAAAATCCCGTAGAAGTCACCATCCACGCCTAATTCAGGGAGCCCGATTAGAAGAAAACAAAGACCTGAAAAAAAAGACAGCGTGAACACATAAGCTCGGACTTTTGCGTAAAATGTAGCGCTGTATTTTGAGGCATAGAGGAACCATCCAATTACTGCGCCACAAATTAACGGGGGCGCGTACTTTGCGACTGCAATCAAGCACACTAGCCCGACTACACCGATTCCGCCCGCTACCCACATTTCGTCATTCTGTGATTGTCCTGCCGATTTTTTATCTGCCATTTTGGTACTTCCTATTTTAATTCCTGCGTTACGAGCTCCGCTCTGAACTGATCCATCGTGCGAAGCGTTTGACTTGGGTGACTTGAAAGCACCCCTTCTAAGTCTTGGTAGGCGCCTGGTTCTGCAATCCAAAGCACACGGTCTATCACTCTGTCCTGACGCGCGACTTCGCGCGAGAGTGCTTCCACTTTGGCGCGCACTCTGGAGACCCCTTTACGGGTGCGCTCATACTCGACTGCGATTCGTTTTCCAGTTTTAGTCACCCAGATTGCGTCAGGCACGATTCCGTAAAATCTCTCTTTAGGAAACATCGAATCAATCGCAAGCGCGCGGTCAGGTCTCCATTCCACAGATTTACCCGCCTTAGATACCATGAGTCGCAACTCTGTCATTCCATCAGCGTGCGGGATTTCGCTCACGCGAGGTGTTGCAAGCGGAACAAGCCTTGAGCTCTCACCGCTTGTTGAAGCGAGCTCCTGACCCATCCTCGTTGCTCTGAAATAAGATTTCAAACTATAGGGTGAACGCATTTTCGCTAAAAACTGTGACGCGACTAAAAATGAAACTCGGTCATAAACGTAACGCGGAGAGCGAGAATCTTCACTCCACCAGACAGCGCGCCACAACTGATCGATTGTCATGACTCCTTGCTCACAGACTAGTCGACATGCAATTCCGTCACGCGCTGTTACAACTCCGCGCTTCTCTTTTTGCAATATCCCCTGATTTATCTCACTGCTTAAATGACTTTGATCCATTGCTTCTTTCTTCTGGTTTTTGGTTCCCCGGGTTCCCTGGTTTTTTTCTTCTTAATCCCCTAAATTCTTACTTCTTTAATTCTTCTCTATCTCTACTTTTACTCTCTCACTCTGCTTCACTTCTTTACCACCTGGCCCTCCCGACCACCTTCTATCGTAGAGAGAGGGTGGTCGGGAGGGCCAGGTGGTCGTCGAGTCTTATAGATCTAAAATACAAACGAGTTTTTATTTAAAATTTTCAGTTAGTTACAATTTCTGACTTTTTCACTCACCCACGCAAAGACAAAAAAACCATTTTGTGTGCCTTTATGTGTTCCAATCCGCGGACTCTGTGTAGATCAGTTGATTGCTATTGGCAAGCAGGGGTGTTAAAAAATGACCTATAGAGTCACTGTTTTTCTAGCAAGTCTTTTGAAAGCGGCAATTTAATAAGATGGCACTGACGACAAACCTTAAAGCATGGCTCTGCCTCAGAGATGCAATAATTTAAAAACCAACAATAACGCCTAGCATACTAAAAATTTTCTTCCACTTGATGGAAATGACCCCTACTCTAAATTAATGAAAACTCTCCTGATCACGAATATTAAGGGTGGCGTCGCAAAATCTACCACAGCCGTTGCCATCGCCTGTGGTCTCAAGATGCTCAAGCCGGAAGCAAATATTCTTCTTCTTGATGGCGACCCTCAGGGTTCAATTAAAACGTACTTTGGACTCAAATTAGGTAGCGCCGAAGACTTCAGCACATTTCTAATTGATGACACCCCGTTCGAAAACGCGATCCAGAAAATCAAAGTACGGGACGTGGGCGAGATCGATGTCATGATCTCTTCGAGGAAACTGTCGGAAGCTGACATCCGCATGGCCGCATTTCCACGGCGTGAAGAAGCGCTCCGAATGCGCTTTAAGAAGCAAAACATTAACTACGACTACTGCATTATCGACAGCAGCCCTGCGATGAACCTAGTCCTATTGAACTTCATGACTTTCGCGGACTCGTGGTTAATTCCTGCAACAATGGATGCCTTCGCCATTAGTAATATCTCTTATCTGTTTGAGCAGAAGAAGGTCATTGAGGAGTTTTACGATAAGTCGCCAAAGATTCTCGGTATCTTACCTACAATGTTCGATAAGCGAACTACGGTTGCGCAGTCTGCCCTAGAGGCAGTTAAAATGAAGTTTTCAGCCCAAACCAAGATTTTTGAGCCAATCCCTATCGATAGTGTGATCAAGAAGGCTCAAGTTAAAAAGCAGGTTATCTATGATTTTCTAGGAATTGCAAAATCCGCTGATGCCTACAAAGTACTTTCAGAGGAAGTATT
>JADLCR010000111.1 GCA_020847095.1 Oligoflexia bacterium | reverse complement strand
CTAATTTTGACTCGCTCGGAGGCGGTGAGTAGGACCTTTGAGTTTCCTGAAGGCAAAACCCTCACGGGCGTTGAGGCCTTGGTCATGAGTAGGCCCGAATCCTTCTCGATGGGGCGAATGGATTCTTCATAAATCCATGCTGATTTATTTTTATAAGCGACCTCAACCCAATGGTCTTTACGTCCAAGAATCTGGATTTTTTGTCCGGCATTGATAAGCAGATGGGGGGCTGAAGCCGGTTGGGGGAGGCGACGGGCTTGGGTGGCTTCAATGGTCATGGCCCATTGACTGAGATCAATATCGCGTACCAATTGATCACGTTGAATCCAGCCTTTGTCTTGAAGTCTGACCCATGTTCTCGTTTCAAGAACCTGCCCTCCTTTGAGTTCTCGAGGGTTGAGTTCACCCGATGGAATCGGCGAGTCCGGAGAGCGAAAAACCGGCATCGACCAAACTCGTCCGCCCCAAAAAATAGCTGCTAGTAAAATGATCCAAGGTGTCCAGCGCATAAGCTCTTTAATGGAACTGCACGTCTCGGGCCCGCTCACCAGTGTCTAAAACTATGATCGCAAGTCGACAGGGGCAAGATTTGCACTTGATTGGCGTGTTTTGCCTAATACAATAGTCAGTATGAATCGATTCATACTTTGGTCCGGCATATTGATTTTTTCGCTCACCGCACAGGGGCAGAGCGCCTCGGCGCCTGCGGCTCCGACATCTTCTTTGAGTTTCAAACCTGATATTGTGTTCGATAAAATCATGCTTGAAACCGGCGGATTTCTAAGAGAGCCGTCTGCAAGCGGGTTTGTACAGCCGAGCTGGAAGTTAGGAATCAAAACAGCATTTGCCACATGGATCGAGGTGAATGCGGTGTTAGGGCCATCGACGCTTATCTCAACGCCATCGTGGGTCACCGGAACCAGCTCGCAAGCAGTTTCACTCATAGAAGGATATGGGTTAATTCGTGCCGTGTTTGGAGATGTGAGCGCCGGACTCATTCCTATCCCCTGGGGACTTCAATCTGAAATTGAAGAGGAGCTATGGTTTCCGCGCACATTTATCTATGAGCGCGGACTAAGACCGCTAAGAGACGTGGGAGTAGGTGTTACTTCTGAGTACGACGGCTTTTATTTAACTCTCGTAGGTCACAATGGCGAAGGTGGATTGGTTTCTAATTCTGATAATCGCGCATTTGTGACCGGCCAATGGGGCTATAAGGGGCCGGCTAACAGCCATTTGGGACTGTCGGCTACCACGGGGAAAATTAATCAGCCTTGGCTGACCGAAGAAACTAGGCAACGAGCGGGAAACGCCTTTTTTGGGTTCAATATTTTTGGATTGGGGCTTCAAATTGAAACAAGCTATTTTCAAACCGTAACAGCCTCCCAAACAACCGATTCACTGGCTTGGCATGTGGATTTAGGACACCCCATTGGAGAGCAGTTTACCATTCTTGGCCGCTACGAGCAGTACAACCCAAATGCTAAGATTTCGGCAAATGTTCTTGGGCGTGGTTATTTTGGCCTGGAATTTCACTCCAGGGACGTAGCGTCCCGGCTTTTCTTATTTGTGATCAAGAACAATGAAGCTCAGGGAGAATCTCCCAACGACGAAATCAGAGTCGTGTGGCGAATCATTCCTCCGAAGTCTTAAGGTAACTAACGCTTCGCGTAATTCACCAGTCAAGTTGACCTTTTTGCACTCAAAGGCTACCTTTCAAAGGTTTGTATAAGCTGTTTAATTGACGGAGGTTTTTCATGGTTAAAGCCCTTGGGATTTTGGGAGCTGGCCAAATGGGAAATGGCATTGCTCAGGTAGCGGCGTCGGTGGGGTTTGACGTAATCATGTACGATATTTCAGAAGAGTCGCTCAAAAAGGCCATGACGACCATTGGGCAAAGTTGTGATCGGCTCATTAAAAAAGAACAAATGAAGCAAGATCAAAAAGAGGCACTACTTAAAAGAATTAAACCCACAACTCAATTTGGTGATTTGGCTCAAGTGGATTTTGCCATTGAGGCAGTGACCGAAAACGAACCTCTCAAGTTAGAAATCTTCAAAAAGCTAGATGCAACAGTTAAAAAAGAATCCATTTTGGCATCGAATACGAGCTCCATAAGCATAACCAAGATAGCTGCCGTTACAAAAAGACCGGACAAAGTAGTCGGCATGCATTTCATGAATCCCGTTCCCTTAATGAAATTAGTTGAAGGTATTCAGGGTTTGGCCACTTCGAAAGAAACGTTTAATCAAACTCGGGAGCTGGCTGAAAAATTGGGAAAAACGTTCGTGGAAGCTCAAGACTTTCCTGGATTTATTGTAAATCGAGTTCTGATGCCGATGATAAACGAGGCCGTCTATGCCCTTTATGAAGGCGTGGGCACCCCCGATGCGATCGATACTGCAATGAAACTTGGCACGAATCAACCAATGGGACCATTGACCTTAGCCGACTTTATTGGCCTTGATACTTGTTTAGCCATCATGAATGTGCTTCATAAAGGACTAGGCGATTCAAAGTATAGGCCCTGTCCACTGCTTGTGAAGTATGTGGATGCAGGCTTTCTCGGAAAGAAAACGGGCCGCGGTTTTTACACCTATGAAGGAGCAAAAGCTTGAATTACGAAACACTTCTATTTGATCGTAAAGAATCGGTTGGAATCATCACCATAAATCGACCGAAATCATTAAATGCACTAAACGAAAAGGTAATTGAAGAGCTCGATAACCTTTTTGATCAAGTCGAAACCGATCGTTCTTTAAGAGCGTTGATATTAACGGGAAGCGGCGAAAAAGCATTTGTTGCCGGCGCTGACATTGCGGCCATGGCCGAAATGGATGCAAACCAAGCCCATGAGTTTGCAAAAAAGGGACAAGCGTTGACGAGGCGAATTGAAATAATGAAGATTCCCGTCATTGCCGCAGTCAATGGTTTTGCTTTAGGTGGAGGCACTGAACTTGCGCTGAGTTGCGATTTCATTGTGGCATCAGAAAATGCCAAGTTTGGCCAGCCTGAAGTGTTGCTGGGACTCATGCCCGGGTTTGGGGGCACTCAGCGTCTCGCCCGCTTTGTGGGTTTACCTCGAGCAAGAGAACTCATTTATACCGGCGATCAAATCGACGCTCAAAAAGCATACTCTTGGGGGCTTGCTAATCGTGTTGTGGCTCTCAATCAGCTTCTCGATGAGTGTCTTAAAATAGCAAATACAATCTCAAAGAGAGCGCCTATTGCCGTTGCAGCTTCAAAAGAGGCGTTAAATGATGGTTACGATGTGGCCATAGATAAGGGGCTTGGTTTTGAAGCGGACTTATTTAGCGAGCTCTTTGATACCGATGACGCCCGAAACGGTCTGAAGGCCTTTTTGGAAAAGAAAGAATATCAATTCAAAGGCGAGTGAATCTAGATGGCCTATCGACTGAAAAATCCCGTTCGAATAGTCACTGCGGCTAGTCTTTTTGACGGACATGATGCGAGTATCAATATTATTCGTCGCATGTTGCAAGCTGGCGGTGCGGAAGTCATTCATTTAGGTCACAATCGCTCCGTGCAAGAAGTTGTTCAAGCGGCCATTCACGAAGATGTCCAAGGTATCTGTGTGAGCTCCTATCAGGGCGGCCACATGGAATATTTTAAATATATGATCGACTTGCTCCGCGAAAATGGGGCCGGTCATATTAAGGTTTTTGGCGGCGGTGGCGGAGTTATCGTCCATTCTGAAAAAGATGAAGTAGAGAAATATGGAGTGGCGGGCATTTTTCATCCCGACGACGGAAGAAGACTCGGTCTTGAAGGCATGATCGAGACCATTTTGAAGTCTTGCGACGTCGATATTACTTCGTTTGGCGTAGTCGAATCGAAGGGCCCCAAAAAGAATTTTAATGAAATTGCGCGATTAATTTCGGTTATTGAGAATTCAAATGAAATTCCCACCTGGTTAAGTCAACAAACCAAAAAGCAAAGCCGCCCCCTAGTGGTGGGGCTCACCGGAACCGGAGGGGCTGGCAAAAGCTCGCTTACCGACGAACTCATTAGTCGATTTCTGGAGTGTTTCAAAGACATCCGAACTGGTGTTCTTTGCGTGGATCCGACCAAGAAAAAAAGCGGAGGGGCTCTTTTGGGTGACCGGATCCGAATGAATTCTCTCAATCGTGGTCAAGTGTTTATGCGTTCGCTTGCCACTCGATCCAGTGGCTCAGAGATTTCTAAAAGCCTTAAAGATTCCATCGGGTTATTAACCAATTCAGGTTTCGATCTTATTTTTACGGAAACTGTTGGAATCGGTCAGGCCGATTCGGCCATTACGGATCTTAGCGATGTTTCTTTGTATGTCATGACAAGCGAGTTTGGTGCGCCAACGCAGTTAGAGAAAATCGACATGATTGACCTAGCTGATTTCGTGGTCATCAATAAGTTTGATCGCCGTGGAAGTCCCGATGCGTTGCGAGAGGTTCGTAAGGCGTACAAGCGATCGAGAAAACTGTTTCAAAATATTTCTGACGAAGAGTTGCCTGTGTTTGGGACCATTTCATCTCACTTTAATGATGGCGGGGTTAATTTACTTTTCGAATCGCTCGTGGCGCAGTTAAGTAAAAAAGGCTTTGATGCCAAACGTACAAAATCTGAGCTTTTAACAAGTCATCGGCTTGTGATTATTCCGATGGAAAATCAAAACTACCTGGCTGAAATTGTCAAAACAGCACAAAATTATCGTCGAAAAGCTCTAGAGCTTTGCGAAAAAGCCAGCGAGCTTGGTGCGCTCATCAAGACACAAAGTGCTGTGAGTGCAGCCCAAAGTTTACTTGCAGAGCCCATAGCCGCTCTTAAAAAGCATCTTGGGGCTCCAGCACTTGAATGTCTCGAGACCTGGGATCGGTTTGTCGATCAATATCAAAGAGAAGAACTCGTCTATCATGTGCGTGGAAAGGAAATCCGACAGCCACTCGTTATTGAGACACTCTCACATAACAAGATTCGCAGAGTTTCTGTTCCAAAGCTTGCCGATTGGGGCGATCGACTGCGATTTCTCTTCTTTGAAAACGTGCCGGGTCGATTTCCTTTTACAGCTGGAGTGTTTCCGCTCAAGCGACTTGAAGAAGAGCCAAGACGTCAGTTTGCCGGGGAGGGCCCTCCGGAGAGAACAAATGCACGATTCCACTATCTTTCACGCAATGATGAAGCAAAACGACTATCGACCGCATTTGATAGCGTCACTTTGTATGGCAATGACCCGCATGAGAGACCAGATATATTTGGAAAAGTTGGCGAAAGCGGAGTGAGCGTTTGCACCCTTGATGATATCAAAAAACTTTACGCTGGATTTGATCTTTGCGACCCAAAAACCAGCGTGAGTATGACAATTAATGGTCCGGCTCCCACCATACTGGCTTTCTACCTTAATGCCGCCATCGACCAAAGAGTGACCGCATTTGAAGAAAAGTACAAGCGCAAGGCCACCAATGATGAACGTGAAGCTATAAAAAAAGAAACGTTAGCGGCAGTGCGCGGAACCGTGCAGGCGGACATACTCAAAGAAGACCAGGCTCAAAACACATGCATATTCTCAACAGAGTTTTCGTTGAAAATGATGGGCGATATTCAAGAGTACTTCATCAAGAACCAGGTTCGAAACTATTATTCAGTGAGTATATCCGGCTATCATATTGCCGAAGCGGGGGCAAATCCGATTAGTCAGCTCGCGTTCACGCTGGCGAACGGCTTTACTTATGTTGAGTATTATCTTTCCCGTGGAATGAATGTAGACGATTTCGCTCCGAATCTTTCTTTCTTTTTTAGTAATGGTTTGGATCCTGAATACGCTGTCCTCGGCCGGGTGGCACGTCGAATCTGGGCTGTGGTGATGCGTGAGCGCTATAAAGCCAACGAGCGTTCGCAAAAATTGAAATATCATATTCAAACCAGCGGGCGGTCGCTTCACGCTCAAGAGATTGATTTCAACGATATTCGAACCACTCTTCAGGCGTTATTTGCCATTTACGATAACTGCAATAGTCTTCACACAAATGCCTACGACGAAGCGATCACAACTCCCACTGAGGAAAGCGTTCGTCGGGCAATGGCTATTCAAATGATCATTAATCAAGAACTTGGAACGGCTAAGAATGAAAACGGGCTACAAGGTAGCTATTTTATGGAAGAGCTCACTGATCTTGTGGAAGAAGCGGTGTTGATGGAGTTTAACCGCCTAGCGGAGCGAGGTGGAGTTCTTGGTGCTATGGAAACCCAGTATCAACGAGGAAAGATTCAAGAAGAAAGTCTGTATTACGAGGGGCTAAAGCACTCAGGAAAGCTTCCCATTATTGGCGTGAATACGTTTGTGGATCCCAAGACCATGGCGGCCGACTACCGGACTGGACCGATTCAGCTGGTCCGTGCAAGCACACAAGAAAAACAATCCCAAATCGATCGATTGAGAAAGTTTCAAAAGCTTAATCAAGCCGAATCCGAAAGGGCCATAGATAAGCTTAAAGCGGTGGCCCTTTCTGGCGGTAATGTTTTTGAAGAGTTGATGAATGCGGCCCGCGTCTGTTCGTTAGGTCAAATCACGCAGGCACTTTTCAGCGTCGGTGGCGAATACCGCCGTTCCATTTAGCTTTGAGGCAGTTTTCTCATGAGCACCGGTGTTTGGTCTTTATATTCGGTGGTGCACCAGTTTTGTTTATTTAATACTTTTTCAGGAATTTGACTTTTTTCAGTAGGATGAGGATCCCTAAAGCCCATCTCCTCATAAAAATCCCGGAGATGACTAAAGGGCAAACAATACAAGGTGTGATAGGGGCTTCGAGAAATCAGGCTATCAACTAATTTTCGAGCAATGCCATGGCCGCGAAATTCGGGGAACACATAGATTCCGCCTAATTCACCTTCAGTTTCGGAAATTTTAGTGAGCCGCCCAACACCAGCTTTATGACCGCGAAATTCGGCCACCAAAGTTAAATCTTTATTTGATTCAGACGGGATGAATTTGATTTCGTTGTATCTTTCGTTAATCCACGGAATTTCAGCATCATTGGCAATCCGAATTTGAAGCAGCTGTTCCATTTTACCTTACCTCAACAAAAGTTAGCCAATGATAGCTTTGGCAATGGTTTGTAGTTGCATATTACTAGTGCCTTCGTAAATTTGACCGATTTTGGCGTCGCGATAGTACTTTTCAACGGGATATTCCTTTGTAAACCCGTTTCCGCCAAATACATCAATGGCCGTTGAGCAAACAAATTCATCCACCTTACTTGACATGTATTTGGCCATAGCTGCTTCTTTTAAAAAGGGCTTTTTGGCATCTTTAAGTCTTGCCGCATTGTAAACCAAGAGTCTCGCAGCTTCGAGTCTTGTGGCTGATTCGGCCAACTGAAATTGAATAGCTTGAAAATCTGAGATTGGTTTTCCGAATTGCGTACGACCTTTTGAATAGCCAATCGCCGCATCAAGAGCACCTTGGGCAACTCCCAACATTTGGGCGCCAATGCCGATTCGACCTTCATTGAGAGTCTCAATGGCTGTTTTATATCCCTTTCCGACTTCTCCAAGAATCTGAGATGCCGGAACTTCGCAGTTGTCAAACAAGAGCTCACAAGTGGAGCTTGCTCTGATGCCTAGTTTATCTTCCTTTTTTCCAACGCTAAATCCCGGAGTGCCTTTTTCGACAATAAAAGCCGTGATCCCTTTGTAACCGGCAGTTTTGTCAACAGTTGCAAAAACTATAAAAAATGAGGCTTCGTTGGCGTTTGTGATCCAAAGCTTATGACCATTAAGCACGTATTTATCGCCCTTTTTCTCAGCTCGACATTGCAGGGAAAAAGCATCTGATCCTGAGGTGGACTCGCTCAAACAATAAGCTCCAACCCACTCGGTTGCGAGTTTTGGAAGATATTTCTTTTTTTGTTCTTCATTACCCCAACGAAGGAGCGCGTTAGTAACTAATGTGTTTTGTACGTCAACAAGCACTCCACAGGCCCCGTCAACTCGAGAAATTTCTTCAACAGCCAAGCAGGCCGTGAAAAATGAGAGTCCCGTGCCGCCATAAGTTTCGGGTGATTCAATGCCCATAAGGCCCATTTCAAAAAACTGTTTAATAAGGCCTTTATCCATCGTGGCTTCTTTGTCCATGCGGGCCACGTGGGGCTTCACTTGAGTTTCGGCAAATTGACGAATGGCCTCTCGAAATGACTGTTCATCTTGACTTAAAAAATGAGACATAATGCACCCCATTAACTCTTGGTTTTTACATGTCTGTTTTATATGATGGAGCCATCATGGCAAGCCAAAAACGCATTCTTATCGCCAAGCCCGGCCTTGACGGTCATGACCGGGGAGCAAAGATTATAGCCCGTGCCCTTCGTGACGCTGGTTTCGAAGTCATTTACACGGGCCTTCATCAAACTCCTGAAATGATTTTAACCGCGGCCGTCCAAGAAGACGTGGATGCTGTTGGTCTTAGCATCTTATCTGGGGCCCATGTTCATTTGGTGGGCGAAGTTATAAAACTTTTTAAGAAAAATAAATTGACGGCCCCGG
>JADLCR010000110.1 GCA_020847095.1 Oligoflexia bacterium | reverse complement strand
TGTAAATTAATGAAAAAACACGCTTTTTCCGAAATCTCAAGTATGCAAGATCCTCATTTTAAGCGGCGCCGGCTTTCGGCCCTCATGTTCACAGATATTGTTGGCTTCAGCGGCCTTGCTTCGAAGAAAGAGGGTCTCGCCGTGGATCTCGTTCAAGAGAGTCAGCAAATTCTCAGACAATCTCTTTTGCGTCACGGAGGTACTGAAAACAAAACAATTGGGGACGGATTTTTTGCCGAATTTTCGAGTGCTGTTAGTGCCCTTCGTTGTGCCATCGAAATTCAAACCACATTTCGGGAGCGCAATTCTTCAGTGCCCGAAGAAGAACGATTCTATCTTCGTATCGGACTGCATTTGGGAGACGTCATTGAGATGGATGGAGATTCTTACGGTGACGGAGTCAATATTGCTTCTCGGGTGCAGGCCCTCTGCGAACCCGGCGGGGTATTTCTGACGCGTCAGATTTTTGATCAAGTTCGTCCCAGCGAAGTCCCCTTTCCCCTTGAATCGATTGGTAAGAGAAGTTTAAAGAATATTGATCGCCCCACTGAAATTTACCGCGTTGCATTTCCGTGGACTCTCGCTAAGGACTATCGCCTCAAATCTGATCGCGGCTCGCACCTCTCACTCACTTCATTAGCAGAAAATGCCGCGCTACTATTTCATGAATTCAAATACTCAGATATGGCGCTTAAACTTTTTTCATTTTTTACCCTCATCATTGGCCTGGGCGCGCTGTTATATTCGTTAACGAATAAGGGGCCTAATCAGGGTTTTCCTGAAAACCTAAGCTCTCTCTCGCAAGTCAAAACGGTTTTTTTAAACGATGGTTGGGAATATCTTGCTCCTAAAGAAAAACTTAATATCAAAGAGATCCAACATATTTCAGATGAAAATTGGTCCACTTATTCTTGGGAAGATCAAACTATTCATTCGAACATTTTAAAAGGCGAGTTTTGGCTTCGAAAAATATTGAAGCTTGAAAAGTCACAGATCCCAGAATTACCCGGGATGACCATCGGGATTGTCTCTGGTTATCATCAAGCCTACTTCAACGGCATATTTGTGGGCGGCACAGAAACACAGACCGAACCCTACGCCTACCCTATTGACACAAGCCTTATCAAAACCGGGGATCAAAACCCAAATGTAATTTTAGTGCACATCGTAACTCCCGAAACTCCCAATCCCGGAGTTCGACAGGCTGAGTTCTTGCCGATGCAATTTGGCGAATTCAGAAAAATTAAATCTCTCGTCAATTTGAACCTGATGACGAGACTTGCAAAGTTCACCGGGTATACGACTGTCGTGCTTATCATTGCGATGGGATTATTCGGATATTATTTTGTCTTACGCCCAAGAAAAACATATTTCTACTTTGCCCTGTTTGTCTTAACGGGAGCGATCACACTCTTTTATAACCACAACTTGATTATTGACGCCCTCCCCTATCGCCTGCACCGTTACCTAAAATTTCTTGGGCTCTTGGGGGCGGCTCACTCTCTCATTGGCGCTTGGCTCTTTGCGCGCAAATGGAAAGCTCTAGAAAATGCCCATAACTCCATCTGTTTTGGCGCCGCTGGACTAGCACTGATGAATTTCATGTTGCCTGGGCTTACCGCCCTTGAATTTGTTGAACGTTATAATTATGGCTTTCGGCTATTGTTCTTCTACTTTGGATCTTGGCTTACCTTTGCCATTTTAGAACTGATCAAAGTTATTTGGACCAAGGTGGTTCATCAAAAAGGTCCCGGTCCAGCAGCCCTTCTTGAGGAATTGTTCATAGTGGGATTTAGCATCCTCCCATTGACCATGATTTTTATTAGCCCACTTCCGCCTCATCAATGGCCGATTGCGGGCTTTGATCGAGTTTTCGCACTGTTTTCACTCCCGACAAAAGAACTCATCCGGTCGGCGAGCTATAGTTACCCGATTTGGTTCACCTTGGTGGTGCTCGTCATTGGAATTCGGGATTACATCACCACCCGTCACGAACGAGAGCTTGTGAAAGAGCGCGACGACCTCATCTTGTCTGTTATCAAGCTGATTACGCAGCACAAAGATCTGGATCAAACCATTGCTCAGATTCAATCAAAGGTGATCAATTTTATTCGAGCTGAACGGTCGACGATTTACTTGTTGAGCGGGGCTAACAACCGCAAAACCTTCAAAGCCAAATTTGTTCTGGGTCAATCGGAGCGAAAGCAAAACATCGAAAAAACGATAAGACCGGGAGAAGGCATTATCGGCTACGTGTGCGCAACCAAGACTCCACTGTTTATCAAAGACATCCATGCGGACGTACGGTTTGCTGAACATTTGTCAAAACGCACTTCCCCGAGTCATTACAAGACTTCAAGTTGCATGATTTTCCCCCTACTGACTGGCGGTCGTCTCTTGGGCATTCTTACGGTTGCCGATAAGTCCGATGGAAGGCCATTCACGGAGACGGATTTTAGGTTGCTTCACGGCATTGCAAAGGACATCGCTCTCATTCTCGATAACACCCGGCTTCAGGAGTTAGTGGAGTCTCAACTTCAAGACGTTGCCTCCTAACATGACTATTTTTATCTAATGATTACCATAGGTTATAAGCCATCGTTTAACCATGTTAATAGCCCGACTTCCAAAGATTGAAACTTCAGTAACCTGGAGTTGCAAGCTCTGGTCGTGAATAAAATGACACTGTTCTGAACAATAAAATTTTAATATGAGCCCGCTTAATCTTGGATCCCTTTTTAAGGGCACTTTGGGTTTGACATACCCAAATCAGACCAGTAAAAACTTGGGTTCTGTTTTCAGAAAGCAGAGTGGTTACGGGCCGCTAGCTCAGTTGGTTAGAGCATCTCCCTTTTAAGGAGAGGGTCGATGGTTCGAGTCCATCGCGGCTCACCATTTTTACTGGATAGGAAATCAGGTGACGAAGAAAAAGCTCAAACTTGATTACCAAGGAAGCATTCCTTGGCTGATTTTTTGGGCCATCGTCTTTTTCCCGGTTGCACTTGTTTTGCTCCTCACCGGAGCCAAGTTTGATCACGAAGGAAAAACCTATCACATCCAGTATGATGGGTCCCGAGGCTGGTTATGCTTTTGGACAGTCGCCTGCTTTCCGGTGACATTTGCGCTGATTCTCTTAAATGGAATTACGCTCGTCATTGATGACAACACACAAAGGGTCCCCATCGTCTAGAGGCCTAGGACATCACCCTTTCACGGTGAATACCGGGGTTCGAATCCCCGTGGGGACGCCATCTAATAATACGGTATCCAGGATACAGTTAACAGTATCCCGGATACAGTTGAAATCATTAACAAGGTTTTAAGCGTTCTGATCAAGCTGTTGGCCTTCCGATCTTTCGGGAGATTTCGCGGAATTTCTCCATTTGGCTAAATTCTGGCTAAAACTTGGCTAAGATTTTTTGGAGTTGAAGTCGTCCTTTTTTCGATGTCTAGGCACTCTAGACATTTTTTTGTACCTTCGTTCACGGGTTAATACGGGAATTCGTCGGGAATCGAACCCGTTCTTTTGGGTCTGAATAGACCTCTAGACTTATTATTAAACCCATATCAATCTAGAAATACTATGAACGAACATCCCAATCTCGACGGTGCTTTTTTCGAAATTTACGCAAAGGATCCTCGCTTTTGGCTTTTACAAGGAGGACAACATAAAGAGGCTGCAGATATATTATGGCAGGCTTATCAAAAAGGGATTCCCGGAGATGAGAATGCTTCTTTATGGCAATTACTCAGCAACCATCGAGGTGAAATTGCAACTCATATGCTGGGTATGGCAATAGAAAATACTATAAAGGGAATCATTATAGCTTGTGAACCAGCTATCGTTAACAAAGGAAAATTTGATAAGCGATTCACAACTCATAATATTAACGACCT
>JADLCR010000109.1 GCA_020847095.1 Oligoflexia bacterium | reverse complement strand
TGAGGCCTCGGGCAAATCTAGCCCTGGTTGAATATCTCCGACGACCGTTTTGACGCCAGGGAATCGTTCCTGGATACGTTCAGCGAACTGAGGTCTTAATTCATTGGCGGTATAATCTTGAATAGTTAGATTTTCGTACTCTAAATGGGCACCGAGACCAGCCCCTATTTCTAAAGTTTTGACGCCATTGCCGGGCTTTTCTAATAGCGCATACCGATGATTAATATCCTCCATGACCCCATACTTGGCCGGCAATATTTCATGCCATAGCTTCATAAAATCCTGGCGAATCTTGGCCTGTTCGGCGGACAATTCAGGAATCGTTTTGGGCCATTTTGTCTCGGAAGCCGTCATGGGCAAAAGTTAGCTGAATCATTGCCACCAAAGCAAGAAAATCTCATGGGTCGCGTTTTCAAACCTATTGATTGTCTCCAGCGCTCGCAGTACCATGCCTACGAGATCACAAAGGAGGTTACAATGCTTGACTGGATTGTTATTTTGAATCGCACGGAGGCACGCATTTTCAAGAGAACGGCCTTTAATAAACCTCTTCGTAAAACTCGAACCGTTACAAACCCTCTCGGCAGGGAGAAGAACCGCGCTCTCAGTCGGGGCAAACCCGGTATTGATCGCTTAAAAGTAAAAGGCGCTACAACCTATCACTCGATGACTAGAGAAAAAAATCCACATGAGGATGCCGCCATACAGTTTGCACACAAAGTGGCGAAGCTCTTAGATGGAGAGCGACTTAAAGGAACATTTGAAAGCCTTATCATCGTGGGCGACCCAAGATTGACGGGTCATTTGCGAAATGAGCTCAGCCAATCAACTTTGAAACTTGTGAGTCAGTGGGAAACAAAAAATCTAGCCAAATTCACGGATAAGAAAATCTCTGACTTATTCACTGAAGCCTAAGAAAATGCCCCGACCCGTTTTGTCGGGTCGAGGCATGACCTCACAGAATATTAGAATCTAAAAGTCACCCCTGCGCTAAAAGACTTATAGGGTAAACCGCTCACTGATTTTTCTCCGGCAACCGTAATTGCCCAATGATCTGAAATCAGATAACTGACCCGAACAACAGCATTGATGGACGTTTCCGTTGAGCTTTGTAAACCGTTGGTTTGGATTCCCTCTTTCACAAAATGAAGTCTGAGGTTTGTACCTCCTTGAATCAGGATTTTCTCGGTAAACTTCATCGGAAGATACATTCCAAAGGCAATGCTACCATCAACATATTTTATGTACGTGTCTCGACCGTAAACATCTTCACTTTGACAAACTCCTTGTCCACAATCATAACAAGTCCCATCCCAGTATTCATCGCCATAGCTATCTGTGGAATAGCAGGTACTTGCAATTGAGTTATAAGGAACTCTTTTTTCAATTGAGTACAAAAAGTCCGGAAAAGCGGCGCCCTTTATCGAAGATAAATCCAACGTAAGACCGATACTTTTGAAAATTTTTGTGACCAAGCGATCATCACTTTGAATACCTCCAGCAAAAGGAGTCCACGCCCCTGACAAAGTTATATTTCCAATATTTTGATTCTTTTGCTCTTCAAATACTTCTTTTAATTCTTGGTAGTTTGAAACTGGGAAACTCACTTCAACCCAACCAACTCCAGGCTTTGGAATCCCTACTAATTTGGATTGGGCAAAACTTGTCGGACCCATGAGAAACGTGACTAATAATGTAAGCATAACGACTATTTGATACTGCATCTTTTTCCCCCGTTTCTTAAAATCTTTGGTTGGCTAAAAGCGGGATCTGACTCAATGCCAGATCCCGTTTGAAATTAAAAATCAAACCCCTCTTCGTATTCTAAATTTCTATACTGCATGGGATCTCCGCCCAATGACTGGATCCGTTGATTAATCATCCTTAGTCCAAACAAATCTGCATCTGTCGGAAATGAATTCAAAGGTACGTAAACGAGCGTTTGATCAGGATTATTCAAATCAAGCAATGCTTTAAACGCCACATGGATATTATCGCGATCGACGAAACCTTCAACTACGATGGCTTCTCCCCTCAGTGATTCCTGGTAGTTAATGACAATGTCATTTTCACTCAGAGTGAAACTTCGCCCTTGGGCGTTGGCAATCTGGCTCGCTAAGGCCTGAGTGAGATTGATCATTGCCGCTCTAAACAGACTTTGCTTATAGGTCGGATAGGCGCTCACTTCGATAGCCATATTTCTGAGTGCCATGGTCGGGTAATAAACTCGTCGGTGTGGAAACGGATCAACGCGATAGCGGTCGTAGTCATAACCATACCAATTGCGATAATAAACATAGTCAATTTGATCGGCGAATAGCCACATCACGAGCGGATAACCAAAATAAACTTCAATGCGACAGGGTCGAACCGGGAAGTAATAACCCCCTCTAAAACCATGCCTAAAATAGGGCTCGTAACGATGACGATGAGATTGGTGCTTGTAAACTTCTCGATAATATCGGGTGCGCTCATCAAATCGGTTTCGATGACCATGACGGTAAATCGTCACGTGATGATCAACCACTGTGGAGTTTTGACGGTCACGACGAACCGCCCGTTCTCGCTCCCGGGCTGACTCCATGTGACGGCGACTTTCTCGATGCTCCGAATGACGAATTTCTTGATGGCGCTCCTGACGTTGTTCCCGGGCTTCTCGATTTCCCTGATGGGGTCGCACAGGCTCGCGGTCTTCGCGCCGTTCTTGACGCTGCTCTCGGGCTTCTCGATTGCCCGGATGGGGCCGCATGGGCTCGCGCTCTTCGCGCCGTTCTTGACGTTCAGGGGTTGGCTGGCGGCGAACAGCTCTATCTTCAGATGCTCTTTCTCTCGATTGGCGGTGCTCTTCGCGCCGCTCTTGACGCTGCTCTCGGGCTTCTCGATTGCCCGGATGGGGCCGCCGTTTGGCCGAATCGTCGGCGTTTGAAATGCTATTAAAAGGACCCGCCAGAAACAATCCCAAACAGGCCCATGCTAGAAACACTCTCATTAAACACCCTCCTCTTAAAAACAAATCTCTTCCGAGGATGGCCACTCAGCATCAATCATGCCGCATCAAAAAAGCGGCCGAAACGCATATATTGGTTTTGTGTTGTTAGCGTTAGACAACCTGACACCGGTATAGTTCCGTTTCGACCCCAATCTTGTGAAAGTTCTTAGAAAGTGCCATCATAATTCCAATGCTACCTTGGACATTACAGATTGTGACAGTTCCCGTGGTTCTGCTTTACGAAAACCTTTTTGAATGGTTAACCCACAAATACATTTTGCATGGGCTTGGGCGAAAGCGCGAAAGTTTCTGGAGCTTTCACTGGATTGATCATCACAGTAATGTGAGGAAAAATGGTTTTCTCGATCTTGACTACAAAACTCCCTTGCTGACCTGGAATGCGCAAAGCAAAGAAATATTGGCACTGGCAATTGCAGGATTGGTTCACGGTCCGCTTGTCTATTACTCACCAATTAGCTATTTGACTCTGGTTTATTGTGGAATCCGCTACTACTACGTACACCGCAAGTCCCACCTAAATCCTGAATGGGCAAAAGCAAAACTTCCGTGGCACTACGACCATCACATGGCCCCCAACCAAAACTTGAACTGGTGCGTGACTCGTCCTTGGTTTGATTGGCTATTAAGAACTAGATTTGTATATTTCAATAAAGAAATACCCAATCGCCAACGATACCTTTTAGATTGAAACTGTATTGAGGTCAATATTCATGCAGTTCAATTTAGGCGACATGGGCTATTTGCGACGAGATATCCTTCAACTCGTGCATAATTTCTTGCCCAGTGACCGCCAGAAATCCATTTATAATTTCTGCAAAGATAGTCCTCGGCATCCTTTCGGGTTGCGAATGGCCTTTCTATAATTAGAAGACTATTTGCGTTCATCGAACTGGCGCGCCCAATATGAATCTGCAATGGAGTCTCGCCCACCTTTTGGTAAGGGTACACAGGGTTGTCTTGGCCAGTACCTTTACAGCAAACGTAATGACCGTTGTTTACAAAAATAAAATGATCAGTTGGCCCGGGGTTGACTGGATTTGGGGTCGGAGTTGGAACCGGATCCGAATTGCGCGTCAATACCAAATTCCCACTATAAAGCCGACTTCTGCCCTCCCAATAATTCAAGTTGGACTGTCTTAAAACTGAACTAACTTGCCCATCGGTCCCAATAAAAACCAAGTCATAACCAATCCACCAATAATTTTTTTCACTTCCAAAGCAGTAATTTACAATCCGACCCCACTGGTTGTACGCTCCGCTTAACTCTAGACTCGGGCAAAGAAGCCTTTGAACTGGAGCATTCTGCGCTAACGTCCAGCGCCCTACCAGCCGACTTACATCAGTTTGATAGACTGCACTGTGCCCGCAATAATTATAATTTTGAATATGGTGATTTGTTGTTTCCACGAAGGTCAGATATGCCGTGCTGTTTGAATTTCCAGCAATGAGTCGATGGGTTGTTACTAAGTCCCATGAAACCTGGATGAACGACTTATTAGTTAGAGTCCCCTTATTAGGATCACAGGGAATACATCGTCCGTATTGGCCACTCGCAAAAGTCAGAATTCCGTAGTTCATTATTTGCTCAAGATTCTTGGCGGCTTGATCTAATTCATATTGAGCATTGCTCAAAGCTTGACCAAAAAGTGGGGTTCTCCCATTTGCCACCCAAATAGTGTAGGCATTTGCAACGTGGGTTTGTGCTCTAACCACAGTGAATTGCCTATCAAGATCATAAAGACACGCTGGAGCGTTAAGGTAACCTAGGCCACCAAAAGCTGAACAAGCATAGGTCAAAACGAAAGCAACAAGTAGCTTATGAATCATCAGAATTCATCCTCTCTCTCTACTATTAACAGCATTCAATAAGCTTCACGCCGCACAATGTCAACCTCAGAAATGACCCCCCAGACAGGCATTTGAAGGGGCCAAGAGCTTAATTAGGAGCTCTAAAAAGCTGGGGTCTTAAGAACAGAAGCCAAGAACTAGCAGCGCCAATAAACGACGTACCGGCCAGCGCAGTACCCAACAAAAAGTGATGATTGTATATGATTGGAGCGAGAACCCGTAATACCACCGCTGTCATCATGAAAATAACGATCAACACTATGCTGCTAGAGGTTCTCTCGAGATCAATTGCACCAGTACCATGAGCTAGCGTCACTCGAACAGATACTAGAAACGTAAGTAAAGCAATGGAGCCTATATAAACAATGTGAATGAGATGGGCGCGATGCTCAGGAAAAAAGCCCACCAGAAAATAAGTCAGTGGAATGAGGGCCTGCGCGACAATCAATCCAATCGCTAGTTTTGATGGCTGAATTATTTTATCGAAGAAATTAAAATTCTTAGTAAGTATGATAACGAACACAATCGATCGGATTAATACTCCTAACGATGAATTGTAAAATGCCTCAACGATAAATGAGCCATTGAAGAGCAGCGCCTCCATGAGAAGCAGCCTGGGACTTAAACCTTTGATGTCCATCGGTGATAAAGCATTTATTTTTCTTGTTAATATAGGTATTAAACGACTCCCCAATCCTATTATTAAATTCAATATAAAGCCTTCGTATAAAAAGAGCTTTCCTAAGGTTGAGGTGTTGAGATCCAATTCAGCGGCCAGCAGTATCAGGATCTGACCGAACAAACCCATTCCCAATCCGACCGGAATAAAAATAAACCCTGATGGCAATTTTGTTTTTTTCATCGCCCTTTTTCGTTTTGCGAAGAAAAGGAGTAAATTTAAAAATAGTCCAATTGAGAGAACTTGACTCAAAAAAGTCAGACCCAATAAAGATACTATTAAGAAAGATACATGACCTATCAATGTGAATAAATAATGCCTACTTGAAATCGAAGTCGTACCTGTCATTCTAGGTACCGCAGTCATTAAGAAACCTGAGACAAAACTGAATAGAAAACCCATGATCATTGTGCGCGAATGACTTTGAATCGGGTAAACGGAAATCAGGTTAAAATAAAATAATACCCAAAGAAAAACCCCAATAATTGACGACACAATCCCCAATAAAAAAAGGTCTCGATAGGGTTCAAATTTTTTGATGTTAGACATTAAATCACCTGCGAAGTTGTCTTTTGTTGATTTAGCGGAAATAGCCCGTGAACGCCTTCAGAACTCCAAATTGGCATGCAGCTTATCTATGTCAATTTTCTCCAAACCCTTAATAGGGCTCTTTTTAATGGTTCCATTAGCTTGCCACTCGCTCATGATACGAATTACACTTTCAACTGCCACACCTAGCGAGTCCGCGATTTCTTGTCGCGTTAATTTAATCGTAAGCTGCTGATCACCCGGGGCGCAGACGTTGTCCACATGTCTCATTAGCAAATTCGCAATTCTAACCCTTAACGGAGAAGTTGACATGGTCTTATCGTCCTGAATCAAATTCATCCTTCGGTATAAAATGGCATTAATCTTCTTTTGAATGGTTAAGTGCGACTGCCAATAGGCATTGTAGGTTGCTCGGGGTATATTAATAAGCCTGGTTGGGCCCATTGATTTAGCTGAAATTGGAAAGATACTAGGCCCAACTTGACTCATCACCAACGCTCCAACAAGATCCCCCTGAAGTGCGAAATGCATAATAATGTCTTCACCCTTTGGGCTGTGGCGAATCAATTTAACCGCGCCTTCGAGAACCAAACTGAAGCTACCGGCATCATCCCCAGCGCGAAACAGGTATTCTCTGTGTTTAAGAGTTTTAACAAGCGAGTTTTCAAGTAACCTCAAGATCTGATCTTTCGAAATCCCATCGAATAAAGGAAAATGAAAAATTCTCTCAAGATCGCTTGCTTCGATTTTGATCATAGCGCCGACCCTTATAAATGAAGAGGCCGCATTAATCTATGATTATTACTGTTCCGCCGACCCACAACAGCAGCCGCAACAACCACCGGCTTCAGCTTCGGTTTCCTCACCCATTCTTTCGATGAGATAGGCCACCTCGTTTTCAGCAATGATTTCTTTCTTGGTCCATTGGTACCCACCCAGATCTGAAGCACTTAGCTCCTTTTCAATTTCTTCTGGGTCTCTATCGTCGGAAAAGCAAAACGCCTTTCCTCGCTCCAAACCCTCGATCATGGCATAAAGCAACGCCTGTCGGTATTTAGGTGCAAAAAGTCTTAAATTTATTACAGGAACTTCCATTCTAATCCTCCACTATGGTTTTTCGGAGCCCTACCTCGCCAATAGGGGATATTCGCCCTTCAATTACTATCAGCTGCTCAAGAAATGTATGTATGATCTAAATCACTGGTCACAAAAAAACTCGTCAGATAAACTGCCTTTCAAGATGACCGTGCAAAAGGACTGACTCGAGTGAAAACATTACTTGAATTAATTAGCTCCGAACACCAAATGTTACTTTCTAAGTTCAACGGCCTTATGATGCGGTGCACCAACATCGAGGGTTGGACTGCTCTCATTGAATTTTGTGAGAGAGAATTTGAGGACAACCACCATCGAAAGGAGGAGTTATTTGTATTTTCGACTATAAAAGATCTCCCACAACTCAGAGCTGGTGGTCCTCATTGCACCTACTTTTTTGAATTTCAGATGAAAAACCCTTCGCTCACCAGGGCCCTTGCCGTCGTTAAGGCCGTAACAGGACAGACTCTCGAGCCTCAGTGGACGGACGATGTGCTTGATTTTCGAAATCGCAACCTGCCACTCGTCATACCTTGCGAGGATCACGAAGCTGGTCGCATCCTGCTTCGAAGTGCCCGGCACATTTCAAAATCGGATAACGATTTTTCACAAAAGATGGAGAAATTATTTGCAGTCTACAAAGACATTCAGATGGATCATTTTGAACGAGAGGAATCGTGTTTAATTCCCCTGTGTCAGAATTTAGTTTCTCAGGTTGAATGGGGCAAGATCATGGAAAAAATGCGGCTATCCTTTCCCGACTTAACAATTGCGAATTGACCACATATTATTTTAGAGCCATGTAGATTAGTTTTATCCCGGCGATTAATAGAACTAGACTCATTATCTGCTTTAGAGTCGGGGTCGATAGGCGTCTGATTCCCAAATAGCTGCCAATTAGGGCTCCCACCATTACGGCAAAAACCCAGGGCAGCAGCGTTTTTGAAGGGATTTCTAGTATCTGCTGTGGATTTCCGAGTAACCCAAATACGGAATTAAGTAAAACAAACACAGATGACATTCCGGCTGACTCTCGAGGCGTCGCCCATTTCAAATGCACAACAAGCGGAGTCAAGAAAATGGCGCCACCAGTCCCAGTCATTACTGATAGAAATCCAATTATACAACCAAAGAGTGTTGCTATTGGCCAGCTCACTCCCCGGACTTGAATCTGTTGGTTACCTTCAAATTTAGAGGTGATGAGTAGATTGGCTGAAGAGCAAAGCAGTATGGCTCCAAGTAACGGAAAAAACAGCCGTCGATCAATAGGTAGTGAAGCCGCGAAATACACCGTGGGCAGTGATCCCAACATAAAGGGGGACACTTTCCCGAAGTCTACCAATCCCGCCCTGTAAAACCGAACGAAGGTAAAAATTCCGACAACAACATTAAGAAATAATGAAACCGGTCGTAATGACTCAGGTTGAAAGCTTGTTAAAACCAATATTGCTGTGTAACCACTGGCACCAGCATGGCCTATTGAAGAATATATCATCGCAACAATCAGAAAGCCCAATGTCACGAAACAGTAATCAGCAAATTCAAGAGACATGCATTGGAGTCCGCTTATCTCTTATTTTTGCACTCCAAAGATCGCGCTGCAAAACGTAATTTCCAAGTCGAAATCCGTCTTTTGCAGAAACCTCCGAAGTCAACAAATTAAAGTCTTTTTCCGAAATGGAAATAAAAACTGCTTGCCCTTCGAAAGATAACGTTGAATCGGATTGCGATTCGGTTTTTTGAATCACGATGACAAAACGTAGATTTGGACTTAGCTCAAAAGTCTCTCTCAGCTGTTCGCTTTTCCTCAGAAGTTCACATTCTTCGGCGCTCAATTTCAATCTATGATTTCGGCCCAACTTGATATTCATCAATACTCTCCATAGTGAAGGATGCCCCGTAGTAACCTTTTGATCGCAAGATTTCGGCACTTTTCTCTGCGCGGGCCCCTGATTTACAGATTGTTACAATTTTTCTATCCATTTGATAATTGGGGAATTCTCCATTCAGTAGCTTACTCATAGGCCATCGTTCAATTCTCAGATCCTCCTGATTTGAATATTCATCTGTTTCTCGGACATCAAGCAAATCTGAGACATCACTTCGATAACACATCGTGAAATTACCATGTTCAATATCCTGAATTTGAAAATCTGTTTTCTGACAAAGGCACGTCTTGAGTACTGGAAGAGCTAACTTGACAACTGATGCATCGATAAAATTGAAAACCTGCAAATAACCCAATAGAGACGAAAACGTTCTTTGGTCCTCGTTCAAAATCATGATTATTTTGAAAGCCTCCATGGCCTGCATCGCACCTATAATACCTGGCGAAATTCCAATAACGCCGGCTTCGGCGCAGTTCTCAATCTGCGACCTAGGTTTCTCAGAATGCAAGCAGCGATAACACGGTCCTCGCCCCTTCCAAAAAACGCTGAGCTGCCCCTCAAACTGAGAAACTGAACCATAGATCATTGGCTTGCTATACAAAAGGCAGACGTCGTTGATCAAGAATTTGGAATCAAAGTTATCGGTTCCATCAATAATCAAGTCATATTGCAAAAATAGTTCAAGCGCCAAACTTTTAGTCAAGTAGCGATCGTATGGGATGATCTCACAGGGCTCTTTTCGCAACCGAAATTTGTTGTGAATCACCGTGGCTTTATTTTTTCCAATATCGTTTGCATCGAAAAGAATTTGGCGGTGAAGATTACTCTCGCTCACAACATCGCCATCTACTACGCCTATGGATCCAACTCCAAGGGCCGCCAAGTACTGAATAACTGGATGCCCCAGTCCGCCAGCTCCAACAACTAGAACACGCGACTTACCAATAACTTGCTGGCCGAACTGGCCAATTTCAGGAAGACGAATTTGTCTGAGATATCGCACTTTCCCACTCCTCTGGCGTATTCGCATTAAAAAAACTCCCTGGCTGCAATGGTTCAATATTGCACAGGGTGAGTCTCGATAAAAGTCCCTTAAATGAATAGCCCGAAGAATTGGTTTCTCTGAGTCGACTATCCATTTGATTTATGACCATCTTTAATTTTGAAATGTTTCGAAATAATAAAGGGAAACTTGAACCGCAATATTTAACAACGTCCTGTTTGGTATTTACCGATATCAATGCTGTTAACGCACCAACACTCAATAGAGGCATGTCAACTGGCAACACAAGAACTCCGTTGTATCTGTCCATAATATCGAATGAACTCAGAACGGACCGAAGACCTTCGACTGGTCCACGGCCAGAAATCAAATCCTTCACCGAGTTGGGCTCCTGCCGATCACCGCTGATACAAACGTTTTCAATCCCCTCAATGGCAGAAAGCTTGTCAATTTGATATTTCAAAAGAGGGATTCCTTGCCAAGACAGCAAGGCCTTGTCGCGGCCCATTCTCGAAGACCTACCGCCCGCCAGAACTATTCCCAGAATTCTCATTGTGGTTTACCCTTTTGTGCTGACAAAGTGCATGCCCCTTTACCCATTCAGTCTCACCATCAAGGTAAAACTCTTTCTTCCATATCGGGGCTCTCAGTTTAATCTCTTCAATAATATATCTGGTGATCTTGTATGATTCGTCTCTATGACCTGTCGTAGCTAAAATAGCGACACTGGCCTCACCAACAAGCAATCGCCCATAACGATGAATAATTAAAATATTTGCGTCTGGGGCCCATTTATGGGAAGCCTCGGCCGCAATTTGCTCAATTGTACGCACACACACTTCAGAATGGCATTCGTATTCGACGGCAACAACGTCTCTTCCTAAATTGCGATTCCTGACGAAGCCAAAAAATATATTAACGGCGCCATGCTCTTTTGCAGCGGCCGTGCTCGAAACTTCTTCAATATTGATATTATGTGGCGTGACTGAGACCGAAATGTTTGCCATTTTATCCTCCACAAACCGGCGGCAATAATGCCAAAGAAGCGCATTCTACAATTGATTCGTTATCATTTAAGATCTCAACATCTGACGCGAGAACGGAATCAAATACCAGTTGCGAACCTAGAAACTCTGGAGAATGCGATTCTAAGTGCTTTTGTATTTCAGCTTTCAAGAGATTTACCCCGCAGTTTTCTTGCACCTGCAATTCCAAATATCCACTGGGTATAAATTTTTTGAACCCCCCAAAAAGCTTGACCTTGACTGTTTTCATAATTGGTATACCTCGACTTCCGTAAGTGCTTTTACGACCGGATTCATTTCAGACAAAACAATCCAAGCATTCAAATTCTTAAATGGACTGACCATAAAAGAAGCATGGCCTTTTATGGGCTCTACTCGACCAATGTTGTCGTTTTCGCCTTTTTCATACCGCGCACCCATAAAGCACTTAAGCCCATCTGGCTTTTTGACATCGGCGCTGAGCTGCGCTCTGACCGGCCTAGGTCGCTCCAATCCAAAAATCCAATAAATAAACGGCTTTACGAAAAAGTTATAACCAACAACCGATGAAACCGGATTTCCAGGCATGCCAAACACAAACCGCCATCTCCCGCAAACCATCAAGCTCGCAAACAATATCGGCTTTCCCGGACGAATGGCACATTTATGAAAATGAATTTTAGCGCCCATTTGCTCAAGTGAACTTCGCACAAAATCGAAAACCCCAACGCTTACTGCGCCAGTACTGATAATAACTTCAACACCAATATCGAAAAGAGCTTCCATCTGGTTAATGAATTTCCCGGGATCGTCCCCAACGTGACCGCAAAACGAAACTTCAGTAAACTCAGAGGACAATTCATGTTTAAGAAATAAACCCGTCGAATTTCTTATTTGCCCATGCTGAAGTTGGAGGCAATCATGATTTACTAATTCCTTTCCGGTCGATAGGATCCCAACTTTCAATTTTCTTTTTACTTTCACATCGGTAATCCCCTGGGATGCCAATATGAGCAAGTGCTGGGCTGAGATTTGAGTGCCCTCCTCTAAAATGGTACTTCCGACAATCGAATCTTCCCCTACCCGACGAATGTTTTCGTTTGCACGAGGCATTCGCTTAAACCGAATCATCTTCACTTTTTCACTGACGATCACGTCAACGTCTTCAATTCTAATGACTGAATTGAAGTGCCCGCTCGGCAATGGGGCACCCGTCATTATCTCAACGACATCATCGGTAATTTCATCACGAAGGGGATCTCCCGCTGCAACTAATTCATTCACCTGAAACCAGTGGTTTAAAACCTCCGGAATCCCATGAATGACGCTCAATTTTACTGCAAAACCATCCATTGCCGAATTATCAAAATGAGGAACGCTCTCTCTACACACAACATCTTGAGCAACCACACGCCCAACGCTATCTGCAATATCGACAACCTCCACTTCACAATGGGAATAAACATTGGCTGCGTCTCGAAGCAACTGCTGACTTTGTTCATATGAGATCATTAAGGCATCTCCTTTTTCTTCAATGACTTTCGCCGCGGATCATCGCCACGGCGTGCGGAATTAGCGAGCCAACACATTCTAGGCCCTGCTGAACTGCCCTTGGACTCCCAGGAAACAATACAACGAGTGTGTTACTCACGACGTAGGCTGATGATCTAGAAAGCCAAGAGGCATCAGTAAATTGAGCACCATATTGCCTTTGGCGCTCTCCAAACCCAACAATTGCCTTCGAAGCCAGTTCAGCCAAAACCTCAGGAGCAATATCGCGTTCCGAAATTCCAGTCCCACCGGTCAACAAAAGTACATCGACTTTGGATTTACAAGCCGTGGAAATCAGATCCGCAATTCTATCTTTCTCATCAGGAATGACAGTATAAAACTCCTCCGCAGCCCCGTTACTCAGACAGAATTCACGCAAAATGATACCCGAGCGATCCTCATAAACCCCTGAGCTTGCACGATCACTGAGTGTTCCAACGGCAAATCGGAGATCGGTCAGTAGGAGACTTTTATGTAGTAAATTGGATCGCGCACTTTGCAGATTTGGGTGTTCCCATAAACCGGATTTACCACCTTGTTTTGTTTGCAAATATATCGAGCCAATTTCGATTACAGGATCAACCGCCTTTGCCAGATCATAAATGGTGAGGAGCGCTATGTTCACACCGACAAGGGCCTCCATTTCAACACCGGTTTTGCCCTCACAAAAGACTTCGCAAAAGCAGTCCACATGACTTTCTTTTACTTCAAACCAAATTTTTACTGAGTCAATGAATAAAGGATGGCACAGCGGCAATAATTGAGAGGTGTTTTTAGCGGCCATTATGCCGGCCACTTCGGCAATGGCAAGAATATCTCCCTTGGGCGATGTTCTAGACCGAATCAAGTCCATGGTCTGCCCAGCTAATCGAATTGATCCCGTCGCAACAGCTCGTCGCTTAGTCGCGAATTTTTCTCCAACATTGATCATTCGAAAACTGTTGGTCATGTCATCCTCCAATTGCAGACAAACTCTGCATATTTCCAAGAACCTTTTGATGAAGCTGGTGCCCCAAGGGCTTAACCATTAAAGAGCGTTTAATCCGCTCCAATAGCTGCGACTTGTCAGATTCGCTTTGAAGCAAATCTCTGAGACTGACATCCCCTTGCCCAAACAAACATAGCCGTAACCCTCCTTTTGCTGACACACGCAGACGATTACACGTTGAACAGAAGTTCTTGCTATAAGGAGAGATAAAACCAATTTTACCAGCTGAGTTTGGGCTCCAAAACTCTTTCGCCGGGCCACCGGTACTTTTAGCACTTAATAGACTCCATCCTAAAGAGGCCAAATCACCCATCAAATGGTGACTCGAGAGTCGATGCCTTTCGAAAAACTCTTTGTTGTCGATGGTCTCCATTAGCTCTATGAATCGAACTGTGATTGGCCTGTGTTTGACATATTTGACGAAATTCCAAAACTCATGATGATTGATTCCTTTTAGCAAAACGCAATTCACCTTTACGCTCTTGAACCCCAGATCGATGCACTGATCAATAGCCTCAAGAACCGAACCTCCCCTATCAATTCCGCAGATGTTCTTGAACTGATCTGGCTCCAAACTGTCTAAACTGATATTTACTGAATCAAGCCCGACTTGCTTGAGTTGTTTGCCTATGTTTTTAAGCCTAAAACCATTTGTGGTTAGTCCCACCTCTTCGATACCCAGTTCGCTCTTAATGAGTCTGATGATTTCTAATATATCAGATCTCAAAGTGGGTTCTCCGCCCGTCAATCGGATTTTCTGTATTCCTAATTCCCTAAACGCACTAACCAGATTTCGAATTTCAGGTAGTTCAAGATGGCGCTCATCGTCAATCGGGTTGAACCCCTCGGGAAGACAATAAGTGCACTTAAAATTGCAACGATCTGTAAGCGATAGGCGTAAATACTTAAAAACTCTTGAATAACAATCTTGTAACATGATTCTCCTTTCCTAACGGGAGGTCTCCACGTTTCCATGTTGACCCTGGCAGACTGTTGGTCTGCGGCCGGCATTCCATCTCATTGCGATTTAGGAAAGTCGGCTCGGAGCGAACCTTCTTATTTATTTAGCCGATCCACCACAACTTACCTCTTCATCGGACATTCGAGCGTCAAACCAATCAACAACTTCGGGACTCGCGCCCACCCTGATGCACTCTTTTTGAATAAGATCATTTACCCAAGAAAACACTTGGGAGTAAAAATTTGAACTACGAGTGCCCTCTCGATCTAAAATTGATGGGACGAATTTCCCTAGATGGTCGGTGAGAAATTTTCTCATTCCGTCTTCAACGACCTCAACACCTTCTTGGTCATTTGATTCTTTCAAGAAAATTAGCTTCATAAGCAACAGACTATAAAACTCCAATTCGACGGAAATGTGGTCTATCATCTCTCGCCCAGATTCTTCATTGATCTCAAATCCGAAGGCCCGATAGAAACCAGCAATATCAGAAAGTCCATTAGCTTTAAACATTGCGCGCTCCCTACCATACTCTGTTTCATAAAGAGGATTTAGAGCTTTTGAATGATCAAATATAGATATGTATTCAGATCGCAAGTCATCCAAATGATTTTCATCAGAACTCGCATTCATAAGTATCGTCTTGAGTTCGGCAGGAATTTCTAGATCTTCAATTCGCAACAGCTCAGTCACAGCATTTTTAAAATCCCCATCAGGGTAACCAGTAATGACCGATGCTAGTACAAACGGTCCGGGATTAAATACTTGTGCTTTCATACTATTTCTCCTGTATGAAAAATGGGGTCCACATCATGGTCAACGACTTCAAAGCTCCGATTTCTTTTTTACCACCCTGCCACACCGCAAATGCCACATGGCTTCCTTTGCCGACTAGGAGCTTCGAGCCATTGTCATAAGATAGGGGCCTTGCGATCCAAACAGTCCAGGCGCCCTTTTTCCATTCGCCATATCCTTTGGCTAAATGGGAATCTGATACTGCCGACGATCCAAATCCTTCGGCAAAGATTTCGTCAACTCCCGATTTAGGAAAAGATTGCGGGTTGCCTGCTGCCGTTCCACCTACAAATGAGTCCCTCTGGTCTTTCGTGGCCTCTTTGTAGTTTCCTTTTTCTTTAAATTCCATCGGATACATATCAGTAGTCATGTTTGGATAAATTTCATTAATTGGCTTCTTCCCAAACTTCGCATCGAGTTGGTACTGATATTTCCAGTGAAATAAATGTACGGGATCACCTTTACCGCCCATCATGATCGGCGGTGGAACGTCGTTGTTCTTGACCGGAAATTGTAAGGCTACAGCATCAGAAAATGTTGCCAACTTATTCGCTTCACTCATCTCCGCATCATTCCAACGGACTCGAAACACAATCCACTTGCCATCATGAATAGCTGCGACATTGATCTTTTGTGTTTCAGTCTTAGTCGGCTTTGGAACTACGACCGGTTGCGCTAATAATCCGATCGTTTCATCGGGCAAAGCCTGGCTCCATAATTTCTGATCCATAAAATTAACAGAGAGCTCTCCAGTGACCTTCTTAACTGATATCTCCGCACCGGCGAACTCGCCCATCAAAAGGATTGTTAGTAAAAGAGTTGTGGTTTTCATATTTACCTCACGGAGTATTGTTTCGAGATGTGCCAAACTTTTCATCGAACGCAGGTCTGCTATACATCTGTTCTGTCACAGGAACATGAACGATCTCGTCGCCCTTCTCGTCAAATGCGTACGCGATTCCCGAACGAACTTCAAAGTGATGTATTATGCGATCTGTACATCCCATCAGTACTAAAAGCCCTTGAGCCACGGGATCATCTTTAAGTTTTTTATAGGTTGAAATCGATTGATCAACATTCGGACCAAACATTTGAGTCAAGTACTCTCGATCGGCGTGTATCGGCGGAATGTAATAGATATTTGGTTCGAGCCCGAGTTGGGGATAATACGGCAAAGCAAGGCCCGTTTTGTGCACTAAGTAGTCTACGGGATTGTTTTCGCGAGCCTTCCAAGGTGGATTGATAAATCCCATGATTCGAATCTTGCCGATACAATTAGTTACGCATTGGGGCTGATAACCTTGTTCAACGAACGGATAGCATCCGATGCACTTTTCACTTATGCGAGTATGGGCATTGTACATGGACTTCTTATACGGACAAGCCTTCACACATTCGCCGTAACCTTTGCACCGCGATTGATCAATTAGAACAATTCCATCTTCCTGTCTTTTATAAATGGCTTTTCGCGGGCAGGCGGCGAGACAGGCAGGATAGGTACAGTGAGCACAAGTTCTAGGGAGATAGAAAAACCACTTATCATGTTGAAGCGAGATATAGTCTCCCTTGTCGACACGCCCTGCACAGTCATCTTCACCATGATTTGGATACATCCAATCTTTATCTTCTGGAGCGAAATGAGCCGCCCGTTCATGATTTTCAGCGGCTTCAAAAATGGTTTTGCCGTAATAGGGCTGTTTCTTCTCCCATTCTTGATGACCTAGTCTTTCCAGAACACGGACGTCCCAGGCAAGCGGATATGAACCGTAGGGCTTGGTTTCCACATTATTCCAAAACATGTATTCCTGACCCTTGCCACTGGTCCATGTGGTCTTGCAAGCAAGAGAACAAGTCTGACACGCAATGCACTTATTTAAATCGAAAACAATGGACCACTGCTTCTTGGGTCGATTTTCGTCATATGGGTATTCCATTTCGCGACTTATTTGCCAGTTCTTTACCTTTGCCATCGTTCCTCCGAGTTCGCTAACCTAGACGTTTTTCTTTTTTATAAAGGCACCTTTTAGGTACTGCTTCATTGCTTTGTTTTCGTATGTAGGCCGGAATCCAAGCGCCGCTGGCCTGAACTTCCCTTTGCCATCTAATCCCCCCGGTTCAGCCTTCGTCAGTTTCACAAACGCTTCTCGAGGTGCTCCGATAACGCAGTGAATGTCGGGCTCAAAGCCTTTTCCTATACCGTGACCAAACATAGTTTTATGCACCAATGATTCTGTCTCTAAAGTGGGACGCAACCACGCCCTTGTTGCACTTTGGTGACTTCCATACCGGTACATAGCCTGGTAATTGGTCTCTGGTGATTTTGCCAAGCCATCTGATCTCGTTTCATGGCCTTTGACACTTCCAAAGGTCGCGCCATACATATTATGCCATGTACGAGCTATTCCACGTGGAGTGCCAGGATAATACCGCGCTCTCAGTAGCAGTCGGGCCACTTTGTAATTTTCAGTACCCTTTTTCCAGCCTCTAAACGGACGATCCTCAGGGTCAGCATCGATGTACACGTAGTCCCCATCATCGACCCCCATGGCCTTGGCGTCCTCGGGGTTTATATCGACGTAACCTTCGGTAACAAATGGCAGTCGCTTATCATGGCGATAAACGTCCCCAAAGGGACCAAAAAACACTGAATTAAAATCCGTATCAATGGGAGTTGAGTGGGCGCCGTGCCGATACTTCGGCGTGTGATAGACGTGCGAATATTGAAGTTTGAGTTTCAATGGATGTTTGGACTTTAGAGTTTCACTCACTGATTTTACAACGTTTCGGACCTGTCTCGTTTCACATGACAAATCATTTGACGAAAATCCCCATTCTTCTGGTTTCGTCGGCCGTATCGCTTCGTGCTTTTCTGCTACGATGACATTGGGCTCAAAGTGAGTGGAATCGACCGGCTCTCTGTAAATGACCATGTTCTCGCCATGTTCGATGAACTCAGGCTCAAATCGATAAAATTCGAGGCGACCGGACTTTGTATGCCATGGATTTTCTCCCCTAGCCTGCTCAAATGAGGAAGACCTCGGATACGTTCTCATATTCATGAGTGCCGGAATTCCTTTCTTTGCATTCTCATGTAATTCTGAAAACTTATAGCCTTTAAGAGAATTGGAAGAATTAATTATTCGATGAAGGTATTCGGATACATTTCCATCCCAGACGAATTTGAATCCATCCACGAGTCGACTTTCTCCGATTAGATCACCAATGGCCTTAGACACGCCGGCAATGATTTCTAAATCTGATTTGGTATCAAAAATTCTTTGCAGAGGAGTTTCTGGGAAAATTTGCACAAAAGGATTAGTACAAGAGCCGGTCATGTCTGGCATCTTGGTCTCCGCCCAACTATCGGCGGCGTAAACAACATCGGCATACTCGCATGATCCTGTCCACCACCAGTCTGCATAAGCAATAAATTCCACCTTCGGCAATGTGTTATTAACGACATCGAAATGCCACTTGATGTTTCCAATGGTAGAATTCGAATTATTGTTCCACATAAACTTCGTTGGAGTTGGCATGTGCCCAGCTCCGGTGAACATTTTTTTTCCAACTTTATTGGGCCTTTGGCCGTAGTTGAAATAGTGGAGTGATTCATAATGAAGATATTTTTTAACTTTTGGCTTACCACCTTTTTCTAGATTCAAATTAAAGGGGTCTTCAAAGGTATAAACCGGCTGGCCGTCAATAATCGCGGCTCGATAATTCCCTGCATAACTCCCGACGTTTCCACCGGGAAACCCAACGTTTCTCGTAAGAGCCGCCACCAGAAAAATAGCTCGATCCTTCAAATCGGCGTTGAAGAATTGATTTGGCCCCATGCCCACTGCAAACAAAGTCTTTTCTTTGTTAGCGGCAATAAGTTCGGCAAATCGTAAAATTCCCTTTACTGGACAGCCTGTAATTGCGCTAGTTTTCTCGGGAGTGAAATTATTATTTAAATACTCTTCGATCAGATTAAAATTCGACCGCACCCGAACACTCTTTCCATTTGTCAGCTTTACCGCCTTCGAAATGCTCAGTTGAGGCTTGACTCCAAGATTTTCAAATTTCGGACCAAAATCATCTCGCGTCACGGCCACGAGATTGCCTTTTTCCCCTACTACAACATACGGCAAAAAATCCTCCCTCATGGACTCGGGAGCTGTATGTTGCGCCTGGTTGGGCTGCCCTTTTTCGCCCTTTTTCAAAAATTTTATTGAAGTTAGTTCTGGTGATTTATAACCATCAATACAGTCTTGAGGTCTTAGGGGTTGCAGGTTGTCCATTCGAATTAGAAATGGCAGATCCGTATTTTTAGCTACCCAGTTTTCGTCATGAAGCTTCTTCTTTATAATAACCTGGGCTAATCCCAACGCAAATGCCGGATCCGATCCCGGACGAATAATTGCCACGTCATCACATTTGGTTGCTGTCGCACTGTACTCTACAGTTACGGCAGCTACTTTGGCCCCCTTCAATCTTGCTTCAGTCATCCAATGAGAATCGGGCATCTTAGTAGTGATCCAGTTCATTCCCCAAGGAATGATGAGATTGGCATACTCAGTTGAAAATAAGTCAAAGTCATTTGTTTGTGCACCCGTCACCATTGGATGTCCTGGAGGCAAATCCGTATGCCAGCTGTACGAATCCCACCCTCTGGCGGAAACTGCGTTCTCGGGGGAAACACCCCTCAATTTTGAGTCCATCAATGCGAGCAGGTTGGCAAATCGATACATGCCAAACAATCGGGTAGCCCCGAGAAAGGCCATTCCACCTCTAAACTTAAAGGTTTGTAATCCAGCCCCCTCCATCGCATGAATCATTTCTTTTTCGTAGCCTTGAGCGCGTAGAAATTCCTCACCCTGCTTTCCGTTGTAAGTGTTCGCAATGTTAACTGCAGCCAATGCTGTAATTTTATTGATCTCACTCCAGCTGACTCGGAGCCACTTGTCTTTGCCTCTTTGAAAGTACTTGGTGTCTGGCTGCCCTGTCTTCGCATTTCTAGGAAACCCAGCATCAACCCACTCTTTGAATCCACGTCGAACCATCGGCGCTTTTACTCGGCGATCGCCGTAAACGCGCCTAACAAGAGCAAGGCCCTTCTGACAAATTCTTGGATCCCAACGATGTGATGCTTGGTTGCCGTAAAGATCCTTCGCCTTTCCATACCCAAAGGACGGTCCAATTCGCAAAACGACGCCATTTTTAGTGTATGCTCTAAGCAAACAGTTATGAGTATCATTTGGTGCGCACAGAAAATGATAATGCCCATCGGTTTTGAAAATATCCCTGTATACCTTTTCCCAATCTCGGTTTGGATATTGG
Source organism: Oligoflexia bacterium (assembly GCA_020847095.1). Lineage (GTDB taxonomy): Bacteria > Bdellovibrionota > Bdellovibrionia > JABDDW01 > JABDDW01 > JADLCR01. The sequence continues at coordinate 9,346 of JADLCR010000109.1, read as the reverse complement.
GCTAACGGGTTATCTATAATGGTTGGCTTAAAATACTTCAGCGGACCCGCCCAAATATTTGAGCCCGCCAGTAAAGTGGCGCCTGCAGCTGAACCAGCTAAAAAGCGTCTGCGATGAATCTTGTCCTTTTGGTCACTCATAAATGCTCCTCTAATAAGTTGTAAAGCTCGCCAGAGAATATCGACAAAACGGCATTACTCGGCCAACTTTGACTCATGTCTGCTGTAATCTGTCCTTCAGAATCTAATGATAAGCACACGCCCTGACTCTCAGCTTTGTTAAGTAACTGCAATCCTTGGGGAAGGGATTTAATGATAAAATCAATATCAAAAATCTTTATCTCAGTTTGCGAATTGACCGGAAAGTCATTGAGCTTTCCGAGTTTTACTAAATTATTTTGGTAAACGGTCCTCATCGGCGCTCTGAATCTTGGTAACGCTGATTGAAGAAACCGTCTTCTCGAAGAGTTCATGCCTTCTCTCCGTAAACTGCTACAGGACTTGCGTCTCTCAGTTTAATCTGCGGAAACTTTTGCTTAACCATAAACTCGATCTGCGAGCGATAAAGAGCGCCTGCTGACCCGCATGTAAGATTCTTCTTGGGTTCTAACTTATAAAAAAGGTTTCCTTCGGCTACTCCTAGAAACCTCAAATCAATGTTTTGCCTAGACAGCTTCTGAGTGATCGAATCCAAATCGTCTCGCATATTGTTAGGAAGACTGCCCCATCGACTTCGATTTTCCCAAATAGCATCTGAAAGACTGGCCTCGTCTTGATAAATAACGTCCTCGCAGAATGAATCTCCCGCATTAACAGAAGCGTGCCTCGCAAAACCAACATCGACGCTCAACCCCAACACTAGCCCATCGACGGCCTCTCTCCAGTACTGACAGTATCGTTGGCCGTGGCACACTCCCGAACTGCAGCCCTTACGCTTAAGTGAATCAGCTTTGGCACTGCCAGACCACGAACCGCTGAGACAAGGTGAGCCCAATTGACTTAAATACAAAACAAAATCTGACCGCTCCCAAGTTAGGCCGATGGATTTCTGATAACTATTTCCAAGTTTTCTCGAATTGAAAAAAACAATTTTTAGCAGTTTTTCAAATGAATCGATGGAGAGGGTCTCCAAAATTGCTAAAAACTCGTTTTCTTCCCGCCCATCTCCGATTTCGCGAATCGCAGACACCCTTGCCCTTTTCCACCGATTAGAAAGTTCAACGACCGTATTACCGACAGAATTTAACTCCGAGCTATTTGTCTTCAATGTTTTCTCTTTGTTCTAACGAGAGCGCCTCGAGCTCGCAATTTTCTCGTGAAAGTCCGCGCCTGAAATTGAATATTGATTTTCCGAGAGCTTGCCCGAGCGACGGCAGTCGACTCGGACCCAAAAAAAGCAGCCCCACACCAGCGATAAGCAACATTTCAGTTAGTCCAATACTTCCCATTGGGTGTCCTTCTAATTTGGTACTCTTGGTTCACTCAGGGATCCTAACCTTATAGACTTGTATTGATTATGATCGAGATCAGTATCCAGTATTTTTTGGCCTTAACGCCGCAAGCTATTTTAGCGAAGTCCCTCAGGCGCAAATTTTGGTACACGACTTGTACTGGGTTTGACTTGCCGAGGGGGGACGAACATGTATCGCAGTTTAGTTGGATTATTTATTACATCTGTTGCGTTTTTTACTCACGTACCAAGTGGTATAGCGCGGTGCGCATCAGAGGTTGATGCTTTGAGTGGGCCTAGAGTTTCAGTGCGGTCCCGAACCATTAGCTATTCACCGGCATACAACATCAACGACTCCATCCAGCTTTATCGCATCTTCGAATTTTACGGGGCAAAGGAAGCGGAATTCTTGGACGTCTATATTAAAAAGCCTTTTGCCGATGTTCTAAGCACTGGGACCGTGGATAGCCAAATTCCAATTGCCAACGATCAAGGCAAGTTTATTGGCCGAGACATGTATTTCCGTCCCGTACGAGGACTACCCGTGGGTATTGAAATAAAACAGCGAATCGTAGAAACCTCGATCGAAAATGGAGTGAAGATCTATAGATTAAAAGCCTACTTTCGAACAGCTTACTTAGTACCGGGCACCGTGAGTGAAATCATGGATATGGCCGAGGGTACTTTTGATGTGAAAGTTGAAATTCACTCATGGGGAGTGCGTGTTCGAGAAACATGGCCTAAGAAGCCGGGTGGAGTGCGAGTAAAGAATATTCCGCCTGTGCCACTCATGGGCCAAATAGGTCGCGGTTTTGTATCATTGTCTTTGCTCCTCACCCACGCTCTTGGGCTCGATATTGGAGCGAAAAACATTGCCAATCTTTTGAATGCAAGAGATTAGGGTTTACGGATTCGCATCAAATCCGAGAGCGATCGCGTTTCGAGCACAGCAGCTGCAGGAACTTCGATTTGCCATCCATGAAAAGGGTCTCGAATCGTCATTGTTCTCTTTTTGAGATCAACGTAATCAACAACGATTTGATGACTGCCCAATTCAGTGCCTATGGACGCCGCCAGCGACCCATATTGAGTGACCAGCTTACTGAGTTCTGCCAAATCCCGGATTTCAAGTCGCCCGTCATAAACAAGCTCGAGTTTAAATCCAGATTTTGAGGCCAAATTCATCATCGTTTTATTGTCGCCCAGGTTTGTTTCGATCAATGCCTGAATATCAATAACTCCACCGCGATCGGCGATAAGCATTGCGACTACAGCTGCGGTACAGCCGCGCCGGCTTTGCTGTTGAATGACCACATGACCATAGGTCGTCGACTCAGCATTAAAAAATCGCCCGCCGAGTCCTCTGAGTTTTTGCGGTTGAGTAGGTGTGATCACTCGAATAATTTCGGCATCAGAAAAAAGTGGGACATTGATTTCGTTTAAGCCATGAATCTCCATTTTGCCATCGGGCCCAATTTGACCCATAATGGTATCGCAAAATGAAACCGGCGGATACCGGCGTACGAGGGCACTTGAGGTCTGGTCTGACCGAGCACTCATATTGATTATAACAACCAAAAAAACCACCAAAGCCTGAATAGGAGTGAAGAATCGCCTAAACATCCAATCACTGTTCAAAGCAATCGATGTGCAATTTGAAGACGGCTTCCGTTGACTTATGGAACGGTCGACTGATACAAATTTTCAAAATCTGCCGTTTTTGGTCAGTTGAGGGGGGAAAGAAATGAAGAAGCTCATGACTATTAAATTTTGGGCGCTCGGGCTGAGTTTAATTATTGGCACGGCCGGTTGTTCAATGTCGGGCAAAAAACTCAACGACTATCCGACCCAGGAACTCGATAGGCCCTACACTCTTCCCGATGGAATTAAGAGCTATGAAATTTGGACTTTTACTGGAATTAGCGGGCAGACAGGCGCAGTGGGAATTTACCCGTTTATTTGGCAGCAATCGCTTTCTGATAATTTCACTCTCGTTTGGACTCCGCTTCCTCTTGGCCTAAGGTATCAAATATTGCGCACTGAAAATCATACGCTTGGGGTCACTGGGGTCTATCTTTTGCTCGGCGGGATTGGCTCCCTTGATTACAAGTTTAAATTTTCTGAAAATATGGGAGTGGTCTTGCAGGCAAGCTATCTCGTTTTTGATTTTCCGCTCTTGTATAAATATGAATCAAATAATTACAGTGGCGGCCTCATGATTCAAATTACTGATAAATGGTCACTCACCCCCACTTATACTCGATCAAAAGTTACCGTCCGGGCTAGATTCTTTGAGTGGTTTGTGTCAGCGCTCACTCTCAACACTATTAATCTAGATACAACCACTGATTTTTTCACTAACACATACACCCTAAGAAATTTGATCTCACTTGGTCGCCAATGGGATTTGGGTTTAGACATCGGAGCCGTAACCCTTGACGGATATACGTCAAAAGCAGCCCTCTCCGGGTCGTTCAAATTCGTTCATTATTGGGATTGAGAGACTTCGCCTCGCAGCTTAATCCAGATTTCGTAATAGCGCCAAGCCATAAGACTATCGGCGTTGGGATCTTTATGATCAGGGCGTAAAATCAAATCACCGGTTCTCAGCAAGACCTTTTTAACCTCAGGGTTTTGATTTAATTTTGCCCGCATGGCTTCAAAAACCAATTTATAAAATGGACTCTCGCCTTTTTCTTTGTAAATCAAACGCTGCCCCTGAAAACTCACCCATTCGATACCAAGAATTTTCATATTTTGACTGGCCAAATCTCCGGCGGCTTTAGCATCAAACGCTGTCATCTGAGCCACCACTTGGCGTGTATATTTCCAAGTCACGGCATGACTTTGAGCACGAGGATCCAGTTCATTCTCCGGGTATTTCAGGCTTTGCCAAAAACCCTCAACACTTGCAAATTTATCCCCATGAAATTCAAAAGGAGTCGGAGCGAAATTTGAAAGCAGGCCCAACTCGTTTCGCTTGCTCAAGATGACCTCACCATATTTTGCCTCTTGTGGGAAAATTTCCCAGTCGGGCGCCCCTTCAATTGCAACCGGGGACCACCAGTGGATGGGATATGGGGGGATGTGATTTGGTGGATTTTGCTGGGCAACTAGATCACTATTCATACCGAAAATTCCCAAAATAAAAGTGATTGAAAATGTTCTCAATTTCCTCATTCAAGCTCCTCGCCTTCGAGCTCAATATTTTGATTCGTGATTTCGGCCGAATCCAATTGTTTAAAAAGTGTGTTTAAGTCAGTTTCAGGAATATGCTGCCACTTCCCTAAAGGAAGTTTACCAAGCAGCACGTTCATGATTCTGACCCGATGGAGTTTTTTAACTCTCAAGCCCAGGGCGGCCACCATTCGACGGATTTGGCGGTTCTTACCCTCTTTTAAAATGATAGTGAATCGATTGGGCCCAAGTCGGGTTACGGGGCAGGCCTGAGTTACATAATCTCCGATATCGATCCCTGAAGACATTTTTTTGAGAAATTCGTCGGTCATCGGTTCTTGAGTTTCGACTTGGTACTCTTTTTCGTGACCAAAGCGAGCGCGCAAAATTCGATTGACGATATCACCATCGTTAGTGAGAAAAATCAGTCCCGTTGAATCTTTATCTAATCTACCAATCATAAAGACCCGCTCCGGATAACCGACTGCCTCGATGATGTTCCCCTCAATTTTTGAATCAGTGGTGGAAATCACCCCAACGGGTTTGTGATACATGAGGTAGACTTTTTTTGACTTACGTTTCACTTCGACGCCGTCAACTGTTACCACGTCAGTCTCAGAGACCTGGTCTCCGAGTTTTGCATTGACGCCATTAATGGCCACTCGACCGGATTCGATTAGGCGATCCGCTTCTCGCCTCGAGCAATATCCCTGGTCCGTAAAAAATTTATTAATACGCATCTGGCCCTTATACCAGAGGCCGAGGTTAAAGAGCAAAGGCCAGACTAAAGGAAGGATTTATAGGGCTAAGAGTGAAACCATTTAGTCTTGGAGGCAGATTTCGCTATAATTGAGACTGGAAACGGTAGCTTACGAAAACTCTCCCAAACAAGGAGCCACAGCAAATGAAGAATTTGATCTTGTTAGCATTGATGGTTTTCATATCGGACCAGGCTTTTGCGGCCCGAGGGAGCAGTTCTCGAATGGGCAATCGATTTGGAATCGGAGCTTATTACTTAACTGGGTTTTTCAACCCCGCTGATCTCAATATTAAGGGCGGCCAGCTCATAACCAGCCCAAAATTTCAAAATATTACCCAAGGACAAGGTTTTGGCGGCTTTTTCGATTTCAAGGTCGTAGAATCCTTTCACGTTAAGGTCGGATATGAATCGCTCTCGATGAGCAGCAAGCAAGACACCACTACTCCCGCCGGGCGCGAGTCTGGATTTCAAATAAAGCAGGATCTGGCAACTTTTGCGTTTAACTATTATCTCGCCGAAAATTCTTCGAACTTTGCTTACATTGGAGCAAAGGGCGCCTATCAGCTCACAAATGGCGTTACCCAAAGGAACACCAATACCGTGACCGAATATAGCGCACCAAGCGGAATCGGTTACGGAGCGAACGTGGGCGGCGGATTTATGATCGGTGAAAATTTCGCTCTCATTCTTGAAGCTACGTATTTAATCAATAAAACAGATACGCTCAAAACTGCTTCTGGAAGCGAAATGACTTATTCTGGCGGCGGCTCTACCAAAAAAGCGATATTAGACACTTCGGGCCTAACAGCCTCCGTAGGTGTGGGCTTATTCTTCTAACTTAGAAGTTCATAGAGCATAAAAAAGGCCGCAAGTGATTTGCGGCCTTTTTGTTTTTAGAATTATCACTTACCTCGTCGACAAACACACCTCATTAGAGTTTACGCCATCGACGTTAACAACCACTCGGTCCTCTGCCCCATGAACTTGCGGTTTGACTCTCATCAAGAATCCGTTGTCGTCTTTTGGGACATGGTAAAACTGGGGATCAGCAGTTGCCGACCATACTGGGCCTTGGTCGTAATCGCATTGACCAATATTCCAATTGCCACAACCAACTCCTTTAGGTGTGGAATCAAGCATGATGCGATCGCCTGGCAAAACTTTATAACAGCGACCATCAAAAGGGGGTTGGTAGAGCTGCCCCGAACCCGATGGTCGTTCAGCCCAGAAAACCACAAGGTGAACGGAAGTCACTGGGCCACCAACAAGTTGAAACGGCGGTCTGAAATCAGACGCATCGTGAACCACTTGAAATGTACCGCCGCCACCACCGCCTCCGCCTCCGGGGGTAATCACCGGGGTTGGATTCGGAGTCGGATAGGGCGTGGGATTTGAATTGGGATTGCCGTTTGGGTTAATGGCCACCGAAGAAAGGCCCTTGTTTTTGGCAGTACTTAGGGTGGCCGGTCCTTGGCTTCCGCAATTAATGATTGCGAGTGAGCCTGCCAGCGCTCCAATCGCTAAAAATCCTTTTCGTAAATCCATGAGTGATCCTCCTCTATGAGGACCTACCACTGCACGGATTGGACCTGGTTGCTGCCAACTAATGGGATTTTGACGTCTAAGAATTAGTCAGGTGAATTCTAACGAGCAATACAGCCGCGGGTGCGTGCCTGCTCAAGCGCGTCACGAATGGACTTAGAAAGTACTCCACGGTCGGCAAGCTTGAGTCGCTCTAAAAATTTCTGACGCAGCTCCGGTGATACAGACGGGTCAGTCATCAAGTTCATAAAGTCAGACAAATCTGTTTCGGCGAGGTTAAGCTTTTTTGCTTGGCCATAGAGATCTCGAATCAAAGGCCTTTCAGCTTGGGGAAATTTCAATATATTAGAATCGTCAAAATTTCGAGTTACGGCTAGAACTGGTTTTCCCTCGGCTACTTCGGCCGCCTCTCTCGACGCTTTGGCGGCAGATAGCTGTTTGATTTCAGTTTCCATCCCCTCTCCAACAATTGACGAAGAGGCTACGTAATCGCGGTAAGACGAGCGAATGCTAACGGCCATCGCTCCTGAGGTTAAGGCAAATGCCGCCACGGATTTAGCACAATCAGTTGAATAGGTCTTTGAGCCGCCTTGACCCACGGCACTTACGGCCGCCAAGTTTTCGCTTACATCAAGGCCTGCCGACTCTAAGTCACATTGGGCGTAACTGAGTGAATTATACACAACCCCCGGAGTAGCGCATGAGTTATAGGTTTCAAAAGCAGCTGCTCCGCCACCAACGGCGCTACTTGAAAGATCCAGACCAAGCATTCGCCGGCTTCCTTTAAGTGCTTCCACCGCCGCCTTATCCAAGTACGCTTGACTCTGGGCAAGCTGTCCGGATTTATGTGCAATTCCTGCGGCCCTTTGTAGTTTCAAGGCTTGGGCAGCTGAGCCAAGACCTGTGACCAGAGCAAGGGGAGTTCCCCATCGCATAAATCTTTGCCCTACTTCGGACCCTAGCGAGCTCCAATACCCCGACTGATCGTCACCACGTTTTTCCTTTAGATAACAATAAAGATCACTTTGTCCTCTTGCATTATCCTGAAACAAATTTTTAGTTTCGGGATCCACCAATAGCTTGGTAAACAAGGTTGACGAACTGACGCTTTCTTTGTTCAAAACACTATTGTACATGGGATTGCATTGCTCATTGTTGTATTCACCACCCAATGCGTACTTAAGCGATTTAAATGCAGATTTTACTTTTTCCATCGTTGCGCCGGAACACTCCTTCATGAGGGAAGCGCAACTATTTCTAAAAGCTGAATTTTCGGCAAAAGCGGCGTCATTGCAACTTGTTGGCGTTTTCACTCCTCGAGTGGCCTGCTTAAGTTTTGCAAGTTCAGCCTGGGACTCCGAGATCATCCCATTTAATATTTGATCAAAGCTCTCTGTCGGCCGCCCGCCATAGCCTTTGCCATTTTTTAATTTGTCGTAAGCAATCAATGAGGCATCGCTGCAACTCAAAATATTATTACCACCGGAAATAGCCGCGCCCGATACGATGGGTGAGGAGTTCAGTATTTCCATCATCTTGGGATGTCCGGAATTAAAAATTCCCGAACGAATATCGGCTAACTCTTTATTTAATTTCTCCAATTCAGGATCGTTCTTTTGGCTTACTTTCCAGGAAAAAGTTTCATCAATGTCCTGGCCTAATCCTTGTAGATCCAGCAGGCTTGAAATCAAGCCAGGAGCTCTTTTATTAATTTCTCGAATTTTATTACAATACGCGCCGATTCGAGAAAGTGTGTCGTTAAGAACTTGGGCCTTGAGCTCCTTGTTACCTTGAAGCCCCTTCATGTGAGCAATATCGCATTCCAATTTATCAATACGATCGTTTGTCGCCTTGCTTACGAAGCAGCAAAGTGGTCGCTGGGCCGCTAACTCTTGACCTGCCGAAGACTGCCTTCCGGTTCCTGTAGCCGCGCGCCATGATTCAAAGGCCCTGGCCATAGTCCGTTGGTAATTGGATGCCAGGTCACGAGTATCAATTTTTCCATCTCTCACCTGTTGATCAAACCACTTTTTGAACTCAGCTTGCTCTTGACGCCTTTCGGTTGGAGATTGAGTAACGGCATCTAATGGGTACAAAGTTGAATTCCTAAAACAACCAGATTTCACGTCGTCAGTGTACACAGGTGCTCGACTAGAGGTAGTCGACTTAGCTTCGTCTCCAGACGCAAATGTGCCTATTAGTAAAAGGATTGCCGCAACCAAAAAGCCCTTCATAGTCTAACTTATCGGAAGGATTCGGGATTTTTTGAGCAGGTAAGGTCGAAAAGTAATCTATATTGGCTAATGATTTCAATAGTTTATGACTGGTGATTAAATCGAATTCTATAGCCTCACTTGCCGACCGAAATTCAACGTACGGAGGGCTTTATTTTTTGAGATCGATATGGGCACTATATGA
>JADLCR010000108.1 GCA_020847095.1 Oligoflexia bacterium | reverse complement strand
TTGACTGTTTTAATGAAACATATTCTTCCGAATATTTCGGGGTCCGTACTAGTGATGATTTCTTTTCAAGTGGCTTCTAATGTCTTGTACGAAAGCTTTCTCAGTTTTGTAGGTCTTGGTCTTCAGCCGCCGTTCAGTAGTTGGGGGGTGCTCTTGTTTGAAGGTTGGCAAAGCTTACGAAGTTATCCCCATTTGATTCTCTCTCCAGGGGTTGTGGTATTTTTGACCATGCTAAGTTTCAATTTTATTGCAGAAGGGCTCAGGGATTACTTAGATCCAAAGAGTTCGCGATGAAAAAACCAGTCACTTTTTTGCCGACTTGATGGGCACGGGTGCCGGTTTCAAGTTCGGACCCAAGAGAGTTCTTAGGTCATCAATGATGGTTTTAATGAGGTCTAACATCTTCTTCAAACTTCCCCCCATAAGGTATTTTAGCTCCAGTTCAACTTCCTAAAAAGACCAGGAAGAAACGGGCCTACCTCTTATTGATACAATCGGAAGAAAATCCGGTTAATTTTAGAGCTTAAAAGTTGGTCTTTTGGGGGGCCTCAAATAGGCCGTAGGGGCTATTCTCAGTTATATTGTGTATTAGCCCCTATACGTTGAATTTAAAGAACATTATATCGCCATCTTTAACCAAGTACTCTTTGCCCTCGGACCGATAGAGGCCCTTTTCTTTGACGGCGGCTTCTGAGCCCAGTTTGAAAAGATCCTCACAGTGATAAACCTCGGCCCGGATGAAGCCTTTTTCGAAATCCGTGTGAATGACTCCGGCGGCCTGGGGCGCTTTGCTTCCAGCGCGTACGGTCCAGGCCCTGACTTCTTGAACGCCCGCAGTAAAGTAGGTGATGAGCCCCAGAAGCTTGTACGCCCCTCGAATCAGTCGGTGTAAACCCGGTTCGGTAAGACCCATTTCTTTTAAAAATTCGCCACGTTCTTCAGGCGGAAGTTGGGCAATTTCAGCTTCTAAAGCCCCGCAAATCTGAACTACCTGATTGTTCTCCGATTGAGCTCTTTTCTCGACGGCCTCGACCCATTGGTTTTTTGATTTTAGGCCTTCTTCATCCACATTGGCCAAATAGAGCACGGGTTTACTTGTGATCAGATGCAATTCGCTAGCAATGGGCTTTTCTTCGTCGGTTAAGTCGACGCTCCGGGCGGGCTTTCCGGCCTGTATGGCATCGAGAAGTTTTTTTAAGCAACTCGCTTCAACTTTGGCTCGAGCGTCGCTAGTGACACGCGCTGTTTTCTCAATTTTGGTGTAGCGCTTTTCCACGGTGTCCAAATCAGCCAGTAATAGTTCCGTATTGATCACATCTATGTCTCGATCTGGGTTAACACTTCCGGCGACGTGAATAATATTCGGGTCATCGAAACAACGAACGACGTGGATAATGGCATCCGTTTGTCTGATGTGGCCTAAGAACTGATTTCCGAGACCTTCACCCTTGCTGGCGCCTTCTACAAGTCCCGCAATGTCCACAAACTCAATGGTTGTTGGCACAATCTTTTGAGGTTTAATAAATTTAGTAATCTGATCGAGGCGCGGATCAGGAACTGTGACCACACCTACGTTAGGGTCAATCGTACAAAACGGATAGTTGGCCGCTTCGGCTTTTGCTGAAGTCAAAGCATTGAACAACGTACTCTTACCGACATTTGGCAATCCGACAATTCCGCAATTCAAAGCCATACTTATTCCTTCTTTCGAACATTAAATCGGTTCATTGCATTGATGGGGCCATCAAAGATCACGCACTCAATGGCATCCACGGCTTCATTTAGCACATCAGGAAGCACTTCGCTTTCAGTTTTCGAGAACTTTTGCAGGACATAATCAGCAATTTCAAACCGAGGGTCTTGAGGTCTTCCAATGCCAATTTTCACTCTCAGAAAGTTGTTGGTTCCCAATGTTTCAATAAGGGACTTGAGACCGTTGTGACCTCCGTCGCCGCTCTGAGATTTGATGCGAATTTGGCCAAATGGCTGATCAAGGTCGTCATGGATCACGAGGAGTTTTTCAATCGGGATTTTATAATACTGCAAGAGGGCGGAAACCGACTCTCCTGAAAGGTTCATATAGGTTTGAGGCTTCACAAGCTTGACTGGTTCAGAATCCCACTTGAAATCGATCGTCATGGCCTTATGCTCTACTTTTCCATTTTCAGACGGCACTCCGGCGCCTTGGCATAAATAGTCTAAGGCCATAAAGCCGACATTGTGCCTGGTCAGAAGATATTTGGAGCCTGGATTTCCGAGCCCTACGATGAGCCACATGAATTCAATTACCTTCAACAAAAAAGGGCAGCCTTAAGCTGCCCTTTGATCAAATAACTCAAACAACTTTTTACTTCTTTTCTGGAGCTTTCTTTTCTCCAGCGGCCGCAGGAGCTCCTTCTTCATCTTTCTTCCCTTTGGCAATAACCTCAGGTTCAGCAGGAGCGGCTGCAGCGCCTTCTGCGCCAGCCACGGGAGCCACAATGACTTCTTCTTTGACGTAGGTACAAGTAACGATTGTGAAGTTGTCATTATAAACTTTTTTGATTCCTTCGGGGACGATCAAATCTTCAACGTGTAGCGAATCTCCAATGCCGAGTCCCGAAACATCGACTTCAATGGTTTCAGGAATGGCGGTGGGCAAACAATCCACCGTAATCTCACGAGCAACGGGCTCAAGGAGTCCGCCATCGCCAATGCCTTTTGCTTTTCCAACAAATTTCAATCCAACGTTAACACGAACAGTCTTTTTCAAATCGATTTCATAAAAGTCGACGTGTCGGGGAAGGCGTGTTGTGATGTCTCGGTCCCATTGTTTCAACAAGACGTATTTTCCGTTAACGTCTTTATCTGAACTTTTCAGCGTGATGATCGCGTTGTCGTTTCCGCCATTGACAATGTTGGTAACAATTTTTCGGCTGGTTTGAAGATTAAAGTTCTTCTTGCTCGCACCGTAAACAACGGCAGGAATTAGACCATCTCGGCGCAAACGGCGATTGGCGCCTTTTCCTGTTTCAGCTCGTGATCCAACTTCTAGTTCTATGGTCTTCATTTTCTACCTCTTCTCCGTTCAGATAAAAAGCGAACTCACCGAATCGTTTCCGTGAATTCTTCGAATGGCTTCCGCAATTAATGGAGCCACCGATAACTGTTTGATTTTTTTGCATTGTCGCGCATCTGTTGACAGCGGGATGGTGTCAGTAACGACCAATTCCACGAGCTGACTTTCTCGAATGCGGCTGACCGCCGGACCCGACAAGACAGGGTGCGTTGCACAAGCAGACACCTGTTTTGCCCCATGTTTTAGGAGTGTGTCAACTCCTTGTGTGAGCGTTCCTGCCGTGTCGATGAGGTCATCAAGGATAATGGCATTTTTACCAGCCACATCACCAATCAGATTAAGGGCTTTAGCCTCATTTGGCGCACTGCGTCGTTTATCGATAATGGCGATGGTTGCCCCTAGGCGCTTGGCATAGGCCCTGGCGCGCTCAACCCCGCCCGCATCGGGGCTCACAATGACCATGTCCCCTTCGTAGTTTTCTTTTAAATAGGTGACCAGAATCGGCATGGCATAGATGTGGTCAAAAGGGATGTCAAAGAAGCCTTGGATCTGGCCCGCATGAAGGTCTACGGCCAACACTCTGTCGGCTCCGGATGCCGTTACTAAATCGGCCATGAGCTTTGCGGAAATCGGAGCGCGAGGGGCCACCTTGCGATCTTGTCGGGCATAGCCATAGTACGGTGTGACCGCCGTAATTCGAGCGGCAGAAGCGCGTTTGAGCGCATCCATCATGATGAATAATTCCATGTAGCTGTCGTTATTGAACGTGCTTTGAATGACGAAAATGTCACAGCCTCGAACGTTTTCATTTATTTCTAGATTGATTTCGCCGTCACTAAAACGCTTACAGGCTGCATGTCCCAGCGGCGTTCCCGTGAGTCGGCAGATTTCTTCGGCGAGCAGTGGATTGGAGTTTCCTGAAAAGATCTTAAGCTTCGCAGAAGCAGCTGTGGCAACAATCCCGTGACTCATGGACGGTTAAGTATCAAATTAAGCTCTCGTTCACAAGCTCAATAAGGAGGATTTCGCTTCGGATAGGGGCAGTTATGACATTTAAAATTCTTAGACGTGAGGCCGTGGATGCGGCGGGGCCCCAGAACCTTGTCATTGATTATTGGCGTTTTCATTATCTTACTGGCAACCGCATCCCGGGTTAAAATGCCGGTTTCTTCCCAAGGAAAGCAAAGTTTCGAATCTAATTCGAAAAATTGATTGGTTCCGTGTGAAAGCCCTTCAGACATCACAAGCTTATAATTTTTCGAGTCTTCTATGGGGCGCCCGGCCACTTTCACATCGGTGACGAAAAAGCCGTTGACGCGAAATTCCGCCCCTGAAACGTACATGGCCGTTCGAGAGAGCGCCCCAATTTGAAAGATCATCTTAAGTGAAAAGCCCGAAATCGTGCAGGTGCGAAGGGTCCATCCGCTCTTATTCCAATCATAAACATGAGGAGTTAGCTCATAAGAATCGTAAAGAGTAATCGGTCCTTCGGGTAAAAGTTCGCCGTACAATTGGCCGCTGTCATAGGCAACGTCAGAGTTAGTTGCCTCGCGAATACTGTCGGCTAGAAGATTGCCAATGATGGGAGCTCCTTCATAGTGGGTGTAGTACTTTTTTTCGGAAAAGCTAATTGGCGTCGTGAGTGCCACGGGAAATAGGCTTTGAAGATCTTTAAGCCCGCTTTTCACGGCTAAACTCATTTGAAGATCCTCGTGAGTGGGAATCTTCAAAACTTGATAATCCAAAATTCGATATTGTCCTGGGGCCATAATATCTAGAACCAATCTTCCCAGAAATCGTCCGTGCGCCCCGGTTTGTACGATCGGAACCAGCCGGCGATGATCATTTAAAACATATTCTGGACGATCCATTACGGTGTGTGAATGACCGCCAATGATAAGATCAATATAGCGCGTGCTTTTGGCCAATTTGCGATCAGCTGGTAAGCCAATGTGGGTCAGTGCAATTCGAAGATCTGCATTCCTCTGAAGGCTCAGCCAATTTTCTAACGGGCCGTCGGGATCTGTGATTTTAGCAGGTTCAAGGGCCCATTTATAAAGGGGAGAATCGGTTGTGGCCCCTCCAACCGCGATGCGCAGCTTGCCTCGGTAAATAATAAGACCCGGAGCGACCATCAAATCATCTCCGTCATCAATATTAGCCGCAATGAGAGGGAGTTGGGTTTGACGGCGATGTTGTTTGCTTTTTAGGTCGCCAGGGCCTGTGAGGTAATCATGATTTCCGAGTGTAACCGCATCAAAACCCATTTGATGCATCAGTTCAAAGCTTACGTCGCCTTGGCGTGCTAGATAATTGATGCTGCCTTCGCTGAAGTCACCGGCGTCGAGCTTAACGGTGTGCCAACCCTTTTGATTTCCATCGGCCTCTAGAAGATCCATAAACGCTTTGATTCTTGAAAAGCCCGCTCGTCCCGTTCGCGCTTCGTCATCTTGCCAGTAAGAATGAAGATCATTGGTATGAAGGATCTGCAAGATTTCAGATCGCCCAAACGTCGGCCAAAAAAATATCAGACTGATGAAAAACCAAACCTTACCCTTCACAACTGATAGTAGAGAAAAGAAAAAGCCACTTCGTCAACTGCCGAAGTGGCTTTATCAAATTCTTATTTTACTGCAGCGCTTAATGCGCGTTTAAAATTTGCTCGAGAGCCAGATTCCAGTTAGTGAGCTTACTAAATGCCAATTGGGAATAGAGATTAGAATACTGAGAATACTGGTAACGACGCGCCGGCATCCAAACGGCAACGCCGCTTGAGCGCACATATTTACCTGTTGTTTTATTGATGATCACAAATTCCTTGAGAGCATCTTTCAGATTCGGAAGCCCAACAATCTTGGCGTCGGGGGCCGATTTTCTGAAGGTCAGAGCAAAATCTGCCAGATCTCTATAGTCGTCCATGTAATAGGACTCCGTCGCCAGCAGGGCGCTTTTTGCCGCTGACTTGTGACTATCCGGAAGAGCCAAGATGCTGTCTGACAATGCTCTCATCGCCACAATGAGTGCTGGGGCTTTATTGAGATCAAAAGCTGAAAAGGTCACTTCGTCACAGCAATGAACGCCACCCAATGTATATGAATCAACATAGGCATCAGTTAAGATTTTGGCGACTTCTTGCGGAGACTTATTGCGATCGAAGAATGTTTTCTTGTTCCATTCGTTTAGCAGGACATCATAGGGCCAGCCATCTCCGGGCTCCAACTCTTGAGAGCCAAGAAACACTTGAACGGAATCCATCATTTCGGTCGCAATCTCTGCCATCGCCATCAGGCAAGCGTCGCTGCCGTAGATATCAACCTTTTGTCCCATGACCTTGGCCGATTCTCTCATGACTTGCGCAAGCTCTTTAGTGTCGATTGAGCTTCCGGTGAAATCATCAAAGCTGATGTCGAGAGTGGATTGGGGCGCTTTAACTTCAAAACCCGCGCGTCCTCCGCCACCTTTTACATCGTGCCACCCTGAACCATGATTCCAAACATTTACGAAATATCTCTTTGCGGGATAGTTTTTTACTCCCCATTTAATGAAAGCGAGAAGTTCTTTAGGATCACCCATGTCAATTCGCCCTAAGTTTTCTACAACGGGGCTTGTGACATTCACTTTGTCTTGATCTTTTTGAACCAAGATGCGGCGGACATCGCGTGATCGAAGCGACGCCCACTGTACAACCACATTTATACGATCGGTGGAGCCAACGGCCTCCATCTCGTTCATATCCTTGTAGCCGAAGCGATCTAAGTTATTAAAACCGTTTAGGAATGTTAGAAACGTCCATTCTTTCTTTTTGACTGTGGCGTGGGCCCCTTCCCCCGTCGCGAGTCCTAAAAAAAGAACAGCTAAAAAGATCCCCCTGATCATTCGCATTAGCTCCTCCTTGAGAAATGCAAAAACCGTTTTTCCCCCGTCCTAAATCTAGCTGGACAAAAGCAAGTCTAACAGAATCCTCATTAAAAAAGTGGGAAATTGACCTTGGTCTCGAATCCTAGACCATGGTCGAGACTAATTAATTCAATCGCTCATCGATGACGCGTCGAACCTTGCCTGTACGTGCATGACCATGAATGGCACCTGGCGGAGCTAAGATCAGTTGAAAGTGTTTTAAAAAACCTTTTTCTCGATGCTCGCGAACTTCTTCTGCGATTTGCGAGTAGGCCTTATCAATCTGCTTTTTGACTTCGGCCGTTTGTGTGGCACTTAGGGACTTTTGGGTTTCAATAATGATTTCCAGTGAGTCGTCGATGCCTTTTTTGGACAGGTGAATTTGATAAATGGGGGAAAGGGTCTGGGGAAACTTTGCCACCAAGCGGTCGATGTCTGACACATAGACGTTGGCTCCTCCAACTCGAACCATGTCGTCGGCTCGCCCTAGGAGCTCAAAGGTCATGGCCGTTGTCCCGCATGGGCAGGGCGAATTAATAAGGCGTCCCCGGTCTCCTGAGTTTAGGCGAATCGCGGGCAACAGAGTTCTTGAGAGATTTGTGACTACCAAAGTTCCGGTTTCGCCTGGGCCGCAAGGAATCATTTTTGTTTCATCGATAATTTCCACAAAGGCCCCCGATTCAAAAACATGCTGCTGCCCCGGTGGCAAATGAGCGCACTGATAACCGATGCAGCCGGCGTCGACCGAGGCATAATATCCGGACTTGATTATTTCAGCGTCGAAAACTCTCTTTAAATACTCATGCATGCTGGGCGTGAGATGTTCTCCGCCATAAAGAATTTTTGGTAATCTCAGTTTGAGATGAGGCTTGGATTCTAGCTCGTGTGCGAGTCGTACTAAAGTCGACGGTAACCCGAAGCATGCGGTGATTCCAAAATCTTTGATCACGCGAAGGGCCTGTTCGGGGGCCATGTCGCTGCCAATCGGAAAGTTCGTGCATCCAAGCTTTTCGGCGGCTTCGGTGACGGCGATAAATGCCGACCAGAGTCCACCGCCATGAAAGAGATTGGCAAACCGATCCTCGGGACCAATTCCTAGACTCTCAAACTCTTTGGCAAAGACGTCCGTGACTTCGTCCCATTCCTTTTTTGAATAAGCGACGTATTTGGGTTCGCCCGTCGATCCGCCAGTTGTAAATATGTAAGCTGGAACTTGATCTAAAGACTCGGTCAACAGCTGTGCCGACTTTGGGGGGCCGTAATTGTAAAAATCTCGTTTTTGCAGGAGAGGTATTTTTAGAAACTGCTCATAAGATTCAAGTTTTCCATCTTGTAAACCGGAGTGATCAAATCGATCGCGATAAAATGGAGCGCGATATGCGAGTCTCACAATTTCCTTAAGTTTAGCGAAGTGACCTTTCGATGACCCTATGAGGCCGTGGTGCTTGGCGCGGCGAGGACTTTCAAGAGATACCACTTTGGCAAAGCGAGGAAGCATAAAGCCGCCGTCGTGAGGAGCGCCCTCCATTGGCTCAGTCGATCTGCCCGCATCGACGACGCGATTAATTCCAAGGCCCCAAAGTTTTTCAGCCCAATCTACAACCTCCGATTCGGGACACGCAATCGAACAAGTTTGGAGATATGACCGAATGGGATTGAGGAGTTGTGCTAACTCAAGATCGTTTTCAAAAACATAGATGTTGGCCGTTCGAAAGAGTGGAGAGGGTTCAATCGATTTTTTAAAATGATAGATGAGATTCCAATCAGGAAACCGTCCCATCGTTTCACCAAGGCCTAGGGCCTCTAAAGCTTTGGCCTTTTCAAAGGATTTCAATATTTCAACTTGTGCGTTTTTACTTCGCGTGGGGGCAGGAATCTTCTGGCTCTGTGCCTCAAAGGCTTCGCCCAATGACTTCCAAAGGAATTTTCTTTGGCTCTCTGTTTGAATCAAAATGGCCTGGGTCGATGCGCAGCTGATTTGATCGTACCTCGCGACATCGCGCGCGATTCCTTCGAGATCTCCGGCAGAAATATGAGGGGATTTGGAAATAATCGAAACCGAGAGTTTCGGTCCGAATTCTATAAGTCGAACGCCTGGACCAAGTCCAGCCCGGTAAGCATCTATGGCCTCGTCAGAGCCCCAAACGGCAATCGCGTCCATTTCGAATTTAAAAAGTCTCTCAATTGGGGAGCCTGCAACCCAAGACACTAATGGCATCTGATGCTCGGGAACTCCGCATTGCTGCAATAGTTCGCAAAGCACTTTTATGACCGGAGCGGTTTTAGTCGAAATTCGGAGTACGTTAAAATTCCCGCAGGCGATTCCGTGGAGAAGACTTTCGAGGCCGCCTAAGTAGCTGTTACCTGGAGCGACGTGCAGCATTTCACCCAACGGGCGATAGCTGAGTATTGCTTGAGAGTGGGGGCTTTCTAGCCGACCATTTTGCGCTCTCCAGAGTGGAAGTTCCCACTCCAATCGTTGGGTCCAATGATGTGGGTCAAGCATTCCGGCGATTTCGTCAGACAAAACCCTTTCATCGTGAAGAAGCTGGTTACATTTTTCAACCCATATGGGATTTCGCTCCCACTCTTGAGATGCGGCTTTTAAAACCGTAATAAAATCCTGATAGGCAATTCCGGGTGTCCGATTGTTTCGCCATGTTTTTAAAAATTCCGCGGCCTGCTTTTCGGATGCGAGATTCAAAATGTTCATGGCCGAGCCTCTATTGATCTTAAATAGGAAAGTGCTTTTATAGCGCAGCCCTCGTGCTTTTTTAGTCCCATCCGCCCAATGTAGCGAAGTCCCGGACCGGGTCTTCCGCATTCGCAAGATTGCGATTCAACGACGGCTTCATCGGTAGTTAAAAGGGAAAGCGATGGGATTGATCTTAATAGCGGAGTGAAAAGCTGAAGGCAACCCGGCTTTCCGTCGGGAAGGGCCTTAAGTGTATAGGGATCTCTGGTGATTGCGTGGGCGTAAATGGGTATATGAAGTCGTCCCATTTCACAGTCAACATAGCCGACTCCGTGCTCGCTCATTCCGAATAAATCTCGAACTTGCGATGGTCTTATGCCAGTCACGCGATGGGCGTACTCGGCGAATGCGGTCTTTCCGATATCTTCGTCTTCGTGGTTCTTCCAACCGCCTCCTGTGAGAATCCAAGAATCTTGATGGGCCAATATTGGGGGAAGTTTCCGCCTTTCAATTTCTTTGAAGAGCGCAAACATAAATGCCGGAAATCCCAAAAATCGGATTGGCAAATGAGATTTTGCCATGGCGGCGTAGTGCTCAACGGCCTCATCCAATCGGAATTCAAAATCAGCTCGATTTCCTTTTTTAATCAAAAACGCTTTCTGACCTTGGGGAGTCATTTGAGCGATCAATTCATCGGTCCAAGTGGTACCCAAGTAGGGTGCTTCATCGATGTCATAGGTGAACATCAAGTAATTTGACGGCTTTGAGTTTCCGTCTACGATCCCGAGGTCCCGATAGACGTTGTAGGCACCCACCTCAACTCGATTCAAAGTGATTTTGTCCATGCGATTTTCTGTTTTTGTTCCTTGAGTTCCTGAAGAGGTCAAGGTGATGCAGACTTCAGAGTCTTTGATGGTGTGCAAATTAAAAAGTTTTAGATTCTGAACAAACACCCATGGCAGATCTTCAACATCACGATAAGTCCGAATGGGCCGAGAGCGAAAGTTTTTGCAGAGTTTTTTGAAAACCGGATTATTTTTAAAATGAAATTCAAAGGCTTCGTCCATGGCCAGTGGAAAAACTTTCATGGCAGATTTGTAATCAAACGCATTAAGACTTAACAGCTCATCGATGCTTGAATCGGAAGAGGCTATGAGCTCAAATCTTTCAGATTTGAATTTCTTGGTGATTGGCTTTTTTGCCATGAGCAGGAACTCCTAAAAACGGCTGAATGTAGAGTTCGTTGTAACATCTTAAATAAGACTGCAAATAGGGAAATACTTCAGGGCTCACGTAAGCCCCTGTGAAGTCAAGAAGCCGAAATGTACGGCTAAGAACAAAATAATCGTCTCGCAATCCATCTTCTGTAAGATGCATCGCCGGAAAATAAGCCGACGGGATGTAACGAGCGGTGTACGCCTCTTGTTGAAGTTTGTAATCGTAAGCATCAACTAAGAGCTCAACGTAAGCGGCCCCTTCGTTTTGGATAGCGTAGGCTACCGAGTCGAGCACATCGTGAATATTCACACGATCAGTTCGATACCCCAGAATCGAGGCCTGTTGTCCGACTCCACCATACCAAATGAACACTTCTGTTCCGCCGTCGAAACTACGTAAGAGCCAATTAGGTGAATGAAATGGGAAAAAACTATTGGAGATTCGATTTTCATCTCGGTATTTTCTGAAGAGGCCGACAACCTCTTTTTCATTTTTGATCAATTCAAAACTTAATTTTATTTTTGAGAGTTTTAGAGGCGCGCGTTCAGTCACTAAATACGCTCGCTCAAACCCGAGTTGCTTTCGAGCAATGTTGTAAAATTCGTAGAACGGGCCAAAGAGATAGGGTTTTTTTCTTCTAGAGGCCAATGCTTGCTTGGTGAGATAGACATCGAGGTTGAGGTTTTCAAAACTTTCTACGTGCACGGCATTGGGAAAAAGCCCCATTTTGTGAAAGCCCACATCGGCCGTCATCTTTGACGGGCCTGCGCTGATCGTTCGAGTGGTTCCGTAAATGACGTCAACGAAGTGTGCTTCTTTGGTTAGAAAATCAACTCCAGTTTGGAGTAGGGCGGAGCCGAGGCCTCCTTTGCGAAACTGAGGCAATACGACTCCTCCAGCGGCCTTCGATAGACGGTGGCCCAGGTCAAACGTAAACATCACAGCGCCAATAAGACCGGGCTTGCGAACTTGTTCGGCCACAAGCCACAAGTAATGTTCGTGATCGGCAATTTCAGCACGAAGAACTTCTTCGTCCATACCGAAATCCAACGGGTATTTGCCTTGGTAACAAATCTGAAAAAGCTTTTGAATTCCGCCGGTGTCGCTCTCGTGAGCCACACGAATTCGAACGTTTTTGTCTTGAACTGTTAGTGTGTTTAGAACCCGCTTCACTACTTCCCCTGACGCTGCACGTTGTTACCATGGTCTCTCTCAAAGACTCAACGGAAAACCAAGTCCCCTCAAAATGCCGCATCGCGCTCAAGTCGTCGGTCGTAACCATTTAAAATAACTACGCTTTTTTGTGCGATTCTTTGGATTTGGACCATGATGTTACTTATCGAGTTCTTATTTGACAGAAATAGACTGGACGTAAGTATGCTTACATAAGTGGGGGATAAATGAAGGGAATCATTTTTTCTATAGCAGGCACTTTTCTTTTTAGTTTCTCGGTTCAAGCCCAACAATTTGGCGGGTATGCAGAAATCAAAAATTTCTTAAGTCTAACCCAAGCGCGCTTTCCGGCAACGACGCGAATTGTGGATGTGGGACCGTCCGACAGCGGCGATCGGATTTACGCTTTGGCCATTGGAAACGGGCCCCTTCGAAACCTTGTCGTCGCCACCCATCATGGCAATGAATACGGTTCTACGGGCGTGGCGGCGTTTTTTGCGGCCCATTTGGCCTCTCAACCCATTGCAGGGCAGACGGTGTATGTCATTCCTGTTCTCAATATTTGGGGGTACAACGGCAGAAGTCGCTACGAGATGGGCGCCAAGGGTTATCATGATCCCAACCGAGATTATCCAGGGCCATGCGGAACCGAAGGTCCTTTTGATTTAAAGAGTACGGCGTCACTAGCTAAGTTTATTGCCGATCAAAGTATTGTTACAAGTGCAACGCTTCACACTTTTTGGCCTGTAGTTGTTTATCCTTGGGGAATTTCCACTCACGATACGGCGACACCATACGACAACTTTTTTATTAAAATGGCCCAATTTGCGACTCAAGTCAGCGGATATAAATACGGCAATAACACCGAATTGATCTACCCCGCCGACGGAACTTTTGAGGATTATGCTTTTTGGAAGCATGGGATATGGTCAATGTTATTTGAACTTGGCTCCGGTCATTCACCCACTCAATCTTCAATCGAAGAAATGGCCCGAGTCAATGTGCCGGGTCTCAGAAGCATGCTCGAGAACAGCCCGCCCAGACGGGCTGCGGACCATGAGTTTCGGGGGCGATGCGACACACAGATGAGATCCCTGGATTTGCATATCGAATAAAATGTTTTTGATTGGACTCTGGACAGTTCGCCTCTAGCAAAGTACACAAGGGCCATGGCACTCACATATACAAGTTATCTCGAACTCGAAAAGCTATTGAACCTGCAAAATCCCAAAAAGCCAGAGGAACATGACGAGCTTCTTTTTATTATTATCCATCAGGTCTACGAACTCTGGTTTAAACAAGTCCTTCACGAAGTCGGGGCCATCGAAAATGGCTTTTTGGCCAATGATATTTCGAAAGTGGGTGCTGGGTTTAAGCGCGTTTTGACAATTCTCAAAACGTTGGTGGCCCAGGTTGATGTCCTTGAAACAATGACTCCACTGAGTTTTGCTTCATTTCGAGATCGGCTTGAGTCCGCAAGCGGGTTTCAGTCAATTCAATTTAGAGAACTTGAAGCGGCCCTCGGAAAGCGCGGCGGCCAAGCGATGCTTGAGCGCTATCCCGTTGGCGATCCGATGAGAACGCGAATGGAAAAAGCATTCTCGCGTCCTTCAGTTTACGATTGCTTTCTGAAAATGCTCCAAAAACGAGGATTTAAAATTCCAAATACAATCCTGAATCGTAACGTTCAAGAGTCCGTAACTGAAAGTAAAGAAGTGCAGGACATCTTGCTGGATATTTACAAAACTAACGCTGAACTTACTTTGGTTTGCGAGCGCCTGGTTGATATCGATGAGGGAATTCAAGAGTGGCGTTATCGTCATGTTAAAATGGTAGAGCGTACCATCGGAACAAAAATCGGGACTGGCGGATCCGCTGGTGCCGACTATCTTAAAAGTACATTATTCAAACCATTTTTCCCTGATTTGTGGGCCATTCGAGCTCGATTTTGAAATCCATTGCCCAACATTATTCGCTGTTTAAGGTGACCGAAAGAATTCTTCTCACAGGGCATTCGCATCAAGCTTGGCCTGACGTGGCATTTGAAGCTCAAAAGCAAGCGTTTTTGGACGCTGCTCAATACGTCGATGACAAGTGGAATCTGGTCTTTGAAAAAGTCGAAAATGTCAAACGCCGCTTGTCCAAAATTTTAAAAGACAAAGATGGGGGCTATTCCTTTGCCTCGAGTACCCATGAGTTGCTCGTGAGATTCTTGTCGAGCCTTAATTTAAAGAATGGCGCCGAGCTTATAACGACCGATCGCGAATTCCATACGGTTTATCGTCAATTGCGAGCTCTTGAGGCTCTCGGGATAAAAATTCATTGGGTTGACGCTGATCCAGTAGAGACTTTATCCACTCGAATCTTAGAAAAACTGAATCAACAAACTAGAGCTGTGATTGTATCCGCCGTGTTTTTTAATTCAGGACTTATATACGAAAAAATTAAAGATCTGGCTGTCCCGCTCAAACAAGCGGAAATTCCTTTAGTCATTGATGTTTATCATGCGCTTAATGCTACTGACTTCGACCTCGTGGGATTGGAGAACGCTTTTGTATTGGGTGGCGGGTACAAATACCTGCAAATGGGCGAGGGAGTTTGCTTTTTGCGTTATCCAATGGAGACCGGGTTACGACCGCTCGTTTCTGGCTGGATGGCCGATTTTGAATCCGTATCAAGTGAGCGAACAAAGAATTTAACTTATCAAAAAACCAATCTGTTTGGTGGAGCAACCTTTGATCCCGTAAGCTTCTATCGTGCTTCAAAGGTATTCGAATTTTTTGACGAGCACGGATTAAGTCCCCGCGAATTAAGAAGGTCTTTGATTGGCCAAACCGGTCGGATTTTAGAGCGCGCCAAGCATTGGCGGACTCACGGTATTATTCCCATTGAGCTTTCGCCCGAAAAAATTGGTGGATTTGTCGCACTTAAAACGACCAAGTCAGCGGAACTTCATCGGATACTCAAGGATCAAGGAATTTATACGGATTTTAGAGCCGATGTCTTGCGACTAGGTCCGGCACCCTATGTTTCAGATCGTCAGATTGATCAAGCGCTCGATCAACTTGAAAAACTCATTTAGTTTTTTTAACGATTTTTAACTTTTCAAGAACCCTTGAACAAAGACCTTTGGTCCCGGCAAAAGTTGCAGGAGATTTTACTCCATCAATGAGCTGACTGGCTTTCTTATAAAAACCTAAACCTGAGTTGAGTGTACGTGAGCGCATCAAAAGAGACAGAGTGGCCACTTCGGTGGCGGCGTAGATCACTGGGCCCAAGGTGGTCGGTTCGAAAAACATTTCATTGGGATTGAATGCAAAAAAAACAGCGGCGCCTAAGTAGGTCAGCCAGACCAATCGGTTAGAGCGTCCGTGTGCTAATGGCTCAGACTCCTTCAGTGATTCAAGGCCGCCAGCAATGGCATCAAAGTAAGCATCGCGCACTTCAGGCTTTTCTGTAGATTTTACTTTCAGAAGTCGGCTTTCGATTTGATTTGCTGCTAACAAAATTTCTCTGGAGCGTTCGGTGTCTGTGCCTACAAAAGGAAGCGTCGCCGGGAGCCTGAGAACGTCTCTTACAACTGAAAGGCCGAGATATTTGACATAATTGACCATGGTTTCAAGCTTAGCCATGATCTTTTCCATGATCGGTGACGTGGCTCGGCTGCTTCCGAATCCAATGTAGTGATCCGCATTCACGACGTCGGCGTAGGGGATCGTGATGGAGTCAAACGCCTGACCCATCGACTTATTCAACCGATTGAGCAATTGGTTTTGTCGCTGTCCTACAAGTCCAGATGTTACCACCTCTTGAACAGTATCCAAGTAAAGGGCCGTCGCGTTTTGAAACTTTGCCTTTGTGGCACTATCGAGATTGAGTAGATTGTCATCATTGATGTCGGCAAAGGCCGCTTCAACCTGACTGACTTTTTCATCAATGTCAGCAGCAAACGAAGAGCTTGATAAACCCATGCAAAGAGCTATTGAAAGCAGCAAGAGTTTAGCGCTCATTGTCGGCTCCTTTTAAGGTCGCGAATAATAGATTCAATCTGAGCATCGCCGCTTCGCTCGGTGATCAATCGATCTTCAAGACGGAAAAGCTCACCATGAAGTCCTTGGTAGTAAGCGAAATCTTCATTAGCCTTTGAGGTAGTGGTTCTTTCCGCCACAATGGCCAAAAGTGGCTTGTTTGATTTTGCTTCAAGCTTAAAGTCGGTGGCCGTTGGCACATCTGATCGTCGAAGTCTGAGCATTATATCAGTCAAAAAACTGACTTGTTCTCGTGACAGCTCTTTTATGACTTCTTGGATTACTTTTGTTCGCTCGAGCCGGGTTTGAGCACGTTTCACCAATGCCATGAATTCTTTAGCTTTGGCTTCTTTGAGATCGATGGCCTGGGCACGCGACTTTCCACCGAAGAAGTTGCGCACGTATTGTTCCCGTTGCTTGGCAACTTCTTCTAAGGCTTGATTGGACTGTTTAAATTCGTCAGTCTGTTCAATGAGCGAAACGATGCATTCAAGTGCAGCTACGAAAGCTTCTTCCTCGCCGGTTCTTTGGGTGATCAGAAGACTTAAGGTGATGGAAATCTTTCCTTTGTTGTTACTAAAGACAATTCGATCCAACACACCATTTTGAACGGCTACTTGAGTCACTTGACCGAGTAGGGTCGACAGCGCGGTATACGGCGCTTGGACTTTGGGCTCATAAGTTAAGATATATTCATTGATCTGACCTGCTAACCCACTTGAATCTCGGCCCGCTGGGAGTTGTTCTTGTTTTGCTTCTAGGGCCATAAGCCCGAGTACGTGTTGCGTATAAACTTGTGAGTTTAATCGTCCATCAGAAGCTTTTTGTTGCGCCCATTGATTGCAAACGGCCTGGTGGCTAGAGTTAATCTTGCTTTGAATATCACCGGCATAATCACTCGGGTCAAAAGTGATGGGTTTTCCGTATTCTTTTTGTCTGACCAGATTTGTGATGAGCTCTCTCATTGAGACTTTAATATTTGTCGAAATACTTTGGTTACGTTCTGTGCTTAGGGACTCGAGCTCTTTAGAATCAAATGACAGTGGGGGCAATGCATTGGTGTTGAGGAGTTTTCGCAGGTGATTAACACGCTCTAATCCAATTTTCTCAACCGTTGCGAGCCCCTGAGGGTATTGAGTGCGGTAAACGCTCAATTGCTCGGCTGAAACAATTGCTGAATAGAAAAATGCCAAAAGAAAAAACATCTTCATGTCCATCACCATTTCCACTTTTCCCAGAGAGGTGAACCCTGCCAATTAAAGAGTTTCTGTAGAAAAGATCGTGCGTCGTAGTTTGCAGGTGTTTGAAATTCGATCGGCAAATCTTTGCTAAAATAGGCGCCCTCGCCTTGCATTTTGCAACCCCATCGGTCAAAGCGACCCTTGCGATCCTCACAGGTCTGCGAATAAAACGGCACGCCCTTTTGATACATGGCGACCAATATTTGATATTTTCTATTCGGCTTAAGTTTGATGGCGAAGTTTTCTGCGATTCGATCAAAATTAAATCCAAAAGCGGCTGCCGAGGCCCTAAAGAGATCGCGTTGAGGCTCATTGGCTTGAAGAGGCAGTCTAAATTGATCATCAAAGGAGACATCAAAGTCTTGGCCAGTAAAATACGTAAAATGAGTCACGCGCACATCGCGAAGCAGTTTTCGCGGCTCATACAAGACCAATCGCACATGGGTGTTTTTCCAAAAACCCCCGCCCTCGTTCATTTGCTTGCGCATTTCATCGTTTTGTTCTTCTGAGGTATTCGATCCTAGGCCCGCTTCTTGTTTGGCCCTTTCATAGCTTTCCGTGAATTTTCTAGACTGACGGGCGAGCGATGCGATCATCGCTGTTGACGAGTCCGTTAGGCGCAGTTCAATAGGTTCTGCGTTTTGAACAAATCCGCCGTCTTTTCCTGGGACATCAACCCATTTTAACGGACTAACGGGTCTACCAAATTGATCCACAGGTAGCTGAAAAGCGTTGGGTGTTTGGCGGACAATTCGGTTTTTCGTATGAATCTTAACTGACATGTTTAAAGTTTGATTTAGTCGGCATTGAGCTTGCGAAGATCCAGTTTCTCGAATGGTGGCGTACCCTTCGTATTCGTTCCATTTATTGCCAACATCAAGAAACGGAGTAATGGTCGTCGAATCGCCCTGATTGCTGAATATCTGTACGTCTTCGCTTTCGCCAGGGAGTAGGTCCCATTTATTCGGAATGATGTCGAGGTAACTTGGATTTGATGGATTCCAGGCGGCTTCTAATAGAAATTCGGAATCATAGTTAATGGTTTCATTAGAACAGTGGCGAGCTTCGCTTCGGGGCTCGTCATGCCAGCATGATCTCATGACATCATGGCAAGTTTCAGTTTCCTTTCCTTGGCTGTCAGTTGAAGTGGTGCAGACGCGGTCATAACCGCATGATGGATGCGCTCCGTAAACCCAGTCTACCCAATTCCACTTTTCAATGGTTTCGTACGGGATGGAGCCAGTCCACTTGATCTGCTCGCGTCGGATTTCTTGCATTTTTGATCGATCATTTGCAATTTCGGCCTCTCGCCACGCGCGCATGCGCTCTTTATCCATCGGAATAGGTCGGCGAAAGAAATGGTCAACGCCAGAGGCGCACTCAAGGCGTAAGTTGCTCATTCGTCGCACACGGTCTGGTGGCAGTGGGCGATCACCGCAGGCCCCTCGGATATAACCAAGGGCCTGGGTGCTCATCATATTGACGACTATGAGGGCAAGAAACAGAACGTGCATGTCGCTCAAGCTTTCTTACATTCGGTTGAGTCGGTCGTTAATTTTCTTAACCACATTGGTGTTAATCAATTGAGCTTCAAGCAGTGCAGCTTGGTCCAATCGATTTGCCCAGTTGGTCCCTTCGAGCACAATGTCGCTTGTGAGAGACATAATGGACCCGCTCGCGCCTGCCAGTGAGCTGCTGGCGCCTGAGCTTCCGGTGAGCATGCCTTTAAGGGTGGCTTCGGTGTCTGCCAAGAAGGCGTCAACTTGGCCATTTTGTTTGTATCGCTGAGTGTAAATGTTGAAAAGCTTGTTGCTTGATCCACCGACTTCTCGAACAGTGATTTCTTCGTAAAGGTCGGCAGCCATGTAAGTCAACATGATGGAAAGCGCTTCTGCAACGGGCTTATCACCCTTGAGCGCCGTGATGAGTCCATTGGCGCGCTCAAGAATTTTGAAGTTTCCTTGCATGATTCCACCTTCAAAAGGATTGGTGGTTTTCATTTGGAGTCCTGCCAACGCCTCTGTATAGGCATTGCGGGCGCGCTTGAGATCTTCGTCTCTCCAGAGCATTTCAGAGATCAATCGCTGATAAGCTGAAACATCAGCAAAGCGATCTAATTTGAGTTTTCTCTTTTGAAAAGAAATTCCAATAGCTCCGACTGGCACTCCGAGTGATGTTCGAATAAATGATCGAACATAAAACGCGCGAGCAATGCTTTCCGCCACATCTTGGCGTTCGGTTTGGTAGGCTTGATTGCTACCTTGAAATCTCCATCGCTCTTCGGTTCCGTAAGTCGTGACAAATGTCTTAATTTGGCTGAGAAGATATTGATTCAATCGGGCAACTGAATCGTAGTACTCAGGAGTTTCGCGTCGAGCAGCTTTAATTTCTTCTTGTTTTTGACGAACAACAGAAGGATCGAGAATCGCGTAGGGGCTATTGAGTTCTAATCCCTTGCCAGAGTCTTTCACAATGATCAAAGGCTTCCCGTTGACTTCGACTACATGGGGTAGATTTTTAAGTCGATTTTCTTCATTGACCAAGATGTTTTGATAAAAGCTTGCGAGCGGACCCATATTGATGGCGCCTAAAACCGGAAGTTGGCCAATGGGGCTTTTTTCCCCTGTTTGAACCTCTGATGCCGGCAGTGCTTGTCCCATTTGAACCAAGCCTTCGATTTTCGCTAATACCAATGTTTTTTGTTTATTGTAGTTCGCAAGTGCCGCCAAGAAAACTTCAGCTTTGACTGGGTTTTTTCCTTGGGTAGCGGCTGCTTGATTGCTTAGATCGGTGAGCGAACCAGAGCCGTAAATAGTATCTCGGAGTAGAGATTGAAGTTCATTTCTTAATTCGGCTTCTTTTTGAATATAAAGTTGAAGGTTAGCTTCTGTTCGCTTTTGAAATAAGCTTAAATACTGTTGTTGGAGCTGGCTGGGAGTGACGATTTCATAAGTGCCAGGGTTAAAGTATCCTGGGTTTGCACCAGTAGCGGCCACAACGGTTTGAGCATGAGATTGAGTTGCAAGACCTAACATTAAAGTGGTCGCAACGAGTAGACGGGTAATCATAGGGACTCTCTCCTTCTTACAATTAAAATGGCTAGGACGAGGGAGTCTTTTGCAATCACAGGGCCACTATGAGCTCAATCTATCGCCAACCGGTCACCTGATACCGATTGGTAATCTGTTCACGGTATGGGCAGCTAGGCCTAAACCGTTACTTCAAAGTGTCGAAGGGTTTGGTTAAGAGAAGTTTTTAAATCAGTTCCCGCTGATCGCTCTCCTATAATGAGCGCACAAGGGACCTGGAACTGACCAGCTGGAAAGTCTTTCGGTCGGGTACCGGGGATTACAACACTTCGCGGGGGCACTCGGCCTGTGTAAATGCGCTCTTTTGAAGAGGAAACATCAATAATTTTAGTAGAGGCCGTAATAACCACTCCGGCACCTAAGACAGCCCCTTCTTCAATTACGGCTCCTTCGACAACGATACAGCGGCTACCGACAAAAACGTCATCTTCTATAATGACTGGAGACGCTTGAAGGGGCTCAAGAACGCCGCCAATACCCACCCCCCCTGATAAATGAACGCGAGCACCGATTTGAGCGCAGCTTCCGACGGTGGCCCAGGTGTCAACCATGGTTGAACTTCCAACAAATGCTCCAATATTTACATAGCTAGGCATCAGAATGGAACCTCTCTCCACAAACGCTCCCTTTCGAACTAGGGCGTGAGGAACCACTCTAACTCCATCTTTTGCGTTCCATTTTTTTAGCGGAATTT
This sequence comes from Oligoflexia bacterium, assembly GCA_020847095.1. GTDB lineage: Bacteria > Bdellovibrionota > Bdellovibrionia > JABDDW01 > JABDDW01 > JADLCR01. Next base: position 3,974 of record JADLCR010000108.1, on the reverse strand, counting down.
TATCAAAGAATTGAAGATCGCCTGCTTTGATCGGGCTCATTTTCTGTAACTTAAAATAAAGTAAGATGGCTTTTTTCACCCATTGATGGGTTACCCACTGCCCCTGTTCTTTCGAAGCGACACGAAGCTTTCCTTGATCGAGCTCCGAAATAACTTTCAAAATAGCAGTCTTCGCTTTTTGAATCGAAATTTTATCTTCAAAGGCATTTTCAATGGTGCTTTTCAATTCTTTCACTTATCTCTCCGAATCTGTTCGCTTACGTGAAGAGCTTTTAGCATGGCTGGTTGATGAACACGAATAACTTCTTTAAGATCAAGCCCCCTCTCAAGTTCGTAGGTGAGGGTGGGCATATTTCTTTCAAGTCCGGCATAGGTTCCTAAACAACCAGGTGTCGGATAACCAATTTCTTCTTTGATTTCGTAACCGGTTAATTCTTTGATGGCCTGCGCCTCGGCCATGCAGTCACCATTTACATTTAATAAAGGCATCCATGAGTGCAATGAGAAAATCATTGTTTGAGGTTCTTTTGATAAGAAGGTCGTAAGTGCGCGGCTTTCGGATTCACTGTTTGCCATTGGGCCTGGTGGGTATTTGGGGTCGAATGCCTTTGGATTCCAGTCCTTTGTCGGCAAGTTACGATTGAGGTCAACCCCGTTACCGTTGAGTCGCTCTTTTTTAATCACACCATCGACATTAAAGACTGGGATCATCGTGAGGCGTAGCTTGAAGTTATACACCTGAGAAAATTGTTCAAGTAGAGCAAGCGCTAGCGTCGTTCCTTCGATTTCATTTCCGTGGACTCCGCCTAAAATTAATACTCGAGGTCCCTGGGTGCCAAATCTATAAGCCGGAATGGCCAGTCCTAATGCTGATTTTCCGAAGCTGAAGCTTTGCATGTACCCACTCCTTAAAGTATGATGCCCGCCTTATGAAATCCCAAATGAATATCATGGTCAAGAAATTCGGCGGCACATCGGTTGGCAGTGTAGAGAGAATTCTCAACGTGGCCAAGCGGTCGTTAGATTGCCAGTTGCTTGGTGAATCGCCAGTCGTGGTCGTGAGTGCCATGTCCGGAGACACTAACCGCTTGGTAGCGCTGGGAGATCAAGTTTTTCCCCATCATCGTGGTCCTGCTTATGACATGTTGGTGGCATCAGGCGAACAAGTTTCGGTAGCACTCGTTTCTATGGCGATCGAGCGGCTCGGCGGCAAGGCCCGGCCTTACTTGGCTCATCAATTGGGAATCTTCACAGACTCCATGCACTCCAAAGCCCGCATTCAAAAAATTGATACGCAGAAAATTCTGCAAGATATTGAGCAGGGAATTATTCCTGTGGTCGCGGGGTTTCAGGGTGTTGACGACGCAGATAATATTACAACGCTAGGGCGAGGCGGCTCTGACACCTCAGCTGTTGCTATCGCTGCGGCATTGAATGCCAGAGCTTGCGAGATTTTTACTGATGTGCCGGCGGTCTTTACCGCTGATCCGCGACTCGTTCCCAAAGCTCGTGAGATCCCGAAGCTTTCGTTTGAAGAGATGATTGAAATGGCCGCACTTGGTTCAAAGGTGCTTCATATTAGAAGCGTTGAAATTGGAGCAAAACACGGTGTTAGGATTCACGTTCGATCAAGTTTTGAATCGCGTGAGGGCACATGGGTGGTGCCAGAAGGAGAGTCAATGGAATCCGCAGTGGTGTCGTCAGTTACACATGAGTCGTCGACAGGAGTTATTACGGTTGAGCCACTTCCAAAGGGGACTGAGGTTTTGGCCAAGCTGTTTACGGCTTTAGCTTCGAAGGGGATCATTGTTGATATTATTTCTCAGTTGGAAATTGAGTCGGGCCAAAGACTTAGTTTTTCGGTAGGGACTGACGACGTCGTTGCCGCCACCGGCCTTGTAAGAGAGCAATTTGGAAGTCACGTTTCAATTTCAACGATGAAAGATGTATCAAAAGTGAGCATCGTTGGAGTGGGAATGAGAAACCATCCCGGCGTCGCTGCCAAGTTCTTTAGCACCCTGGCTCAAAACAATGTTGAAATTCATTTGGTCACGACCTCAGAAATCAAAGTAAGCGCGGTTATTGATCGACCACTCCTAGAAAAGGCGGCCCAGTCGCTTCACTCGGCGTTTGGATTGGATCAATGACTCAGGGCTTGAAAACTTGAAAGACATTCCAAGGCATTGCCGCTTAAGAAAGCGCGGCGTGGTACTTCTTCTTCCATCATCACGGGAAGTCTTGCCTCCCAACCTTTTTTCAGCACTTCAGTAAATTCAAAGCCATAGTAAGACCAGTCCAAAGGGGCATGATTCATATCTCGTAGGCGCGGCCCTTTTCTAACCCAACGGTTTTGATTAGTGATGATCAGAATTCCCTTTTGAATTCCGGTCTCTAATAAATTGCTAACTATAGAACGGGTTCCGGCTTTATCTAGGTAAGAAGGCTGCCAGGCATTGCTAATATCTAAGACCGAAACCTGAATGCCCGATTCACGAAACACCGCCACTTTTTGAGCAAAGTCTGCCGAGCTAATGTCACCGTAAGCTATGCGAATTCGGCCGATCTTGGCCATTCGAGAAATCTTGCTATACAGGGCATCGTCAAAAAGATAATTGGCGCCATAGAAATCCATATCATTGTTTTTCTTTGGCTCGCGATGAAACGAAGTCCATCGAAGGTGGCGCAAAGTATCTCCGCTGAAAAAACTTGTCCATTTATCAAACCAAAACTTCGAGCTCAGAACCTGTCGAGTCGTCGGATCGGCAGTTTGGCTAGCCAGTTTCTTCCACATGTCAAAATCTGGGTTGAGGCGAAGTCTTAGATATTCAGCGCGATTTGCCGCGGCGGCCAGAAGAGCTCTGTTAATAACTGAAAATCGAACCACTTCAAGATTAGCATCATAAATTAATAGGTGCGTGGACATGGGGTTTAACGCCGCCCCCATAAAGGATCGCTCGCTGCCAACGGAAATGTGAACTCCCGGATTAGCTTTGACGTAGATCGGTCTTGCCGAAAGTGGAAATGGCTCATTGGGATAAACGAACGAATCAAAGGGCTGTATGACCGATTCTTTTTCTAGGAAATCGATAAAACTCAGATCTTCGATGCGCCCGGAAATATCAGCAAAAGAGCTGGAGCTAATCCAAACCAGAATTACTAAAAATAAATGAGCCGTGAGCTGGCGCATGATAAACCTGTTTAGAGCAAGTATGAAATTCCAAGGCCAAGGTACGCACCGGCATTATAAATGTTGTAGTTTGCCGCAACGGGAATCACGCCTTGGAAGCCTCCGCCTTCGGCGGTGGCAAATAAACTATTTGAAATTTTATAAGTAAATCCGACGGCGCCGGTAAGCAAGAGGTCAAATGTTGAAAATTCGCCATATCGGGTTTCGTTAAATAGGTGAGTTCCGAAGTTATCATAGGTTTTTGACATCAAGAACGATGGCAACACACCTGCTTTGACAAACATGCCCGTTTCAGTGACGCTTTTAACGTAATATTTAAAGTTAATGGCGGCACCCAAATAAGTGAGTCGAAATTCTTCGTCGTACTCAGTTGGTTGAGTTGGCGCGGCCCAGTACGCTGTGTAAGAACTTGGAAGTTGATATCCCGTTAATGATCCCGTGGACATCATTTGAGCTCCAAATTCAAACATCATCTGCGAGTTACTTAATAAATTTAAATCCGATAGGACGGCGCCCGAAAAGCCACCCACAATGCTGTTGTTCACATGACCGGGAATAATGGTTTCGCGATCTGGTCCGTCGACGGTAGCAAGGGTTCCAATGCCGAGTGCGGTGATTTTTGGAAACAAGCCTTTGCCCGTTTTGACTGGGCGGAGTTCCACATTGTCATATTGGGTTGTGATTTGGCTTCGTGACGATTGAGGTGTCACGTCGTTGGTTGCTTCAAAGCTTCTCGTATCTGAGTTATTCGAATAATCCCAAGAGGTTTGAGGATCAGTTGGCGGAG
>JADLCR010000107.1 GCA_020847095.1 Oligoflexia bacterium | reverse complement strand
CCCGCGTAGGCAACGCCGTCGTTTGCAAAAACTTCGGCCATTGATAGGTTCGGATCTTCTCCAACAACGCGTTTTGGGTCGCCCATCACTGAACCGATTTGGGTTGAGAAAATACCAGAATTTATAACCGACGAATCAACAGCTTGTTGCTCAGAATAGATTATACAATTTGCGGCATTATCCAAGATCTGAAACTTGAAGGTCGCAGCGGTATCAGGGATGGGAAGTCCTCCCATCATCAAGCGACCCTGAAATGTGAATGTAACTGGAGACTCTTCTGAAGCCAAAGCAACAGAACTCATGATGAGCCCTATTACTACTAACAGGGCCATATAGTGTCTCTTACATCCAACGTACAACTTGGACATATATAGCACTCCCCTAATGATTCTTATCGGTATGTGAAGGTAGGACTTTAGACCTTTAGTGAACTATAAGTGGTTGAATTTATTAGATGTTTTTCACAAAATGGACTTACGCCCTGATTCCCGGTGGTTAGGTCAACGAATACCCTCAAGCTAATGATTTTCTTGGCAAAAGATGATTCCCGCGTATTGACGGCCCACCGTGATCAATGGGATCGTTTTTATCTGAGCAAGTTATTAGCAAACGCCGCGGGGGACCCATGATCTCATCTCTGATTTTCATACTTATGACAATTCCATTACTTGCGCAGGCGCAAATGCCGCCGCAGGCTCCTCAAATGCCTTATACTCACAATCTTCATGGAGATTTACGACTTGATCCTTACTACTGGATGTTGACTTACCCGGGGAGCCCTCATCCTCAGGAACTTATTGAATATTTAACCTCAGAAAATAATTACGCCGTTCAAAAAACCGCAAGTCAGACTTGCCTCCGACGCGAGCTGTATCGTGAAATGATCGACAAGGTGCCAGCACTGCGACACACAGTTTCCATAATCGCTGGCGATAAAGAGTATTTTGTCGAACAAGTCAAAAATCTTCCCTACGTGCGCGTGCGTGAGTACGACCGCCTTTCAAAAAAAGGACGAATTCTGATCGATGCCAATTTGAGAGCTTTTGACGGCGGTCATTATGAGTTTCAATTTTTGGGTCTTAGCCCCACAAAAAAACTCCTCGCCTTTTCAGAAACAAACCGTCAAGACACTGTGGAATTATATATTCAAAATATCGAAACCGAAGAAATTCGCAAGATCGACTCCGACGTTGCAAGTCATATTGGAATAGCGTGGTCACAAGATGGCGAAAAACTTTTTTACGCCAAATCAAACGAGTTATTTAGAGCCCAGCGAGTAATCGCTCACTCGTTGATAAGTTCAAGTTCTGAGGTTATCTTTTCCGAGGTTGATGCGGAGTTTGAACTCGAAAGTGTTTCGAACTCCCTTGACGGCAGATATCTTTTTATCGAGTCTGCCAGCAATGATTCTTCCGAAACTCACTACTTAGATCTCAGAAATACTAACTCCAGACTTAAAGTATTTCAAAAGCGAACAAGCGGACTGACTTATTCGGTCCAGGTGAGTCAGGGAGGATTTCTCGTCATGGCTACCGATGAGAATTCCGCTGAAACGATTTACCAGGCACCCTTTGATCAAACGGATTTGACTCATTGGAAGCCCTTATACAGGCCTAAATCCAACGAAGTTCTATCGGATTATGTGGCGCTAAAAGAACATGTAGCCCTTATTGTTAGACGTCGAGGACAACCCGAAGTTCGCGTCTTGCATTTGCGAACAAACAAAATTCAGACCTTAGAAATTGAACTCCCTTACTTTGAAGTGGAATTCGGAGAATGGGGTATGCCGCTTAATCATGACTATGCCCACTCTCGTTTTCAGTTCATCGTGCGCTCATTTACTTCAAATGGCATGACATACTCCTACGATATCAAAAACCAGCGGCAAATTTTGGAAGGCGAAAAAGACGCTCTCGAAAATTTTACTGCAAGTGACTATCGCATCACACGGCTTTCAGTGCCCGCCCGTGATGGCATCAAAATCCCGGTATCGCTCATATACCGAAAGGGTTTGGATTTAAAAAAAACCCATCCATTAATTCTCAATGCTTATGGCGCCTATGGAGATCCGTTTTTTCTTAACTACCATCATTCATATTCTGTGGAAACAGCGGCTCCCATGCTTGATCGCAATGTCATCATCGCAATTGCTCACGTTCGCGGAGGTGGAGAATTTGGCGAACCTTGGCACGAGCAAGGCATGGTGCTCACCAAGAAGACCACTTTTTTTGATGTCATTGATGTCGCCCGGGAGCTTACCCGACGAAATATTTCTCAACCAAGCAAAATGGCTTTTAGAAGTTTAAGTGCCGGTGGCTTAATTGTCGGTTTTATTGCAAACAACGAACCGAGTCTTTTCAAAGCGATGGTTGGATACATGCCTTTTGTTGATCTCATTAACTCTATGAGCGACGAGAAAATTCCTCTGACCACTCAAGAGTGGCAAGAGTGGGGAAACCCTCATGCCCATGAGCATTACAACTATATGAAGAGCTATTGTCCTTATACAAATATTGGAGCCCACGAATATCCTCACATGCTCATCAAGACCGCATTGTTTGATAAACAGGTGCTGGTTCATGAACCGGCAAAATTTGTAGCTAAACTACGTACGACGAAAACCGATTCTAACGACCTTTTGCTATCAACAAATATGCAAGGGAGCCACGATGGTGGAGCCAATTTCACTTCACAGTTTGAAGAATCGGCTTTTGATTATGCCTGGATTTTGACAAAGCTAGGCATCAACTGTGAGCGTACCGAAAAAGGACTTCAAGAAAGTCGTCTCAGCCCTCATATATATTCTGGGCACATTCATAATAATTAAGCATTACCTCCACCAGTTGCGAAAAGCGGCTTAGCTTCATAGCCGTTTGTAAATTATACAGATGTTCGCGCAATCACTCCTTGCCTATAGTCATGCATGTTTGCCGAATTTGGGGGTTAGTTGAATTCTCAGATGTTCTTTCCAGATGAGAATGTCCTTTGCATCGACCAGGCTGGTGCTGATTTTACCTCAGTTCCTAGGCGCGAACGCGAAAGAGCGAGCCGATTTCAATTCGTAGCCCGAAAAAACAGTTATCTTCTTGGCCGATTGGCGGTTTTTGAACTTCTTCGACGGATTTACGATGGCCAAAGTTTAGAGGAAGTTGAAATCATCAATTCATCGTTGGCCCACGAACACGGCCAACCCCGAATTAAAACGAACGGTCAGACAAAGGGTCATATTTCCATTACCCACTCGGAGCAAATGGCAGCTTGTGCATTTAATTTTTATCACCCTATTGGAATAGACCTAGAAAAAGTCGCACATCGAGACGAAAGCTTCACTTCCCAGGTGTTTCTTCCTGAGGAAATTCAATATATCCAAAGCTTTCATCAGAGTCGGCAAAGGGAAATCATCACTCTGTTTTGGACAGCCAAAGAGGCTATGGCCAAATGCCTAGGCCTGGGCCTGAGCATTTCAACAAAATCAATTTCGGTACAACTCGATGGAGAAAAACTGAATTTTTCAGATGACACCACATTGCAGCCAATCCGCATTTCTGGTAGTGTGCGCCAAACTCAACGGACTTTTCGATTCAAGTTGAAGGCCCGAAGAATTTTGAATGCCAAAGGCGATGTCTTTTTTTTAACTGTGGCCTCCGAATGCCACTAGGGGATTGATATGGAAACAAAAACTTTGGAAACCGCACTTCTGGCGACTTTTCTTAACGATGCCGAGTTTCAAAATTTGGCCAAAAATTCCGATTTTCAAAGTCATGTCGTGGCACAAAAAGACTTGATCTCAAGATTGCTAAAATCAAGTTATTCATTAAAATTTGATTCTGATTCAAGCTCACCTAACGTGCAATCAGCCAGACAAGCTACAAAAATTCCCGAGAGCCCAAAATCTATCGAACCTACCGAATCCCCATTGAGCACTTCAAATGCGATCGATCGTAATCAAAATCATCGCCCCACAAAGGAGTCCGCAGGTCAAACTGGGATAGTTAATGAAATTATTGAGATCTTTGCAGAAAAGACGGGCTACCCATCCGATATGTTGGATCCGCAACTTGATTTAGAAGCCGACCTGGGCATCGATACAATAAAGCAAATGGAAATATTGGCCATCATTCGCACGCGGTACGGCATTGAAAAGCAAGAGAATTTTTCTCTAAAGCAAACGCCCAGCATAGCTTCTATTATTGACCTTGTTAATAAGCGCCGCACGGCTTAGGGAGTTCAGTGACAATCGCGACATCAGATGATCAAACTCTTGATCTGAATGAACCGATTGCCATTGTTGGAATGGGCTGTGTCTACCCAGGTGCCAAAAATACGGCGGAGTTTTGGGAATCTATAAAGTCGGCCCGGTCGTATGTCAAACCCCTCTCCAAAACGGAAATTCCCCAACTTTATGACCCTTCGCCCGAAGCATTCAACAAGGCTAGTTGCAACTTAGCTGCGGTCGTTGAAAACTTTCAGCTTAACCCCAGGGAGTTTGTCGGAATTCCTCCCCACATTTTACACTGCCTGGAAGAATCAGGGCGCATGGCCTTAGTAGCCGCCCAAGAAGCTCTCAACCAAGCACGTATTAGCCGATTATACCCAATCGACTCTCAAGAGAGGGCCCAGAGCGATAAGACGTTTGTGTCACTAGCGACAAATGGCTTTGATTCTCCCTCACACAAAGATTTTGTTCTTAGCACATTTTACGATCGCTTGGAGTTGTTAACTCAAACTGAGACCTTTAAGAAATTAAATATATCCCAACAAGCAAACCTGATGGCAGTCTTAAACCGTGACTTCTTCAAAATGGACGAGAAGGTGTCTTTTGATGGACTTATCCAATCGGTCACGACGGCCGTAGCATCTCGCATTTCCAAATTCAATCACTTTGGTGGCGGACACGTTTCTGTAGACGCAGCTTGCGCCTCCTCCGGATACGCTTTAGATATTGCCATCAAGAAATTGCGCAATCATTCTGCTGATCGCGCCTTAGTCGGAGGGCTCGGGCGTCTGACGACTATGATTCACGTTTATTGCAGCAAGGCTCAGACAATGTCTACTCAAGGAAGCTTTCCTTTTGACGAAAGAGCCAGTGGGTTTGTTGCCGGCGAAGGCGCTGGTTTCGTTGTTCTCAAGCGCCTCAAAGACGCTCTCAATCAAGGTGATGATATTCAAGCCGTAATTCGCGGAATCGGTGTTTCATCTGATGGTTCAAAAACTGGCCCATGGGCCCCCAACAAAGAAGGTCAGAAGCTCGCCGTCCGACGAGCATTGCGACAGACGCCATACTCGATAAAGCACCTACAATACATCGAATGTCACGGAACTGGGACGCCCGTTGGTGATCCCGAAGAGCTGTCAGGAATTGAAGAGCTCCTCAAAGAAGTTCATGCCACCCAAAAGGTGACAGTAGGCAGCGGCAAAGCCGCCGTTGGCCATCTTCTTAATGGAGCCGGACTAGTGGGACTTATTAGAACCGTTCTCGCGATTCAAAACAAAACTTTTCCGCCGACGGCCAATCTAAGAAATCCAATTTCCTTTTTTTCTAACTCAATCCTCGAACCGCTTAAAACTCCTCGGGCCTGGCCTGCTCCTGAAATCGACGTCCCTCGCCGTGCGATGGTTAATAGCTTTGGATTCGGTGGGACCAATACTAATTTGCAGATTGAAGAGTTCGTTCCTGCATTTCATCGTAAGTACCTCAACTCGAATGATCCTCATTTCATTAGAAAAATCCGGAGTCGCCAAAACATTTCGGAACTTTCTGTTACTTCCAATTTTTCTCAGATTTACAACATCCCGATTGCTGTTGTCGGAATAGGATTGCATCTGCCCGGCGCCAAAACGACTAACGAGTTTGAAAATCTGTTGGAAAACGGCCTTAGCGCAATAACTTCGATGCCAAAAGACCGCTGGGGCGCAGAGCTTTTAGAGGATAAGCGGCCTACGGATAAATGGACTCCCTTGACCGACAAGGGAGGTTTTGTTCCGATTCCGACTTTGAGAGAAAAACTCAAATGGAAAATTCCTCCAGTTGTCTTAGAGCATCTAGACCCCAACCAGTTTAGATTCTTTGAATCCGTCGACGAAGCATTGGCTATGGCGGGCCTTAAAAATCAAAAGAATATTCTCAAGGATACCGCCCTTTATTGCGGGGTCATGTGTGAGTCTGATTTCATGCTTAAAGAAGAAGCGAGTTTGAGAGTCAACCTTTTGCTGGATTTCATTCGAGACAAGCTGACTCTGCTGGATCCAAAAATAGCCCACTCTTTAGCCGAAGAGTTTTTTGAAAAGCTTAAGCCCTTTCTTAACGAGTTCAATGGAGACAACTCCGTATCCGGAGTTGACTCTATGCTTGGAGCCCGAATTGCGAAGTTTTACGACATGCTAGGCGGAGCCGCTGCCATGGATAATGTCTGCTCAACGGCTTCAAACGTCTTAGACCATGCTATCAATTGCCTTCGCTCGGGAGACATCGAGGCCGCCGTAGTGGGTTCGTCAAATATGGCCATGAGCGGACATGTTTTTTCGATGTACTCGGGACTCAGCCACATCGCCAAAGAAGGCAGTGTGCGGCCGTTCGATAAAGCTCGATCCGGCACTCTGCTGGGCGAAGGAGCCGTGACTTTTGTTTTGCGTCGCCTCGACGATGCTCTAGCCAGCGGCCAACGGGTACTCGCCCTCTTGCACGATGCATCGGTGGGTTCAGATGGACACAGCAATCAAATGATTGCCCCGACACTTGAAGCCATCAAAGATGTTATGAGCCGAGCACTTATCAGCACATCCGTCACCGATGTCGATTACGTCGAGTGTCAAGGAATGGGAATCAGCACCGGTGATGACTTAGAAGTTCAGGCGGTTGATGATCTTATCGGCGTCCAACGGAGGTCTCGGCCAGTAGTAATCGGCTCATTAAAAGGTTCGATTGGGCATTTAAGGGTCGCAGGCGGTTTTGCAGCGCTCGCCAAAACGATACTTTCCATTCAACAAGGTAAGCTATATCCCACAGTCGGATTTCAAAATCCATCCGAGGCACTTGCGTCACGCCTGGAACGTGTCAATGTACTCACCACTCCTCGGCCTTTTCATACCAGGTTTCCAATTGCCATGATTAACGTCTACGGAGTTGGCGGGGGCCATGGCGCCATTGTGGTTGGCGCATATAACGCACAATTGTGGACTCGGCAAGACCAGCTTCCCCGGCCGCAGCTTGATATTCACTTCTCAAACTTCGGACCAAATCTCGAGTACAAGAAACAGGTTCTTGAAAAGCTTAGGCCCCAATTGCATACTGATGTTGCGAGAGAGATTCTTTTTAAGAGCGGAATTTACGTCGTCAACCCTGAACTTAAAAACCATTCTAAGTCAGCTTTTGTATTTTCTGGTCAAAGCTCAGCCTACTTAGGTATGTACAAAACTCTCGTCAACTCTGAGCCCATTTTCAAAGAACTACTGAGATTTGCAGACTTAAAAGCAAATAAATGGGGAATGAAGACATTTTCAGACCTACTGTACGATTCAGGTACAGAATCAGAACTTGCAAATCTCTTTTACACGAACTTCATTTCTTGTATTTTTCAAATTGCTTCTTTCAAGTACCTAACACAAAAGGAAAATATCGAACCTCATCTCTTTGTTGGACACTCCTTAGGTGAGTTTGCGGCAGCTATTTGCGCCGGCGCTCTCAGCGTTGAAGACGGATTTGACGTGCTTTATGACCGCTTCAATTGCCTGTCAAAAATCAAAAGCCAAGGAAAAATGGCTGCTCTTCGATGCACCGAGGAAGTAGCGAGAGAGCTCATTCGAGGAATTGCACAACTGCATTTGGCAAATTTCAATCTGCCTGAGCAAATTGTCATCGCCGGTACCCCAACGGCTATACAAATGGCCCAAACCAGGGCAATTCACATGGGCGTGGATCTAAAGGTTCTCTCGGCTAGTCACGCCTATCATAGTCCCATTTTACAAGACGCCGTCGAACCATTCCGAAAATTGCTGGAGGACCGGTCCATGAAAAATCTTGACGTTCCGGTGACTTCGTTTGTAACCAATGAAATTGTATTTGAATCGAAACATCTTCCCACATTACTCGCTGAGGGATTTGTTTCGCCCGTTCACTTTGGAAAGCTGATATCTCGGGCTCTGGATTTCGGAATTGGACATTTTGTGGACATGGGGCCGAGCTGGTCTTCTCATCGAATGGTTCAAAAGCACTTGCATAACTTAAGTGGTAATCGTCCAACCCGATCTTATTATCTCAATCATCCCAAAGAAGATGATCGTAACTCACTTAAACGCTTCTCAGAGGAATTTCAATTCTGCAACTCAAACCTTGAAACACTTTCTAAGGGATCTCATCCTGTATTGAGTGGATCAAGAGAACAAATTGGAGCAAAGGCAGCCAATATCTGGAATAAATCAACACAAGACTACTCGTGGTTCGAGAGCAGACTCCCAAGTGGTTTTGACGAGCGCACTCGGATTTGCCACAAAAATTTGATTAAATTCTTACCATCTGAGTATTTGCAAGAACTGCATTCATTGGCAAGACAATCCAGCCTCCCAAACCAAGACGTCGAGTATTTGCACGCCATGAATAGCTCTCTGACCATGAAATACGGACTTTGTTCGGGCTTCATGACTTGGACGACCGCCGGAAAAATCGTCCATGGGGCCAATTATGACCTTCCGTTTGTCAGTGCGAGGGATCAGGATCTTTTCCCGCGTCAAGTGATTGAGATTCGTGCAGAAGGTAAAATTCCGTTCATCGGGGTTTTCAAGCAGGGCCTCTTACTACCGCTTTGTGGCGTCAATGCTAGGGGGATTGCGGTCAGCTATGCAGCCGCTCCGCACCACGCTGACTTTGGAAACGGTATCAATGCTACAACCCTGGTTCGGATTATTCTCGAAAACTCTAACTCTCTTGCTGACGTTAAACAAATCGTTGAAAGCTATACATATG
>JADLCR010000106.1 GCA_020847095.1 Oligoflexia bacterium | reverse complement strand
ACCGTGGAAAACTGATAGCGGCAATTCCTACTAATATTCAAAAATGTGATAGTTGTCAGAGTACTTACAACGGTACGCTGCCATTAAAAAACTGCCTTTACTATTCGTGCAAAGGAACATTGCCTTTGCGGGCAATTGATGCAAGTGAGTATTATCGTGACAGCAGGAATTTTCACCTTCATTTCTATCGTTTATCTGCCCGTCGGATGATTGCTGAGGAGGACAGCGGTAGCTTGCGATCCTCAGAGCGCCAAAAGATAGAGAACAAATTCAAATCCGGTCAGATCGATTTGATTGTCAGTACGCCCACTCTTGAACTGGGTGTTGATATTGGCGATCTTGTTTCGGTAGGTTTAGCAAAAAGTCCGCCTTCGCCTGCAAGCTACGCTCAAAGAACAGGACGTGCAGGCCGAGAGAAAAAAATCGCTTTAACAACGGCGTTCCAATTTCAATCTCCTTTGGATATGTATTATTTCCGCAATCCCAAGGAAATAATGTCTGGAGTCATAACGCCACCGTTAATAAGTTTGGAAAATCGTACCATTGTAGATAGACACATCAATTCGCTTTTGATTGAGGAAGTTTTTGTACACTCTCCCTTTGCCGATTCACTACCTGGCAACTTAAAGGAGTTTGTCGATAACTCGCAGCAATTTGAGAATGTTATTCAATATTTGTCTTCGATACGTAGCAACATAAAGCAAAAAATAGAAAGAACATTTAACGATATACAATGGCTCGATTCGACCGAGATAGACAAGCGTATTGATTTGTTCCCGAAACTTTTTTCAGGGTCGCTTGAACGTTTCAAACGAGAGTCAAAGATTCTGAACGATATTTTTGAGGAAATTGATGAGGCCCGAAGAGCCCTACGCGGGCAAGTAGGAAAACAGATTGAAGAGGATAGATGGCGGCTTAGTCGTATGGAAGCTAATATTGAATACCGGCTAAGCGGATTTCCCGATGGGCTCAATAGCCGCGACTTACTGTCGCATCTTAGTAGAACCGAAATCATCCCTCGTTATGCATTCCCTGGTAAAGCTGTTCAGGTGGTTTCCGATCTCCAAGAGGAATTTGGAGATCGGTCTGCTCAAATTGCTGTGAGTGAGCTTGCCCCAGGTATGCCACTTTACATGAAGAAGAATATATTTGAAGTGTTGGGGTTTGATTTTGAGCAAGAACCGGAAGGAAGTAAGACATCACAGTTTTGGGTATGCAAAAACTGTAAATTATATGCTACCGAAATTGAGCCTAAGTCAAGAAAGTGCCCCCAATGCCAAGGCACAAAAGGGTTTGACCGTCTCGAAAATTGTATTGCACCTAAATTGGTTATCGTAGACCAAAAAGGTCGTCCGAGTGAAGAAGGGCGTGAATTTATTCAGGCTAATACCGATCACTTTGTCCTTTCGCCGATAAGTTTGGATGAGTCAACTTCCTCAAACGAGTTCATCAAAAGCTTCGCCGGAATAAAGGCTATGGATTTGGGAGTCAAAGAGATTCTTACTTTGACAACCAGCCTCAATACTCCAAACGGAGAACAGCCATTTGCGATTTGCAGGAAATGTGGCCGTCTGCTAAAAAACTTCCAAGAAGACAAAGGTCACAGATCTGGCAGACGCCGTATTTGCAATGGAAAACCATTTGTCGCTAACCTCTTTCATACTTTCGGGACAAATGTAATTGCTTTGAAAATTCCATCCGCAGCAATACCAAATCAAGATATTGACAGATTCTTGATTACTCTAAAAAATGCCCTCATCTCTGCCAGTGACTTAGTTGTGCAGGCAGAAGAAGGTGAGATAGATGGCGTAATTAAGCCTGATACACAAACGATTGTTTTATTTGACAATATCGACGGTGGTGTAGGTTACGTAAAGCAGATCATCAGCCGTCTTGATGAAGTATTGGTCAAAGCCGCATCAAGAATTTTGCTAGAGTGCGACTGTGAATCTGGATGTATCAAGTGTCTCTGGGCATACCGCCGAAAACGCGATATCGCTAATATTGACAAGAGACTCGTATTTGACTTTTTCAAGCAGGTTGAACGTGAATATTCAGAAAAGCGTGTAGAGGAAAACGGCAGTTTAAAACCCTATGTCGGCAACAAAATCATCAGTGTTACATCTCTCCCTGACACTTTGGATGGGGCACTTGAATTGCGCGATAGATTATTGGGGGCTCAAGGCGAGATAGAGTTAGTCTCTTTATATGTAACAGATTATCCAATCAGTTGGCCAGATGGGGAGTTAAGTTGGGTAGATGTACTTTGTCAATGTAAACGAAGCGGTTCGAAAGTGACTGTAGTTGTTAGGGAACCCAACCGCGTTTCCCATAGAAGAGCACTAAACAAACTAGCAAAAGCCGGGGTAACTGTCATGGTTTATGGTGTTCCTGTAACTGACGTTGAGCAAACGGGAATTGCACATCTAAAACATGCCGTAATTGACTACGGCAAGGAAACCGCCTGTGCCATTCATATGACAGCTAATCTTTCCCCCGAGGTAAGAAAAAATGTTGACACATACGATTTTGGCAGCGGTAAGGAAAATTTAGAGTGGATTGAAGGAACCTTTACTGCCATAAAGCAGGTCAAATCCCAAGCCAAGCTTTGGTCAATCTCGGACTAATAATGGATCTGTATAGTGCGCTAGACCTAGTAAATAACGGCGGTCCTGTTGATTATTCTGCTATAGAACGTGGACATAGCTTTATCAAAAACTGTATCGATGATAGAAGTTTTTTGACAGAGTTTTGCGACGGTTGGGGACACAGCTATAGAAAGGGAGGTTCTATATCTGGTGATTTTCTTCCTTTGACAGTCAATGTCTTGAATATTGACGAGTCTCCAGCCAAACAAGTGTATTTTGGAGATTCAGTCTGGATAGTTGTTTATTATGGAATAAGTCCAGAACTTGAAAACTTTGTTACCATCGTTCTTTGGCCATCCCGTTCTCAGACTTCAAAAACTACTTATCAGCAAGTTCTGAATACAATCAGTGGTAAGAACCGTGTTGTCACTTTTCAGGGCAAATATTCACTTATGCCTCCGAATGAGATACATCCATCATGGGTTGACAAAATTGATGTAGTTGAGCAAGAGAGTAGTTTTTACGAATGGAAATTCTACCCATTTATTAAAGTGGTGGGGGATGATTTACTTTTCCGTGGTTCGCCATCGAATTACAGAAAGATTTTTCTTCGCAATAATCGCAGTGAAATTGAAGAAGAATATGTTAATGTAAAGTCGATAATTGGTCTTGTCTTAGACAAACGATCTGACCAGGTCCTTATAAAAGTTCCGCACTTGACTAACGAAAGTCGCAGACCGTTTTGGTTTAGTATTTACGACGTCAATATAAATAAGAAGATAGAAATTGGGAAGCTTTACTACTTTCTGATATTGCAAACTCCCCTTGCAGAAAATAGCCTGTTGATAGAGATGAGAGATGCTGGTCCGCATGACTTCATCGCCCACATACTTTCTTACCAGTTTTATAGAAAATACTTAGAATCGGATAGTCTTTTTGTAGATACCTATGAGAGATACCTACACCTATTCAAAGAGGTGGAAGAAGTAGCCTTCGCAGTGCTCGGAAGAAACTTTGGATATGACTCAAGGATACTTTCTTCATCATTCATCCTGCAATATTTACAACCTTTTTTTAAAAACATTGGAGAAACTATTTACTATATCCCAAAGATTATCTCAAACATTTCCAATTCTGAAGTTGAAAGCTTTGACAAGTTATTAAGTTCGCTTTCGTCTTACAATCCCCCCTCCAAAAATAAGCCAAACAAGGCTGTTGTTGAAAATAAAAGCTGGAAAAGACATAACACTGTACGCTTCTTGAAGGGAATGAAGCGGTTTTTACTTACCAGAGAAATTAGGTATTAAGATTGGTCTCCAAATGTTCAGTTTCAATATAACTGATGTTAAATACAAATCCAGACTCCTAAAAACACCGAGTCTTTTTGCCAGTTACCGATTGGGTGATGTTACATCTGCCGGTGTAAAATTTTTCCCTTGGAAAATGACTGACACAGAAGCCGTGTTGGTGAACGCTTACGACTTACTCGAAAACCCAAAATGCAATGCCTATAGGAAAAGACTTGAAAAGGAAAAAAAGACTATCCGAGAACATATAAATTTTGATGGGCCTTTGATGATTGATTCAGGAGCATATTATTTTCTCCGTCAGGGAAACATTAAGGTAGATCCAATAAAAATTCTTGAAACTGAAAACAAATCAACGGCAGATATAGGCGTTATATTAGATCATCCATTTCCTCCTGGAGCAAAGGATATTTCAAGAAGGATACAAAGGACCCTAACCAATACACAAAAGATGTTTGAAGCCTATGGTGATTTAAAAAGCCCTAAATTCGAGCTACTGCCTGTTATTCACGGGCATTCAAAACGGACAATCGATTCTACGATTCAAAAACTCATAAATTTATCGGATGAGTACGGATTTAATCTGAATAAGGTAGGGGTCGGAAGTTTGGCTCCAATAGCTCAAAACGGCAATAAAGAACTTGCAGTTGAGGTTTTAACGGCCGTCAGAAGGTCCTTGCCGGATGCATATATCCATTGTTTCTCAATGGGCTCGGTGCTTTTGATGTTACTTGCATTTTATTGCGGAGTAAATACAGTTGACTCACAGACTTGGATAATGAGTGCTGCTTTTAAGTATGTACAACTTCCGGGTCATTACGTGGCTAGACTAGCTACGCGAGAGAAAGAAGCGGATCCAGAAGGTTTCAAGAGCCGCTTGAATACTATGAAAAAAACAATTCTCCGTTTATATTCCGAAGAAGGGTTCACTTTAAAGGATTGGGGAAATGGAAGTTTGATCAATAATCCTAACACCTCGGATTTGCATCATTACCTAATAGGGTTAATGGATACAAAAAAGAAAAACCATGTACATGATAGGGCCTGTCATAATCTTTGGGTTTTTAACTTTGAGGTGAAGAGAGTGCGCGAAATGATTAAGCTTGGCAAAGTTGATCAGTTTGTAGAATCACGTTTAGCAGGAACAAAATATTTCAATGCTTTTCTGAAAGCAAGAGAGCTCTTAAATTTAGGTCTTAAATAACTACCAGATTTATAGCGGATAACACAGAATAAAAAAGGGACTGTCTCGATTGAGACAGTCCCTTATCGGCATATCGCCTAGAATGGAATTGCCTTGAGATGCGGGCAGATTTTATCCGCCAGAACCTCAACGACCTGCACCAAATCCTGGGGCAGCCAGCTTGAATGATTGAGAACTTCATCCACACGCGCATTGGGTTGATCATCGCGCCTCGTTTTGCACAGGAAACATTCCACCTGTATTACAGGATGAATAAAATTCTCTTCACACTCACAATCCCAAAAGAGAGAAGTGGTGTAGAAGGCGTCTCGCCCGATGTTGTGTTTCTCGATCAAAGAATCATGTTGAACGATCCACACAACCAGCTTTGCGGGCAGGTCAATGGTGATAGTATCGTCCATTGCTTACCTCCAGGTTAGATATTCTTTCCCCGTGCAGCAAGTTTTCGCCGCATGGATGATATCCAGCCTCTATGTTGCCAGTAGTGACTTACTCCTCCTAAAGTGCATTGCCAACCTGCACCGCGATTGCGTGAACTCAGTGAGGCATCGTAATGCACTCGTGCTCCGCACCCTTTGATGGGGCATTTTGCTGGATGGACAGGATAGTAGCCAAACGGCGGACGCTCTGCACGTTTACCTCCATCTGACAAATATTTTCGCACTTCGTCAACAGCAGGGCAATTGCGACCGAGAGCACCAGTACACTCTCCATT
>JADLCR010000105.1 GCA_020847095.1 Oligoflexia bacterium | reverse complement strand
GGAAGAAGATAAAATTAAGGAAGCGTTTTGGGGTATTGCCTCCGAAACGTTTGTGAGTTTGGGATTAGTGAGCGTTCAAAAAGCCGCTTAATCAACGAATTTGACAAATTTAACGGGAATGAGGACTTCTTGATCAAACGAGTCCTCATTTTTTTTCGTCCAAACCGTAAGCCTCTGAACGGGCTCTCCAATGGGAGCAATTAGCTTTCCACCAACGGCCAATTGTTGAAGCAAGCTCTGAGGTATATCTTTTCTTGCACAGGTAACCATAATTCGATCAAAGGGGCCTTTTTCGGACCAGCCTTCGGTACCTGAGCCCAACCTTAACTCCACATTTTTGATGTTCAGGTCATTTAAGTTCTTTTGTGCTTGCCGATGAAGCTTCTCGATAATCTCGACGGAAAAAATCTTATGGGCCAAACGGCTCAGTACCGCTGTTTGATACCCACAGCCAGTTCCAATTTCTAACACTTTGTGATGAGGTTGTACATCTAACTGCTCAGTCATATAGGCGACGATGTAGGGTTGAGATATTGTCTGATCCTCTCCTATAGGAAGGGCTTTGTCTTCATACGCAAACGGCTTCATCGCATCTGGCAGAAAATCTTCGCGAGAAATCTTTTCCATGGCCTCGAGAACGGCGCTTTGCTTTATGCCGCGATCAATAAGCTGGACCTGAATTTGTCCTTTTGGAAAGTTCATAAATTAAACATGGGAATACGGCTAGGGGTGTCAAGGCCTAAAGATTTATTTATTGCCAACCCATCGGATTTTGAGATGAAATAGTTCGCAATCACAAAGGAGCTTAAGATGAAGAAAATGATGATTCCTGCTTTGACTGTTTTGGCACTAAGTCTTGGTTTTGTCGGACAATACGCACATGCCGAGTGTGCTTGTTCAAAGAAATGTGCAACCGAATGCAAAGAGCATAAAGGCAAAGGCTGCAAATGCAAATCTTGCGAGTGCGGCAAAACTGGCGAGTGCAAACACAGCGAAGAGAAGACTGACAAAAAATAAGTTATAGAATTGATTTTAGAGATTTGGGCTGCGCTATGCGCGGCCCATTTTATTTTCGAGTTAATGAATTTTCGTCGGTGTGATTAAAGATATTTGACTGCCCATTAATTTGGAGCTCCGTGTTTTGCTTATAGCTCCAAGAGTTTTGATCATGCACGGAAACATCAATTGTGTAGCGAACAATCTTAAATTCCTGCTCTAAGAATGCGTTATTTACAACCCCGTACGTAGATGATCCATGCTCTGATTTCATTGAAAATGCTTTTGAATCGGCTCTGGCTGTTCCGCCCGCAATGAGGGCAATTCCGCGAGGAATTGTAAAACACTTCATGATTTGAGATGTAGCCGAATCCCAGAGCCAGTAGCCCACTTCTTCATGGAAAGGATCGGCTTCAGTTAATCGCCAAGCTTTCATAGAATACTTCAAGGCCTGAAGAGTTTGCTCATGATTATTAACCGCACTGAGCGGCTCGAATATCACAAGTTCGCGATATTTATTCGTTTCTGTGCCTGTACGGTGATCATCGGGGGCTTTATCATCGCCTTTTTTGCCTTCCCAAGTTCCGATAAAATGGGCAAGTGGTCCAAATGCTTTTAAATCATGATTCATTATAACTCCGCCGGTCTCTCAACGGGTAATGGGCTTTCAGATTCCACTATGATCGGTGAGGGCTTCGAACCAATGGTGTCATAAGTCCGGCCTGTCTCCGGATTAATGAGCATATGAGAGGATTTATAAATTCGGCTTGTTTGATATAGGGCCTTCATCGCTTTCCATTTTGGCATCACTTGAATCTTGTCTGGATAAAGACGCTTAAGCTCGCGGTGAACGAGCGGCGTGTAAGCTCCGCTCATGGCCGGGAAAATGTGATGCTCAACATGGTACCCAAAGTTTAGGTTCAAAAATTCTAGGACGGGGTGATTTGTTACGGTTAAAGAATTAATTAATGGGTCATTGGTGTTTGTGAGCGGGCTGAGGTTGTGATTAGTAGAAATATAGCTCATCAAAATGTAATTTTGAATAAACAATGGAATCAAAAAAACAAAAACCCAATTCGCTGGGCCGACCCAAACCGCAATGGCGATCGCAACGATGACTTGTCCAACGAATTCCATGTTTACTTGCATGTGATCAAGGGACTCAAAAAGTTTGTTTCGAAAACGCAAATAGACTTGGGCTACAAAATTGTGAAAAGAGAACCAAAAGAAGAAATATGCAATGCTTCGTTTGTGGCCCGATCCCGGTGTAAACGGGAACATGAATTTCATAAACTTACTGGCTTTATAGATCTTCAAATTGGGAAATGCATCGGGGTCACGGATAAGTTGTTGGGTTTTACCGTGGTGCAAAACGTTGTGCCAATATTTCCAAAACGTCGGGGAAATAAAAAACGGTGCTGCCCCAAAGAAGCTTAAGAAAACCTGAAGTTTTCGATTTCTAATTACGGCTCCGTGCAAAATTTCATGGCAAATAAAACCTAAAGTGCCGTTGCAGGCCCCAATAAGTAGTCCAACGGCGGACTTGGCTGTCCAATGAAGCTCAAGGTTAGCGACGGCAGCGACTCCAAAAACGGTTCCGCTCACACACAAAATATACCAAATCAATCGATATGGGTTGAGCTTGAATGCTTCAGCCGGAAGAACTTGCGAAAGTGCTTTCTGGTAATATGAGATGCTTTTTTCTTGATCTTCCAAAATGCCCCCTAAGTTGACATTTATTCCTTGGGATTCAGCCATTGATTGTTCTTGTACCTCAGTGTTAAGAAACTCGATTATCCCTGTATAAAAACAGGGTGTCCATCGAAACCTATGGGAGATTATGAAGTCATTACAAGGCATTACTGTTAAACAGCTCTTTATCGAATTTGGCCCAATGGGTGTGATTCAAGAGGCCCAAGGAAATACGGAAATACCCATTCGACGCTTAGCGCCGGTCGAATCGGCCGAACCAGGGGACTTAGTTTTTATTGATAAGCAGGAATTTGTCCAAGTTGCCCTCATGCGTAAACCCGGATCTGTCGTCACTAGTCATAAATTAGCGGGTGTTTTTGTTGAAGCGGGAATTCCTGTTCTCATTAGCCCCCACGTTCCATTGGCCCATGCCTTGATTAAACAAAAATATGGGGCTCGTGATTTTGCTGAATCCTGGAAGGGAATTCATCCATCAGCGGTTGTACACCCAACAGCTGTGATTGGAAGTCATACCGTGCTCGAACCCTTAGTTGTTGTAGGAGCGAGGGTTAAAGTCGGTGAAAATTGTCGTATCATGAGTGGTGCGGTCATCGAAGATGGCGCGGTCATAGGAAATAATGTGGTCATTCATCCGCGTGTGGTCGTGGGCTACGATTGTCAAATTGGCCATGATGTCGTTATTGAGGCCAGTTCAGTAATTGGGTCTCAGGGATTTGGATTCGCTCAAGACCAAAAGCGCAAAAGTTATCAAATACCCCAAACGGGAACAGTTATTATTGAAGATCGCGTTCGCATTGGCGCAGGATGCTGTATCGATCGGGCCACCTATAGAGAAACCCGCATTGGAGCCGGAACCAAACTCGATAATCTTTGCCACGTCGCTCACAATGTTCAAATTGGACAGGATTGCCTTTTAACGGCCATGCTTTGCGTAGCTGGTTCAACCAAAATTGGCGATCGCGTGATCACGAGCGGACAAACGGGAATTTTGGACCATATGGAAATTGGAAATGACGTTGTCTTGGTTCATCGCGCAGGGGTCAGTAAGGACGTCTTAGAGCCTGGTGTGTACGCGGGCATTCCGACCCTTCCGCTACAGGATTACATGAAAAATCAGGTGGTTTGGCGTTCGGGCGTTGAACTCAAAAAGCGTGTTCAAGAAATTGAAAAGGCGCTCGAAGAAATCAAAAAATCATAAAAAAACCGCCTCGATTTCTCGAGGCGGTCTCAGTATCTAAATCAATAAGATCTAAATTAGAAGCGTGAGCGGCCACCAAATCCGCCACCACCGCGGGGCTTACCGCCACCAAATCCGCCACCGCCACGATTGTTGCGGGGCTCCTGGGGACGAGCTTCGTTCACAGTGAGTGCTCGGCCTTCGATTTCTTTGCCATTCAATGCAGAAATGGCATCAGCAGCTTCGCTGTCAGAAGACATT
This sequence comes from Oligoflexia bacterium, assembly GCA_020847095.1. Lineage (GTDB taxonomy): Bacteria > Bdellovibrionota > Bdellovibrionia > JABDDW01 > JABDDW01 > JADLCR01. The sequence continues at coordinate 2,567 of JADLCR010000105.1, read as the reverse complement.
TCAACAAAGGCAAACCCTTTGCTTCGGCCAGTATCGCGATCGGTAATTAGCCGAGCGGATTCAACGGTTCCGTAAGGTGAGCACAGTTCAGACAGTGCTGCCTCGGTTGTTGAAAAAGGAAGATTGCCTACGTATAGTTTTTTACCCATTAATTCCTCCATTAAGGACTGGGGTCGCCTCAAGGAGGACCAGGACGAAATGCCCAAAGCTCGACTCGAGAAAACGACTTCGTTAATACCGCTATACAGACTAGCATGCTTTGATCCATTTGTTGAGACCAAAACTTTAGGCCAGTAGGTCTGCAAAAACTCATAATCAATATATGCGATTTGAGGCTTAAGCCTTCGATTTAGAAGGCCTGGATTTCGCGACAAAGCACGTTGCCATATGGTCATCCACGAGGCCGCAGGCCTGCATAAAGGCATAACATATTGTGGTTCCGACGAATCGAAACCCGCGTCGTTTAAGGTCTTTACTCATCATATCGCTAATGGCCGTGCGAGCTGGGAAATCCTTAAGTGAACGCCGCCTCGTGACGATGGGGCGATGATTAACAAAGCTCCAAATGTATCGGTCAAATGTTCCAAATTCCTGCTTCACACGCAAAAAAGCCTGGGCATTAGTAATGGTAGAATCAATCTTCAGTCTATTACGGATCACGCCGGGATTCTTGAGGATCTGCTTTTTAATCTTTGAATCAAAATGAGCGACTTTTTTCGGGTCAAAGCCCGCAAACACCTTTCGGTATTCGGAGCGCTTTTTCAACACTGTCAACCAAGAGAGACCCGCCTGAGCCCCCTCCAGGGTTAAGAGCTCGAATAGCTTTTTATCATCATGGATGGGGCGGCCCCACTCTTTATCGTGATAAACAGCGTTTAGAGGGTCACTTGCCCAGGAGCAGCGTTCTTTGGCTTTCAATTTAGTCTCCTCATATCAGTTCGTTTCTGTCGGATAAGCCTTTTTAAATTGCATTGCCTGAAGAGAGTCAATAATGATTTTTAAAAGTCCAAATGGAGGAATTTAATTCATGGAGCTTGAGGTTACGTCCAAATCTTCACAATCATTTGAAACTCCAGCTAAGCTTTCGCCACGTGACTATTATTCCGAACATGGCTACGTCGTCGTTCCTCAGGTCATTCCTTCGCAATTGGTTGATCGACTTTTAAACCAGTACAAAAAAGAAATCTTGAATTCAAAATATCCATTTTTTAGGCAGAGCACCGGAAGGTATGAGCCCAATGCCTTTACAGAACACGGATTTGTTAAGCAATCCTTCTTGGATATCCATGACATGGCTCCTTTTCCGGAGTTCGCTGAGGCCGCGAGGCAAGTGTTCTTTAGCCCTGAATTAATTGGAGCTTTAAGAGGCGTTACAACAGAAGCCGAATTCAACTTGATGCAAACCATGATGTTTGACGCTAATACGGCAACTGTGCCCCACCAAGATTGGTGGTACTTGGATTCTATCCCGCTTGGCCAAATGACCGCGGCTTGGATTGCTTTAGAAGATATTGACGAAAAAGCGGGAAGGTTTTTTGTAATCCCAAAAACTCTAGATGTGGATTTACTGGGCCAAGAATTGGATTTGCCCCATTCCGAATGGCTCAAGCGAATGAAGAAATATTTTGATCAAAATAGAGATCGTGTGGTGGCCCCCGCACTTAAAAAAGGCGATGTCATCTTTTGGAATTCACGAACCATTCATGGGGCCCTAGAAACTATCGATCCAAGTTTTTCACGCAAATCACTAACCGCCCATTTTATTCCGTCGCAATTGAAGTTTGGGAATCTGTTTATCACCAAAGATTTCATTAAGTACCAGACCTATAAGGGTATGAAATATTATCGCAATCAACCCGATTACTCATTTTTCAATCGTATTAAATATGATTTTAAACTTTGGGTTTATAACAGTCCTCGTATTTTGCGTGGACTGCGTAAGATCCAAAAGTATTTTCACTGATTAGCTGCTGGGTAGGTTTGGGAAAGTTTTTTATCAAATCGACGAATGTAAGTGCAGCGCTGACAGAGATCCTCAACGAGACGGTGATGGCGAAAGCCCTCTAGGATTTTTTTTGCCTTTGGCGACTCTAAAATCTCAGCAATTGAATTATGTTCGATGTTCCCCAGCTTAACGTCTCCCTCTTTATCCAGGCAACAAGGCACAACAGTGCCGTCTGCCAAGATTCCAAAATGATTTGAGAGTCCGTAGCAAGTTCCCTGAGTGCTGAGAAATGGTTGCTGGGGGCTTGGCCACGTGAATTCGGTGTCAAAGCGAAGATACAAACGATTTTTAATTTTGAAGCTTTTGTTGAACCGGACATCCAGAGACTTGGCCATCTTGAACCCATAATGCATTTCAATAAATTCCAGCATTTTTTTATTGGCGTTTTGAATGGTTTTTGGATCTCGAAGGGTCCAAAGGCGGAAATTTATAAAGAGCTCAGGGCGTAAAGCTATGATGTTATCTGTGAAATCTAAAATCTTAGATAAATATTCAGAAAAATCCCGTTTCGGAAAATTGTCCGGGTAACTGTGCAATGAAAAGTTGATTTGTCGAATGATCG
>JADLCR010000104.1 GCA_020847095.1 Oligoflexia bacterium | reverse complement strand
TGTGTTGATAAATGAAACGCCGTTTCCGTTAGTCAAAGTGACTGAGTTCTGGCCTCCATTCATATCTAAGATTGAAGGAGGCATTGAATCACCATCGTAGCCAATCGTGGTTGAGCGGCTGCAGGTTTTTGGAAGATTTTGATCGACGTAGTTAAATGTCACATCGACTTTGTACGAATTGTCTTCATTGAGATTGGAACCGCCAACTGAGGCGAGGCCTCGAGGCCGAAGTTGCAAAGTCGATGCGGGTAAACAAGTGTTAGCACCCAAAGGAGAGCCGCTTTGAAGCCGAGTGATTTTTAGTAAAAGCTGAGGGTTGGTGAAATTTGTAATGACGTTAGAAGGATCTCCAAATTCTTGGGTGATCAAACTATCGGTCCAATCGGTTCCCGGGTCCGCGCACAGGTTTTCGTTTAGCGCGGCTTTTCGATTTATCAAATAAGTTAGGCGCTGAGTGGTGTTTTGAATATTCCACGCGTTGACCCACCCGCGAACCGCTGTATTGCCTGCAAGTGTCGGATCATATGAGGCAACAAAATTATCGGCCGTTGAACCTGGATCAATATCTAAACTTTGACAGCGGTAATTTGTTGCAACTATTAATCCATTGGCCGGGTCGATATTCCACGGAAAGCAGTCGGTGATCGTCTGCTTATTGTCTCGAGATTTGATGCTATTGATGGCCCAGTTCAAAACTTCTTGGCAGGAGGTGCTTTTTCCAAGGCGTGAGGCATCTCGTTTTTGGTAAATGATGAATGACGATACGGCAAGCGCTGCGATTGCCACAACGGCCATTGCAAGCATGGCTTCGCTAATGCCAAGACCCTTGGAATTATTAAGTCTTTTCGTAATCTTATCGTGACTAAGCCACATACAGCCCACCAGAGGTTTTATCGGTAGCTGATAGGCTTTACTAAAGGCCAAATGCCTATAACTTACTTTAGTGATTTCAATTGCTTATAGGCATAACAATCGTTCAGTAATCTCATTTCAAAGCGAGGTCTTTTGCTTTTTTGACGGCGGCACCGAGATTCAAAATGCCTCCGCTTACCGATTTTCCGTTCCAGTCTTTGGCTTGCGCGACCGTTGAAATCAGAATTTCTTTTACCTGAAGATGGCTCAAGCTCGGATTTGCCGCCCATACAAGGGCTGCGGCTCCTGCCACATGGGGTGTGGCCATGGAAGTTCCGCTCATGACTTCATAAAATTCATGGTGAGCTGTTCCCCATCGAGGATTGAAGGTCGAGTAAATGTACGAGCCGGGAGCCGCCAGATCCACCGAGCGTTTACCATAGCAGCTAAAAAACGACATATCGTCGGGGTCCGACGAGGCGCCAACGGTAATGACATTGGGATGTTCAAAACTTGCGGGGTAATGAGGATCTTTATCTATATCGGAAAAACTATTTCCCGCGGCGGCGGCAAAGAGAACACCTTTTGAATTTGCATACTCGATGGCATCGGCCATGGCCTGGCTGAATTCATCGCCTCCCCAGCTGGCATTAATGACTTTGGCTCCGTTATTTACAGCGTAAATAATAGACTTTATTCCGTCTTCGGTCTTGCCATGACCTGAATCGTTTAAAAACTTAATGGTCATAATCGAGACTTCGGGAATAACTCCCATAATGCCGCTGTTATCGCCTTCCGTAGCTCCAATGGTTCCGGCCACATGCGTTCCGTGGTAATGATCATCAGTGCAATTTCCATTTTTCCAAACAAAGTTGAATCCATTGAGGTCATCAACGTAACCATTTCCGTCGTCATCTATTTTGTTTTTTGATTTGTCCTTTCCGTTGGCGTCTTTGCCTGATTCGCCAACGTTGACCCAAAGATTAGATTTCAGCTCGCGATGATCGCGAAAGGTTCCTGTGTCAGTTACGGCTACAATAATGTTCCTATTGCCTCGAGTGATCTCCCAGGCTTCTCCGGCATTAATCGCCTTCATTGCCCAAAGTCCTTTGGCTTGCTTCGGAAGTGGAGCTGATTCGACCTGATCGGCTTTCCAAGTTAGGCTCTTTTCGGCAAACCGAACGGCGAATTTATTTTTGCTAACCCATTTGTTTAAACGATCAGATTGAGCTTGAACCACACTGATGCGAAGCTCTTTAATGTAATCGGTTTGAAGGATTTTCTCTTGAGCCATTTCGTGGAGTAGGCCTTTTCGAATGACATCTGAATAGAATCCAACCAAAAATGTTTCTGTTGCAGCGGTAGAAGCAAATGCTCCCTGAGAAATGAAAAGTACGGAAAGAATAATGCTAGCGAATTGACCCATGAGATTCCCCCTTGTTGGAGAAATGCTAACATGGATCGTGAATCATCCAAGAGAAATCAGTAGCCGGGCGTTCTCATGATATCAAAACCTGCGCCGCCGTTCCTTAAACGGTAGTCGTAAGTGATGATGCTTTTTCCTGATTCAACACCGTTTATGGGGTTGACCGTTGAGTAAGGCAAAAAGAATTGTCCTGAGCCGCCATTGACAATGTCCGCGCAATTTTTTTGAAGTTCAAATATTTTGGCCACTCGAGTCACTCCGACGCCACCGGGATCAGCGCCCCAAGATTCAAGCTCGTAACCGGTTCCGGGCAAGAACGCCAAAGTTTGAGTGATAACACCGCCGTTCACCACGGCGTTTCCGCCGCCGGTGACAACACCACCAATTGATTGTTGGGCGTAAAGTGTTGCGTCGATACGAGCGACGGTTCCAAATCCGACTCGAAAGTTTTTGCCGGTTCCACAAACTTGAGCAGGAAGGTCATACTCAGGTTTGAGCCTTGCTAAATAGTTAGGGTCGTGAGCCGAATCAAAAACGCGCGCTCGAACGGAAGCTGGCGCAAGGCCGTAGTTCGACATCTCATTGAGATAGTTCGATGCGGCTTCAAGTCTTGTTCGATTTTGAATGTTCCAGTTTGTTCCATCGTAAACGGCCGTTTGGCTCGTCACATTGTTCACTTTGTTGTAGCTGTAATAGCTGCTGTAAACATAGTTAGAATTATCACGACCAGCGACGTAATTTTTCAGTCGTGTATCAGGCGGAAATGCCGCCGTCATCAGGTTAAATCCTGCTGGCACCGCTCCGGGATAGCCAATGATTATATGTTGAGAAGCGCCTAAGCGAAGACCTGCAATTCCGTTTGAGACTGCTGCTTGCGCAATCGTGTCAGCACTTGTGACGGCTGATCGATAGCCGCTAAAAAGAGTCGCATTGTTTTCGACAACTATGTCATCAGGAATAAAAATCGTCCCATTAACATAAATGGTTCCGAGACCTCGGAAATTGCCGTGAATGATAAGGTCGCCATTTATATAAGTCTCTCCAGAAACTTCGATTGTTTGCGAACGACCGTCTAAGATGAGATTTCCGTTTCGGATTTTATCTACAATGGTGGAGCCGTTTTGCTTGATTGTGCCCTGAGCGCCCGCCGAAATCTTGGCGGCCTTGAAAGTCGGAAATGATATTCCCGTTTGATCCGTGTTCAGGAGGTTGTCAGAAATAGTGAATGAATTGGCCACACCAACTCGAGTCACTCGAGTAGGGCCAGGCAGAATTCGTTCGAGCAAATTATGAATTGGATCGGCCACTGAGTTAATCACTTGGCCTGTTAAGGTATCGAAAGTCTGTCGTGCAATTGGATGATTAGCAAACACGTTGCCGTATATCGTTCCCATCGAATTGATGTGAAGGCTAAACGGGCTAGAATCAGTGGAGCCTAAATTGCCGTAAACGTTTAAGTGACAGATGACACATTGAGTTTGATTACTCACCATTCCGAAATTTGAAAGGGCGGGAGGGGGAGTAGGCGATATGGTTGGTCCCGGTGTCGGCGAACCGCTTGGTGTGAGCCCAGCCTGCTTGGCCTTTACTTCCATAAAGGTGGCGGGGGTACACGCCATTATTGTTAATCCCATAAAAACTACTAGGCCAAAGGCAAGTCGATTCATAAACCCATATCTCCTCTGGGTTCACTAAGAGCAAGGTATCGACCAGCTGCGTTACGCTTTAAACGGTGCTCATATCCAAAAATTGAGGGCGGACCAAATCTGGTCAAACAATTGTCTAGGGTTTCGACACTAATTCAGACCTTTAAGAGAGGGATTTATTGAAGGATTTCACTGTCTTTCAAATTAGGAGTACACTAATTGATGAATTGAAATTCATCCTTGGAGGTGACACGTGAGTTCTTTTTTTGGAATCTTTCAAACAACCTACACTCATGAAGCCCATTTAGCCTTCATCATTTTGATAATGGCGTTCGGCTTTTGGGGTGCACCGCTCATTGCCTGGACCTTCTTGGGTCTCGCTGCGCTCGTTGGATTTGGAGCTCCTGAGTGGCTAATAGGGGGCTTTTGTGTGGCGGCCGTATTATTTAACGTCCGACCACTCAGGCAATTTATTGTCACGGCACCTGTGATGAAAATCATGAAAGCACTAAAGTTTATTCCGAAGATTTCTGAAACTGAGCGCGTTGCTCTCGAAGCGGGAGTTGTTTGGGTCGAGGGTGACCTTTTTTCGGGAAGGCCAAATTTCAAAAAGCTGATGGAAGAACCATATCCAGATCTTACAGCTGAAGAACGAGCTTTTCTCAGCGGGCCTGTTGAAAAGCTTTGCGAGGCTGTCAACGACTGGCAAATTTGGCAATCCAAAGAAATTCCTCAAGAAGCCTGGAACATCATTAAGCGTGAAAAATTCTTAGGCATGATTATTCCTAAAGAATATGGGGGTCTTGGATTTTCGGCCCTTGCTCATAGTGAGGTTATACACAAGCTATGCACCCGCAGTGTTCCTGTAGGTGTGACGGTTATGGTTCCAAATTCCTTGGGGCCTGCGGAGTTATTGATTCATTACGGAACTGAAGCGCAAAAGAAAAGATTATTACCCAAGCTTGCAACAGGCGAAGAGATTCCATGTTTTGCCTTAACCGAACCTGGAGCGGGCAGTGACGCCGGATCTATAGAAGCAAGTGGAGTATTATTTAAAGGATCAGACGGAAAGGTGTATGTTCGGCTTAACTGGAACAAGCGTTGGATTACTCTTGCGGCCATTTCGACCACGCTGGGTCTAGCATTCAAACTTCGCGATCCTCAAAATATTCTAGGAAGAGGCCAAGACCTTGGCATCACCTGCGCTTTGATTCCGTCTCACACACCGGGAGTGGTACTTGGAAAACGACACGATCCTCTCGGTGTTCCGTTTTGGAATTGCCCAACTCAAGGTAAAGACGTCGAAGTATTAGCCGAAGATTGTATCGTCGGAGGGCTAGGTGGAGCTGGTCTGGGCTGGAAAATGCTAATGGAATGTTTGGCAGCTGGGCGTGGTATTAGTTTGCCTGGTCAGAATGTCGGAGGCATGAAGCTGGGACTTCGTGTCGTGACCAATCATGCAGTTATTCGAAAGCAATTTGGCGTAAGTATTTCTAAATTTGAAGGTGTTGAAGAGCCCATCGCTCGAATTGCGGGAATCGCGTATGCCGGTGAAGCCATGAGAAGATTTGTTCTCGGGGGCTTAGATAAAGGAATAAAACCTCCGGTGATCACCGCTATTGCCAAATATTGGTCAACTGAACTCGGTCGCAAGGCCATCAATGATTCCATGGACGTTTTGGGCGGAGCTGCCATTTCTCGTGGACCCAGAAATCTAATTGCACACTATTACATAAGTGTTCCTATCGGAATTACTGTAGAGGGCGCTAACATACTCACTCGCACCTTAATGATTTTCGGGCAAGGAGCATTGCGCGCCCACCCCTTCGCATTTAAAGAAGTTAACGCCGTTGAGAAAAATGATCTCAACGGATTTGATCGCGCGTTTTGGGGTCACATTGGACATGTGGTGCGAAACACATTCAGGTCGATCTTGTTAAGCGTCAGTCGCGGCTGGCTTTATTGGAGCCCCGTACAGGGCTCGGTAGCTCGGTATTACAGAAAGCTCGCCTGGGTTTCGGCTTCGTTTGCCATACTCAGTGACATTGCCATGGCCGCCCTAGGTGGACAGCTCAAAATGAAAGAGAAAATCACCGGTCGTTTTGCGGATATTTTGTCATGGATGTTTATTGGAACCGCAATTTTGAGACGCTGGGTTGCTGAGGGCAAAAGAAAAGAAGATCTGCCATTTGTTCATTTTACGATGAATATGGCCCTTTACGAAATTCAACAGGCGTTTGATGGAATCTTAAAAAACTTGCCGGTGCCTGGTTTATCATGGTTTTTCGGTGGCCCATTGCTTTGGTGGTCCCAGCTAAACAGTCTTGCATCGCGAGACACCGACAATCATTCTCACAAAATTGTGTCATTAGTTACAACCGATGGCGAACAACGTGACCGTTTTGCCGACGGAATTTATATCCCTAAAAGTTCCGAAGAAGCTCTCGGTCGCTTAGAACATGCGTTTAAGGTTTGCAAACGGGCTGAAACAGCCGAGAAAAAGATTCGAAAAGCAGTTCACGAAAAAGTTTTGGCAAAAGCCAAGGGTGCAGAACTTTATAAAAACGCCCTTGAAAAAGGAGTGATCAATAAAGAAGAGCACCAGGATCTTGTTAACTCTGAGGCTGTTCGATGGCAGGCAATTCAAGTGGATGAATTTACTCAAGAAGAATATCTCGGGCATGCGACGGGATCGAGTAAAGGAGTCACGCCTCCCCTTCATTCAAAGCGTTTAGAGGCTTAGTCAAGCACGCGCCAAAAATACCAGGCAGCAATAGAGCGAAACGGTTTCCACGTTTCGCTCTTTTCTTTAAATTCTTTGGGGCGCGGAAGATTTCGACTTTTTGTTAAAATGGAGTATCCTTTTCTTACTCCGTAATCAGTCGCCGGAAAAACATCAATTCTTCCTAGGTAAAAAATCAAAAACATTTCGGCAGTCCAGGGGCCGATACCTCGAACAACGACTAATCGCTCGATAATTTCGTCGTCGCTCAAGTTTTTACATTGAGCTCGATTGGGAATGACCTTGGCTTCAACTTTTTTGGCTAAATCGATCAAGGCAAGGGCTTTGGAGCGCGAAATGCCTGCTTTTCGAAGTTTGGCAACGCTTGCCCGGCTCAAAATCTTGGGAGGAGGCATTTTATTGCCGAAGAGAGCCAAAAACTTTTTATAAATTGCTTCGGCCGCTCGACCCGCAAGTTGTTGATAAATAATGGAACGTGCAAGGGCCTCGTATGGAGTGGCCGTGCGATTAACCTTGATTGAGCAAGGGCCCGCTTTCTTTATGATCTTGTGCAAATACCGATCGGCTTCTTTAAGATGCTTTTCGGCCTGACGTAAAACTTTCGGCTTCAAGGCTTACGTGTCCTTTTTCGATTGTAAAATTGAATTCCCAGTTGGCCGCCAATATGGGGCCAGAGTTCGAGCAGCGCTACTAACATGGCGGCAACGATTGGGCCAACAAAGACTCCAAAAAACCCAAAGAGCTTTACTCCACCAAAAATTGCGATGAGAGCTAAAAACGGGTGCATGTTATCTCGCCCTTTTATGACAAGAGGGCGAATGAGGTTGTCACTGAATGAAATAAACACTCCCACAAGGGTCATAGAAACGGCGGTTACCATTTGATCTTGT
>JADLCR010000103.1 GCA_020847095.1 Oligoflexia bacterium | reverse complement strand
ATGATTTTTCGTGTGCCTTCGCTGAAAGCAGGCACCGAAAAATCGAGAAAGGGAAACAGATCGGCGAACGGTCTATCGGTTCTTCACGGAAAACAGTAATCGGATAACACTCGCTAATAATTCAAAAACCGTCTCGAATCGCCGTAGCTTTCTGATTGGAACCTTTCTCCTCAAGCGGGACGACTAATTGCCGGGCCCAGCCCGGCCCCTTTTGACTGATGCATGAAGCCCGATGCCCTTTTGCCAGATAACTGATCAAATGACCTTTACTAAAAACCCTTACATATCCCAGACTTAACGTGGCACAACAATCTTTTTGACAAATCCTAATTAACGTCCATATTCCAGGCATGGCAAAGAACTATAATGAAGAAGATTCGGTTAAGTTAATCGACACCAGCGGAAACCCCATTGAAACCGTCGATGTTGCCGATGTCACCAATGACGACACCAACAAGCCAGTCCCCGTGGCCGATCTGTTGCCGCAAAATCTGACCCTGCTCACCGTCGGTCACGCCGTTATTTTTCCGGGAATGATCGTTCCCATGATTCTCAGTCACGACCGCCAAAAAGATTTAATCAACTACCTGACATCAGCGACCTATGGGCAATCTCCTGATTCAGGATTTTTGGGAGTCGTTATTCAACATTCCGGAGAAACCAAGACTGTTAGCAAAGAGAATCTCGCTCCTATTGGCGTTGTGGGTCGTATCTTTAAAAAAATTAATCTTCCCGACGGAAGTCTTTCCATTCTGTTTAATGGCCTTCGTCGATTTGAAATTCAAAAGATCCTTCAAAACAAGCCTCCCGTTGTTGCACAAGTCGAATATCTCAAAGATCTTCTCGTAAAAGATGTGGAAACAGAGGCTTTGGCGCGCACAGTGGTTAATCAATTCAAACAAATTAGCCAAGACAACCCTTTGATCACCGAAGAAATGCGCTTGGCTATGGCTAACGTCGACGGGCCCGGCAAATTAGCAGACCTCCTTTCTAGCATTCTGATTCGCGACAATAAAACTTATCAGGAATTTTTAGGTATCTTGAACATCAAAACTCGCCTAGAAAAATTGTTGGGCCTGTTAAAAAAAGAAATCGATGTTCATAATTTTCAAAGCAAAATTCAAAACCAGATTAATGAAAATGTATCCAAATCCCAGCGAGAATTCTTCTTGAATGAACAGCTCAAGCTTATACAAAAAGAGCTCGGCGTATCGATTGATGAAAAAACATCGGCCGTAAAAAAGTTTCGAGACCGGTTAGAAAAAATTAAACCTCCGAAAGAGGCTCTCAAACGAATCAACGATGAACTTGAGAAGCTAGAAACACTCAACGAAAACAGTTCAGAATTTGGAGTTTCTTATAGCTACCTCGATTGGCTAACAACTCTTCCCTGGGGAGTCAGCGCCCAAGAGTCTACAAGCCTGTCGGGTGCCAAACGTCAGCTCAACTTAGATCATTTTGGTTTGAAAGACGTCAAAGAGCGCATTCTTGAATTCATTGCCGTCCGGCACCTTAAGAAAGACGCCAAAGGAAGCATCATCTGCTTTGTCGGGCCGCCGGGCGTAGGAAAAACATCCTTAGGAAAAAGTATTGCGAAAGCACTTAATCGCCCCTTCTTTCGCTTTAGCGTAGGAGGAATGCGCGACGAAGCCGAAATAAAAGGGCACCGCCGCACTTACGTTGGCGCCATGCCCGGAAAGATCATTCAAGGACTTAAAAAAGCAGGTGCTGACAATCCGGTCTTCATGATCGATGAAATAGATAAAATGGGAAGTGACTTGCGAGGCGATCCTTCGAGCGCCTTGCTAGAAGCACTCGATCCAGAACAAAACTCCGAGTTTTTGGATCACTATTTAGATTGTCAGTTTGACGTCAGTCGCGCCCTTTTTATTTGTACTGCCAATCAACTTGATACGATCCCTCAGCCGCTACTTGATCGAATGGAAGTCATTCGTATTTCGGGCTACATCGAAGAAGAGAAACTGGCCATTGCGGAAAAGTATATTATTCCAAAGCAGCTCGAAAAAAATGGGCTTCGCAACCGACAGTTAAGGATTTCGAGAGAGGCTCTTCGAAAGATTATCCAGGGATACGCAAGAGAATCCGGTGTTCGCAATCTCGAAAAATGGATCGAAAAGATAGCCCGTACTACGGCTATGAAAATCGCCTCAAAAAAAGCGACTGTTCTTAACGTCAGCCCCAAAAATCTCGTTCGCTATCTTGGAGAGCCACCGTTTACGGATCAGTCAAAGCCGAAAATGCGTCCTGGAATCAGCGTAGGCCTCGCTTGGACTGCGCTCGGAGGAGAAACGCTCACCATCGAAGCGGTTGCGGTGGATGGAAAAGGTGAACTTAAACTGACCGGACAAATGGGCCAAGTGATGAATGAGAGCGCTAACATTGCGTGGACATACGTCAAAAATTTTGCTGATGGTCCCAAGTTCAGAAAGTTTTTCGAGTCTAAGACAATTCATTTGCACATTCCCGCCGGTGCCGTTCCAAAAGACGGCCCCAGCGCTGGCATTACCATGGCCGTTTGCCTCTTGAGCCTTGTCACAAAGCGCTCCATGAAGGCCGGGATCGCCATGACCGGTGAGTTAACTCTTAATGGTCAGGTTCTTCCAGTCGGAGGAATCAAAGAAAAGGTTTTGGCCGCTCAACGGATGGGTTATCGTCATGTGATCCTTCCATCAGAAAACAAACGTGACCTTAAATCCCTTCCCGCTTCAGTAAAAAAGGTCATGAGGTTTACCTTAGTCCAGCATATGGATGAGGTGATAAAAGCCTGCTTTTCTTCTCTTGATTGACGCGTCCAAACACCCGATAAGCATACCGAGGAACCATCATGAAGAGACGCCTAGGATTTAGCATTATTATTGCCCTGTTAAGCGCGACTGGAGCGCTTGCCCAATCGCCAACTGTTCCTCCCCAACCGGTGACCATCAGGGCATTTTTAGATCCCGTAGAAATTGACGGAAGCCAGCACCCGCAAGTGACCATCGAGTTCGATCTCATTGCAGGCCATCACGCCTACAAAGACATGATGAAGCTTGTCGTTCAGGCCCCCGAAGGGTTGGCCTTAGGCGAGTTACAGATTTCTCCAACAATAAAATTTTTTGATAAGTTTTCTAAGCGCGATCGCGAAGGCCTTGAAAACCAAGGATCAATCAAAGCCCCACTTATTTTTACTCAATCGGCCCAACCTGGAAAATACGTCGCAGAGTTTAAGTTTACTTACCAAATCTGCAGCGACACCTACTGCTTGCTACCCAAGACTGTTCCTTTATCTGTCCCCTATTCGATTACCAAACCCATGAAGACAAGTCTTTCTCCTTCGGCCATGGTTTCGCTTTTTGATATTCAAGGAGCGTTGGCGGCCGGCGGATTCATTTTGTGGATCGTGGTTTTTATCGGAGGACTACTCACAAGTTTTACACCCTGTGTGTTTCCAATGATTCCAATCACCATTTCAATAATCGGAGCGCGAGCGGCGCACACAAAACGGCTCAAGGCCTTTGCATTAAGTCTCGTCTATGTTTTGGGAATCGCCCTGACCTATTCACTTTTGGGTCTAAGCGCAGCCCTTTCTGGGGCCCTATTTGGAAGCCTTCTTGCCAACCCCTGGGTCGTCGGAGCCATTTCAACTCTCTTTGTGTTCATGGGGCTAAGCCAAATGGGCTTATTCGAATTGCAAGTGCCGGCATTTATAAGAAATCGATTGGGAACCGCTGATACGGGCAAAGGTTACCAAGGAGCATTTTTATCGGGACTCATTTCGGGCATCGTCGCTTCTCCATGCGTCGGTCCCGTTTTAGTCGGGGTTTTGACTTTTGTCGCTCAGACTAAAAATGCGGGTCTTGGCTTTGGGCTCTTGTTTGTTTTTGCATTGGGTTTAGGCCTTCCGTTCTTAATCTTAGGCACCTTTTCGGGCCTCGTGACAAGGTTACCCAAAGCAGGGCCTTGGATGGAAAATTTTAAAGTCCTCACGGGTTACATGCTTTTCGGTGCCGCTCTTTATTTCGCTAAGCCATTCCTTTCGATTTTGATCTGGAACCTCGGCGTCGGCCTTTTATTAATCCTAAGCGCTTCTCACCTCGGTGCTTTTGGCCCCGCACCGACAACAATGAGCGGGCGGCTTTGGAAAGGGTCCATGTTCTCCATAGTGACCATGGCCTCAGTTTGGTTGGCGATTTCATTGTGGCAACCGGCTTCGCTCATATCGCGCCCTGAGCAAACCGGCCTTAGTTTTTCCACTTACAACAACGAAATTTATGACAAAGCCATCGTGGCCAAACAACCCATGATTATTGACTTCACCGCCGAGTGGTGTGCCGCCTGCCATGAACTTGAGCAATACACTTTTTCATCTCCAGCTGTCGTTGAGGCCTCAAGGGATTTTCTGAAACTTCGAGTGGATGCGACAACTCAGACCGCACAAGTGTTGGCCATTCAAAAGAAATTCAATATCAAGGGGCTGCCGACAGTGCTCTTCATTAATAGCAAGGGCCTGGTTCAAGACGATCTCACGGTTACGGGTTTCGTTAATTCCGATGACTTTTTGCAGCGAATTGCCAAAACAAAATCTCGCTAAATGCGCTTGAGCTTTTCTAGTTGGCGTCGTGCTTCATCGAGCGCCTCTTGATAACGCGCAATCTGAAGAGCTTGATTTTCGATAAGCCGGGTGGCCTGGCTCAACTTTAATTCAAATGACTGAACAACTTGGTTATGGCGCTCTAATAGCGCTTCAACTTTTCCATCCACCGAACCCTTATCTTTAAGGCGCGCGGCCAGGTAAACGAGTCTATCGTTGATTTCGCCACTCACTTGGCGAAGGCGGTCTTCAAGAGTCATCACTTTTTGAGTCAGCTTTTCCGCTCTCAATGAAGCCGATTTTGCCGCCGATTCGGCTTCAAATCTTACTTTTTCGATCGCTTGATTGAGCTCTTCCGCCGTAGGCCCAGCTTGGACCGACTCGAACAGAGGAAGCACCTCAGCACCCAACGGTTGATTTTCCATACTTCCAAAAAGTCCAGGATGTATCTGTCGTGACATACTCTTAAGCTTACCTGGCTTGGGATTGCAGTCGCAAGGTCCAGTTTCACCCCGATCAAGATCCTGGTCTAGACAAGAGTCGACTAGACCCCCTAAAGTTATAGAATATGAGGCAGGTTTCGGATCTCATTTCATTTATATTAGGATCCCTGAAGGAAGAAGATAGCGGCCGGGTGGCACTTTACCATTACCTCAAGAACTTTGCCCCAGCGACTCAACCTATCTCCCCGGGTCTTATCAATCAGTTTTTTACTGATTGCCTGCAAATGCCCTATTGGCAAGAACGCAAAGCCACACTGGCAAAAGATATTTTTGAGTGCTTGCAGCGCTTCTGCGCTCATAGTGGGCAGCCATTAACCCTTGATCAGCTTTACAATTTACCAAGAATGCAGCTCATCAACGTCGAACAGGCTGAAAACTTGTATGCCGCCGTTAAAAACTATGAACAAGGCCAATTAAAAGAAGGCGAGAATCTCCGCCTGATTCCTGATGGTCAGTGCCGAATGGTCGCCTTAATAAAAAGTTTAAACGGATCCCTTCGGGTCAGAACTTATTCAAATCTAAGCTATGTTCAGGGCGCCTCACTCATCCCGATTGGCCCCGACCAGGAGCTCTTCTACGACGCCGGGCTTGAGTTGGCCCCAACGGAAATTCAAAAAATCCGCCCCAACCCCCACTATCAGATTCGATTTGTCATTCAAAGCCATGGCATTGAGGCCCAAATCGTAACAGGTACTTCTTTTCGCCAAAGCCAAGTCGTTAAGCTCACCGGAATTACTCAGGACCACCGCCTTTTCTTCGCCCTTAAAAAACTAGAGAGATTTTATATTTATCGCCCCAGCGACCCCTATTACATTGAGCTCATCAATGTGCTGGATCGCTCAATCCAAATGATTAAAACTTCGACACCTGGGTCTGAAAGCTTTGCCCGGACTGCGTTTGAGAGTGGACAGATTGCCTTTGATCAGATATTCCCTGATGACAAGGCGCTGTACTCTCGGCTTCGAGAATTAGCTAAACACATCAAACAGGTGGCCGCGCCCGAAGTGATTTAATTTCAAGTGAGTCGTTCAGTGAATACCCAAGGTGTGCGATTACAAAAATTTATAGCCGATTGTGTAGTTGCAAGTCGTCGTCATGCCGAAGATCTCATCCGATTAGGCGACGTTACGGTCAACGGCCGACGTATCACTGAAATGGGCGTCAAAGTAATTCCCGGCAAAGATGCCGTAAAGGTTAGCGGGAAGCTTCTTCGATCACCTTCAAAACATGTTTACATTGCACTTCATAAACCCACCGGCGTGGTGACCACACTGTCAGACCCGGAAGAACGAACAACCATAAAAGACCTACTGGTTGGAGTCAAAGAACGGGTTTTCCCCGTCGGACGATTAGATTACGACAGCGAAGGCCTTATTCTGCTCACTAACGATGGTGAATTGGCACAGCAAGTGGCTCATCCGAAAAGCGAAATTCGCAAGGTTTATAAAATAAAACTCAAAGGCAAACTTTCCCCCGAAAAAATGTTACGACTGCGACAAGGCGTGACGATTGCCGAGGGCCGCTCAAGGGTGAAGCATATTGAGAAGCTGAAAACCGGCGCTCAACATGATTGGTACAAAGTGGTACTGACCGAAGGTCGCCACAATCAGCTCAGAAGAATGTTCATCAAAGTTGGTTGCGATATCTTGAAAATCCAGCGCGTCGCGATTGGCCGCTTGACCCTTGGTGGACTAGACCGAGGTAAATACAAAATCTTGACCAAAGACCATGCGTATTTGATCTTAAAAGACTAGCGTCAAATTTCCTGCAAAATTAGGGGCCCTTGACCTTATCGAGCTCTTGCAGCTCTTGAGGATCTGTCGTTGGCCAACCGTCACCACCCGCATTAACATCCTTTGCTTCTGGCGGTTGTGCGGCAGATTTGGCGGCTTCGGCCTTACCAGCCGCGGCCTTTTCTTTTTCTAGGCGCTCTTTTTCTTTTGCCTCTTGTGCTTCTTTAAAGAGCCTTTGGTACTCCGGAAACTCCTGCCGAAACTCTGTCCATCGCGATTTGATTTCATCTTCAAAAAGCTTTCTTTCGTCGCGTAACCGATCATCAAATCGATTGCGCTCATCTCTGAGATCAGCATTAAGCCGCTCCCGATCTTCGGATTGACGGCGCGTAAATTCGGATCGGCGATCCGTTTTGGGTTTTGTCGAGTAGAAATCCTCTCGATCATCTTTCTGTTCTTCCTGAAATTTCTTACGGCGGTCTGTTTGGTCTCGTTGGAACTCTGTGCGTAAGCGTCGGTGGCGAGAATCAAGCTTTGCCCGCATTTTTCGGATTTCGTCATTAAATCGGTCCCGAAGCCTTTCCGGCGGCATGCGCTGGTCCTTCCAACGCTTCAATGTTTCGGCTAAACGATCGTTCTCAAATTTGACTTCGTCTTTAATGTCTTTGCGAAGTTCCGCTATCTCCTCTTGGTCTGCCTTTAAGCTTGTTTCGTCCTCAAGCTCCTCAAGGGTAGCACGCTCTTTTGTACTCGAGCTGCATCCCAAGACTGTCAAAATAACAACTCCGACAATGATAGAGAGGTGGAAATGTTTTCCGATCCAGATTTTCATATTTTTAAGTTTAGCCGACCAGCAGCCAGGTGCAAGTAATTTGAATTGCAGGCAAAATAATAGTTATATGATTCGCACAAAGGGCAGTATTCCCATTCACTACCCAAGACCCAAGAAATGGCGAACCCAGCAGTTTGTGGTTCGTCGCTTTCAGTATCGCTACGCGGTTTTTTTAGGAACATTTGGACTTATTCTCAGCTTCATCGTGGGCGGCATTTGTCTTTACTTGCTTAACTACAATTATCAACTCCTGATGGATGCTCAATTGCTTATCGCTCCGAAAGTAGTTGATCACTTGACACTAGAATTGAAACTCGCAAACCAAGTCATCGTCGTGTTATTGGCGTGCTTTGTCACCCTTATGGGCTTTCTTGGCATTCGCTTTTCCCATCGGTTGGTAATCCCCATCTATTTGATTCAAGAAAAGATGCGCCAAGTTTGCCGCGGAAATCTATACGACACCAAAGTTCATATTCGCAAAACAGACGAGTTTCAGGAGTTTGCCGAAACTTACAATTACT
Source organism: Oligoflexia bacterium (assembly GCA_020847095.1). GTDB lineage: Bacteria > Bdellovibrionota > Bdellovibrionia > JABDDW01 > JABDDW01 > JADLCR01. Next base: position 5,144 of record JADLCR010000103.1, on the reverse strand, counting down.
TAATCGAGTCCCTTCGAACTCAAACAAAGCACGATCTGTCGCGCCTTGAAAAACTAAAGCCCGACGACCACAATCGCGATGCTGTGCACACTTGGGAAAACCTATTGAAAGAAAAATCGATACAGATCAACGGTCCCGACGCTTCAACTGATCCAACTGCTTACTCACGTCACGCTTCTTAATGCTCTCGCGTTTATCGTAGGCCTTTTTGCCCTTCACGATAGCCACTTCAACTTTGGCGCGACCTTCTTTGAAATACATTTTTAGCGGCACCATGGTGAGACCCATCTCACGAAGTTGCGGAATGATTTTATCAATTTCACTTCTATGTAAGAGAAGCTTCCGGTCTCTCTCTGGATCATGATTATTGTAGCTTGAAGCCGCGTAGGGGTTAATGTGGCAGTTGACCAAGAAAAGTTCTTTTCCTTTGAAGGTCACGAAAGCATCTTTAAACTGGACGTGTCCTAACCTCAGACTTTTAACTTCACTTCCCATGAGGCTAATTCCGGCCTCGTACGATTCGATAACGAAATAATCGTGCAAGGCTTTCTTATTTTGAGAAATGATCTTGATACCCATAGGCTTAAGTGTCGCTCGCGCCCTTTACCTGAAACGTTTTCACCTCTGATGGGCTTACCAGCCCCAGAGAAACGATGACCTTAAATGCTTCATCAACAGATAGGTCACTTGGCCGCGTATCCTTTTCAGCAACGTAGATATAAAATCCTGATGTCGGGTTCGGAGTGGTGGGCACATAGACACTAATCATTTTGTCTTGAAATCGCTTTTGAACATCGTGAGGGATATGCTCGGCCGTCACGAAGGCCAACGTCCAAGTTCCAGCATGGGGGTATTGAACCAAAACAACTCGGCCAAAATTCTTGTTTTGGTCGCCCAATAGCGTTTCAAAAACCTGCTTCGTTCCTGAATAAAAAACTCCAAGTAATGGAATCTTTTCGACAAGATCTCCGGCACCTTTAAAAAAGAACTCTCCAAAAACATGTCGAGTTAACACTCCGGCCAAGCAAATGACCGTCACGGCAATGACCAAACCCAGCCCTGGAAAGGCATAAGGAGCCCAACGAGATGTTTGAAGGGCGGAATCAGCGGCTTCCACTATGGCTTTGACTACAAAAACGCTAATGAGAAGTGGCCCGAGAACTAAAAGTCCGGTGATGAAGTAGGATCGAAAGATCCGCTTGATTGTCGCTAACATTAAAACTCCAGAGTTCCTGTCACACTGTATCCGGCGATAAAGCCACCGATCTTATAGCCTGGAGCACCGATAAATGCATTAGACGTTTTGCGAATAGTTTTTTCCTTAAGGTGTTGATAAAAGCCCACTAAATCAACCCTAAGGGGTTTTTCAAGATCCCCCAGAGACAGTTTTTTACTCATCCCCAAAGCCAAATGATAGCGATCGGAATCTAACACGTTTGACTCACCACTTGAATCTGGAGCCGGCGATGGCAAATACCCAAGTCCAACCCGCCAGGCCCAGCCGGAGTCCTCATATCGCTTTTCGAAGCCGATTTTAGCGGAAACAATGTCCGAGTATTTAATCGGCGGAAGGCGTTGACTGAAACTTCCCGTAAAGGTCGTAAAACTTAGTGCCATTGGAGTCCCTTGGTAATCACTCCATTTTTCCCACGAGCCCGAGGCGGTCAAAGTTTGATCGTCTTGGGTATGACTGAATCCCAAAATAAAAGTATCGGGTTCATAATACAAAGTAGATCGGCTAGTAAGAACCAAGTCCGAAGGAGCGAGCAAACTGATGGTATTATTAAAATCAATAACCCCTTGTGAGTTCTGCCGGCCTTGATAGCTAAAACCTACGCGGCTTTGTTCGCCGACGCGTATCACGAGGCCGGCCGCTGGAGCCAATGCGGGCTTAACTTCCATTCGAAGTCGAGCCGTAGAGTTCCCGCCGGCAGGAAGCCTGGTTCGGGCAGTGGCCGCTTGTATCAAGTAAACGTTCAGAGTCGCTCCAAGCGAAAGTTCATCCGTTAGCTTTTTTGCCAAAGAAAATCCGGTCGTCAGTCGCTGGGACTCGGAAAGGTACAAAACATATTGGGGATAAAAAGCATCCTGAGTATCTAAGTAGAACAGCTTCAAGACAGGCGATGAAAGTGTTGCGCCAAGAACCCACGGTCGCTCAGACTTTCCTAATGGAACCTGAATTCCTAATGCCAGTGAAAATACATCAGGCGTATAAGTCGAAACATCAGAGATCTGATTGCTGGCTCCGCCTAAATCAGTCGTGTCCACTAAGACGGATTTAATAGGTTCGAATTTAAAAATGGCCCCTTGGATACCGCCAGAGAAAAGAAACTTTGGGTCATCGGCCATAAGGGCCGCATTGTAAGCCTGCGAATATGCGTCTGTATGAAATGCAACGGTAGAATTGGCAAGCCCTTGGCTTCGAGCACCGTATCCCCACTGACTCCAGAGCCCCGCATAGGAAGACAACGGGCATGCGAAAATCAAAAGAAGTACGAAAACGTTTTTCATGACCTCATCAGATCAAGACTCTTAGACCGAAATCAACCGGTAAAATTCCTCGAATTGCGTAGGCGAAAGCTCTTGGGCTCGTGCGGAGTCACTTAACCCTAACTTTTCAAAAGCTTCGTCAATTTTTGCTTTGGGATAAGAGTTCTTTAGATTCGAATTGAGCTTTTTACGCCTCTGACTAAAGGCCTGTTTCACGAATTCCACATAACCTTGTCGAGCCAAGGTGGATGTTTTTTGCTTAAGCGTAATAACCCGGCTGCCAACATTGGGAACCGGATAGAAATCCTGCGGGCCTGCATCGACAAGTTTTGCTATCGTCCAAAACGTTTGAACAACAACCGAAGGAATTCCATAGTCTTCAGCGTTTGGAGCCGCTTGAATTCTTGAGGCCACTTCTTTTTGCATCATCAATACCATCGACGAAAAGGGCTGGCCGGCTTGCAAAGTGATTTCCATCACGAGACTGGCCGCTATTGAGTACGGTAGATTCGAAACGAGACAAGCCCCGTCGGGGATCCCAAGATTTACCCATTGAACGCTCATCGCATCGCTATGAATAATTTGAACTAGCGGCGCGCGCTTCTTCCAAAACTCCACCAATCCCGAATCTATTTCTACTAAGGTGACGCTAGAAGGAAAAGACACTATCAACTCATCGGTCAGCGCTCCAAGCCCCGGTCCAATTTCGACTACAGCACTAGGTGAAAGCGCTTTTACATGAGTGACAATGGCATCAACAATATTGGGATTAAGTAAAAAATTTTGCCCTAACTTCTTGAGCGGCTGAATTCCCGCCTCTTGCATTCGAGCATCTAACTCTTGCTTAGTGTGCATCAGAGTTCTGCAACTTTCATATAGGCCTGAGGACCCATCGTCAGCTTATCGCGCTTTCCGGCTTGCAGCAGTCTCAATCCGACGTAACCAATCATGGCCGCATTGTCGGAGCACAGCTTAAGTGGCGGTAAAAACACCTGGGCTTTTTTCTGAGCCTGCAAATTCAGTAGTTCGGCTCGGAGGCGAGAATTAGCGCTCACCCCGCCGGTTACCACGACTCTTGAACATTTCGTCTTCTTCATTGCAAATTGAAGTTTTTCGATGAGCACATCGACAATCGCCTCTTGATAGCTGGCACAAAGATCCGCCACAACGCCTTCTCCGATCTCGCCTAGTTTTTTAACAGTCTGGGCACCCGAAGTTTTCAGCCCCGAAAAACTGAAATTGAGTTCTCCAGATTTATTGAGAGGCCGTGGAAAGTTGAACGCCTTTTTGTTTCCTTTGATTGCCATGCGATCCACCACATGGCCAGCCGGGTACCCGAGCCCAAGCAATTTTCCAAATTTGTCAAAGGCTTCGCCTGCCGCATCGTCAAGAGTGCGTCCAAGCAATCGGTACTGCCCAAATTTCTGCACATAATAAAGGCTCGTGTGGCCGCCGCTGACACAAAGACCAACAAATGGATAGGGCTTTGACTCAATTGGATCGTTGAGATCAAGCCTTAAGAATGGGGCATGCAAATGACCTTCCAAATGGTTCACCCCAATAAGGGGTTTTTGAAAGGCTAAGGCCAACGATTTAGCGGTACTAACTCCGACCAAAAGGGATCCTAAGAGCCCAGGTTTAGAAGTGACCGCAATGCCATCAATCTCTTCCCAGCTCACTTGGCTTCGAGTCAATACCCCATCAAGAAGACGCAAAATTCTCATGGTGTGGTTTCGGCACGCAAGCTCGGGGATGACACCTCCAAACGGAGCATGAATATCGTCTTGATTCTGTGATTCCATCGAAACCACATGATCTTGATCGGTCACGAGCGCCACAGAAGTGTCGTCGCAGCTGGTTTCAATGGCGAGAACCAGTTTAAATTGCTTTTTTGAGGTCATTTCAAATTTGAAAGCCGATATTTTGCTTTTGACGCGGCTTTAGTACTCGGAAAGTTCTCGATCGTTTCAAGGTAGAATTCTCGAGCATCCTTTTTCATTCCGAGTTCAGCAAAACAAACTCCGATTTTGTAGGTGGCCTCCGCGGCTTTAACTCCTTTGGAGTTCTTATCCCGAAATGCCTGATACTTGACAATAGCCTTTTTGAACTCCTTGGCTTTGAGTAAGGCCTCAGCCTCCTCAAATACATCGGCGGTGTCCTTTTTCTCTGGAACCGGGGCTGCTCCTGACTGAGGAGCGGCCACTGGGGCGCCTTGAATCGCCGCCATCAAACGCTGCTCCGTTTGGCTCAAATGACTTTCCAACGCCTTGAGCTTTTCGTTTTGCATCTCGACTTGCTTGCGAAGCGCTTCTATTTCTTGTCTCGTCGATCCTTTATTGCTTTCAAGGGCGTGATCTAAAGTGTCAACCCTCCCGGCCACCACACGAATGTCATTCTGAAGATCCGAATAGCGAAGGTCTGTGTCAGCCTTGCCCTTTTGCATCGCAGCCAATTGCTCTCTCATTTGGCGCTCTTCATCTTGTTTTTTAATATCTTGCCGACTCATCATATCGCAGGCTGCAAGACTCAGAAATAGGGTTAAAAGAAGTCGGATCATAAAGCTTCTTCTCCTGTTTTAAATCTCTGCAGATGGGAGGCATTTTCAGCCTTTTCTGAATTGATTCGAGATTCTTTAAAGTATTCGACCGATTCGT
>JADLCR010000102.1 GCA_020847095.1 Oligoflexia bacterium | reverse complement strand
TGGACTCACCTATCGGCCTGGCCGCGGGGTTAGATAAAAATGCTCAAGCCCTTTGGGGCTGGCAGGCCCTTGGGTTTTCATTTGCCGAAGTAGGCACCGCAACGCCCCTTCCTCAGCCCGGCAATCCTAAACCGCGACTCTTTCGATACGTGGGGTTACAAGCGATCGTCAATCGAATGGGGTTTAATAACGATGGTGCTGCGATTATCGCACTCCGAGTGGCACGGGCAAAAAAACAGGGTCTACGAATTAAGGTTGGCGGAAATATCGGTAAGAATAAAGAAACCCCGATTGAAGCGGCTCCTTTGGACTATATGCGGGCTGCGGCCGCCCTTGCCCCCCACGTCGATTACCTTGTGATTAATGTGAGCTCACCTAACACTGAGGGCCTTCGGGGCCTTCAAGGGGTGAAGTCCCTTGATCGAATTTTAGAATCGGTACGCACAGTGGCCCCTGCTATTCCCCTTTACATCAAAGTGGCGCCCGATGATTTTGAAACATACATGGATGGGGTACTGACCGTTTCACGCTCCCACCGTTGTGCGGGAGTGATTTGCGGAAACACCCTTGCCAATCATGCGGCGGCCGAAGGGGTCGGTCCTCTGAAACTTTTGAGCCTTCCTCAAGGGGGACTCAGCGGAAAGCCTATATTTAAACGAAATCTAGAATTGCTTGAAAGTTATGTAAGACAGGCCGGCGCTCTCCACTATATTGGCGTTGGAGGGATTATGAGCGGAACAAATGCACTCCAGTATCTGCAAGCAGGTGCCGGTCTCATTCAAGTCTACTCGGGATTTATTTTTAAAGGAACAGTGCTTTTAAGAGAAATTGCGCTTTCGATTAGTGAAGGGTCTCGACCGGGTGAAAGTCACCCGCAATAACAAATAAATCGGTATCAGGGGTAAGTCCTGCAATTTCTAAAATATTAAATCGCCCTTGCTCGTGATGCTCGACAGTGAATTGCATACGACTTTGTAAACCTTCATCGGATTGAATGACGGCCGATAGGACATTAGGACTGTTATCAAAGATTCTCTTGAGCGACACGACCGAATAAACATACTCTTTGGTTTCGTCAGGCTCTACCTGAACGTCAACTACAACGACAAATTGCTCGACGCTGTTTCGTTTTCCTAAGCAAACTCGAGAAACTGGATTGTCAGAACCATCAACGCTCTTTCCGCACTCAATCGGCGTCCAGTCTTTTGTTTTATTTGCATTTGCCGCTTGGACTTGAGGGGCCAAAAGCAACTGGAGAACAAAGAATATCGCTATAACAAAAAGTAGACGCAATGACCTGACCTTCATCGACCGATTCCTCTCCTTGGATTTAGAAAACCCCTGAAGAGCAATCGAAATGCCAGATGCAAAGGAACTAGACAGGCCGCCCAGATTCGTCACCGTAGAAAATTTCCAGACTCGTCATGAAACCCCCACTTGTTGGCCGCTTCTACTTCAGCTATGACACTGCTTCCATGAAGACCGAAGAAGTGATCAAAAATCTTAAGACCACATTCCAGGATGAGGGAATCACTCTGAAGCTCACACCCTTAATGCTCGAGCAGTTTGCAAAATTTTATCGATTCTTGATGGATTACCAAACGCAGTACAATTTGACTCGCCTCACCTCGTTTGAAGAAGTGGCGATCAAGCACTTTGTGGACTGTCTTTATGTGGTCCAACTGACCGAACTGCCGGACCGACTCATGGACATGGGCACCGGCGCAGGATTTCCTGGGATTCCTATTAAGATTGCCCTTCCCGAGAAGAAAATCATTTTAGTCGAAGGCGTTCAGAAAAAAGTCGAATATCTCAAAAAGCTTCGAGACCATTTGGGCCTCAAGAACCTGGACATCATTGGACGCAAAGTTGACCCTAAGATGCACTACCCGGTCAATGGCGTCATCACGCGGGCCGTTGAGGTCGTTGATGAAACTCTAAAGAATGTTTCCAACTGTTTGCAGGTTGGTGGAAAAGTCATTTTTATGAAAACTCCCGGCACCGATGAGGAAATTCAGAAGGGCCTCAAAGAAATGGGACAGTACTACAAACTCATTCAGGATGAACACTATCGCCTAGGCCATACTTCTCACGAACGAAGGCTCGTCGTTTTTCAAAAAACAAAATCAATAAACGCGACTTAAAGAAATCTGAGAATAATAGTAGTTGAGGATTTGCTGGTAGAGACGCCCGTCCTGAGCAAGGTAAATAGCACCGGTCTGACTCATTCCAGCACGATGCCAACCAAAGCCGTAAATCTTAAACACAAAGTCCTTACCTACCTTTTCAATATCGAAATACGTTCGCCGAAAATTAAATTTTGAGTCCGCAAGGCCCAGTGCATTCATAAATGCCTTGAAGCGCGAACCGTTAATTTCCAATTGAGCTCCAGACCCCGTAATTTTAATTGCCGTAACGTCGTGGGACTTATTTCTCTGCGAGACACTTAACCCCGAAATTGACGAGGCCTTGATTTCTACTTTTGCTGCCTTAAGTTTTTCGGCTAAGCGCTTTTGATCAAGCTTAATAACGTTTGTACCCCCAGGGGCTTTTCGAAGTTTTTCGATTTGGTAATCTTCTACAGAATCTAGATAAGGAATGGTCGTGCGACCATCAAGATCGTATGCCGAGCGCGTGCGGCCGCCAGAATTAGCATGAAACGCCGCATAGATAGGTGAGCCCGAATATAACAAGACTTCGCCTTGGGTCTGCTCTACAGCTAAAGATGTTTTGGAATTTTCCGTCGAGGCACCCAAATACTGTTGATCAGCGGTGGTCGCCACTACATCTGGGCAACCCTTTGCTGTGAATCTTGTGAGCCGCTGCTCACTGCGATTTAAACCCATTTTGTACATGGCAAAAGTTCGCGCCGCCACCGCTTGTGCTTTTAAGGCTTCATGAGGGGAGCCCGCACCAATCTCAATGGGCACAACTCCTTTCAAGTAGGTTTCCAGAGGGACCACATTTGTGACTCGAATGAAAGGAGCCACATCTTCTTCTTTTTTGGGATTCGCCTGACAAAATGCTTCATCCCAATTTTTTTCAAGTGAGACCACGTATTCGCCACGATAGTGGTAACAGACTTTCTTCGAGGCCGTTTTTGCCGTTTTTGTAGGCCAACATATGCGCAATAAACCAGAAGTCGGCGGCTTGATGTAAATGGATTTAAAATTTATTTTCTTGTGATCCCAAATTGCCAACCCTTGCTTTGAACTAAATTCTAGCTTTCGGGGCTCGCCAAGAAGAACTTTTGAGTCAAGATCGTAAACCTTCATGGATCCACCGGGTGCTGAAAAACTAATTCCCTCACCTGTTGATTCCGCGTA
>JADLCR010000101.1 GCA_020847095.1 Oligoflexia bacterium | reverse complement strand
CTTCATATTTCTAGAGATTTCAGAAATAGCCCGCTCCCGGCTTTCGACCTTTGTTTTTAAATCCATAATCTGCAAATAGTCGACGATGACAAGATCCAAGCCTTTTTGAGCCTTTAAGCGTCGACACTTGGCTCGAATTTCGTAGGGACTAGCTCCCGAGGCGTCATCGATATAAAGGGGAGCTTCACTAAACTTACTGGCAACGTTAATCAGTTTTGGCCAGACGCTGTCTGAAACTCGACCCACTCTCAAGTCTTGCAGATTAACCCGCGCTTCGGAACCCAACATCCTGAGCATCACTTGTTCCGAACTCATCTCGAGAGAAAATACAGCAACCGATTTTTTCTCCCTCAGAGCAACGTGTTGAGCAATATTCAAAACCAGAGCGGTTTTACCCATTGAAGGCCGGGCTGCGACAATAATGAGATCCCCCGGCTGAAACCCTGAAGTCATTTTGTCCAGATCGCTAAAACCTGAAGCCACTCCGGTCATTGATGTTTTTTGATTATAAAGCTGCTCGATTCGATCAAGACTTGATTTAATAATCGTACTGACGTGAGCCAGGCCCGTGCCTTTTGCTCTTTCGGCAATCTGAAAAACTTTAGATTCGGCTTCATTTAAAAACGAATCTAAATCATCAAAGCTTTGCTCGTAAGCTCGCTCTGTGATCGATGTGCAGGTCTCCAGAAGTCGGCGCAAGGTCGACTTTTCTTTAACCATTTCAGCATAAGTATGGATGTTGGCTGACGACGGAGTTTGATCAATTAAAGTCGCGATATACCCAGTACCGCCGACTGAATCTAAGTCGCCGGAATCTCGCATCGCGGCGGTCACTGTTAAGAGATCCACCGGTTGGTTCTTTTTTCGAAGGTTTAAAATGGAGGCGTAAATTTTTCGATTCGCCGCTTTGTAAAAGTCTTCCTCGCGAATGACATCCACAACGCGATCAAGCGCTGCGGGGTCAACCATAATGCCACCCAATACCGATTGCTCGGCCTCTAGGTTTTGAGGCGGAAGTCGCGTCACTGATCCCCCGATCGGTGAGAGTAGAAAGGGTTATGCCCTTTCTACTGTTACTTTTACTTCGGCATCTACGCCTGTCGCAACTTTTACTTTTACAGGAAATTGACCCAAAAACTTAATGGGCTCTTCAATAACCACATCGCGACGATCAACGTTAAATCCAGCTTTTACAAGCGCTTGAGCGATGTCGTTGTTTGTCACAGTACCAAAAAGCTTATCTTGTTCGCCGGCCTGGGCCTTGATGACGACCGTTTGGCCATTTAACTTAACTGCTGTTTTCTTAGCAGCAGCGACGGCTTTTTTCTTCTTGGCTTCAGCAACTGCTTGCAAGTGTTTGTATTCCTTTATTCTGTTTTCTGTCGCAACCATGGCGAGCTTGCGAGGAATCAAATAATTGCGAGCAAACCCATCGGCAACCCTCACGAGATCGCCAACCTTGCCTAAATTTCTAACGTCTTGAGATAAAATGACTTTCATTTTTCACTCCGTTTCATTCCGAAAATTAAATCGCTGGTCGCTTGTCTGCACGTTGCCGGGCTCGAAAATCGGCCCAATAATCAACGAATCCCAAACAAACCACCACCGGAAAAAGTTGTATAAATGCTAAACTGTAAGCCAACACTCGCCATATCGGAGATACTTTTTTGAGTTCAAAAAAGTCTACGACGACGGCAAGCCCTTGGTAAAAATACAAAACAACCGAAACAAACAAAAGGTTCTGACTCAAAATCTGAACCCACTTTGGCTCAATTTGAAAAAACGAGGCCGCAACTGAAGCCAGCGCGAGCCAAATGTATTCATCTGGTAATCTCCAAAATCTCAACGACCTTAGAGAGTACACATGAAGCATTGTCGGCGCTTTCCACTTTAAACTCTTCTCAACTTGATTGGCTAAAACCGTACTCAACCAAAGCGTCATGAGGCCCACTACAAACAACAATGCTGGAAAGAGATTTAGCAAAACCTCTTTATTCAACGTCGCCTGTTGTGCCCCGCCCTGATTAAGCCCGCGAACGGCCATATCAATTTGAGTGGAAACCAGTGCTACCGGGTCAAGCCCGAAGCGGTTCATTCCGTAGCCAACTCCCGCAGATGCAGTGCCCAGGCAAACAAGCAAAGTGACGAGTCCTGACGTGGTGTAGCCCAAATTCAAGTTCTCACACTCGCTAAATACCAAAGCCAACAAACTACTGGCGGCAAAAGAAACCGCGGCCATCACATCTCCTAGGCCAAGCCAAACAGCGATGCCCGCGACCATCGTAAAAAGTGCAGCCCCTCGCCCAAGGTTTCTTCGAATTAAGAGCATCGGCAATGGGCCCAACCCAAAAAGCTTCCCACCCACGAGAATACTCAGGGTAAAAAGCGGAAAGAATTTGGCCCAATTGTTTTTCATTAACTCTTACTCAAGCGTTGGGCTGTACCCGATCAATGCCAATGACCGCGCGCGCTTAACCGCCATGGTCAACTGACGTTGATGATACGCACAGTTTCCACTGATCCGACGAGGAACGATTTTGAATCGCTCAGACAAGAACAGATCCAATGTTTTATAGTCCTTGTAATCAATAGCCATTTCTTTATCAGTGCAAAACTTGCAGGCCTTTTTTCGATTAAAATTCTTTTTAGGTAATCCGCTCATGATTTACTCCTCATCCTCTGGGCCTTGATCGCCCGGTGCGGGTGCATATTCCTCTGGACGTCGAACTTGTGCCCGTTGAGCGGCACGTTCAGCATCTCGCTCAGCGCGCTCTTTTTCGCGCTTTGCATGAGCCTCTAGGCGCGTCTTAAACGCTTGAATGGCTTGCAAAGGATCAACTTTTTCATCCAACTTAACCGTCAGAAATCGAAAAACATCTTCGTTAATGCGAAGATTGCGCTCAAGCTCTGCAACACCTTTGTTGTCGGCGGAGTAAGTGAAACAAAAATAATGTCCCTTGTGTTCCTTGCGAATGGGGTAGGCCATTTTTCTTTTGCCCCAATCGTCCCAGTTAATCACGCGCCCCTTTGAAGCCTCAATGATTTGGTTCACTCGAGCTTTAAGCTCGGAAACCTTCGCTTCGGGAGCCATCGGATTTGTGATGAAGACAGTCTCGTAATTGCGGGTCTGCATCGTTTTCCTTTCGGTTTCGGCCCTTTGGATAGGAGCTTATTAACCCGATAAGCCGCTTCGCAAAGAGCAAGGTTTTACAACTATTAAAATGGGCTTGGGTCTAACATAGGAATCGGGACTTTTCAACGTAGGATCCGGAGCCTAAAATAAAGTATGTTCTTAAAAATCAAAGCCATTAGAGGCCCTTTAATGGGTGAAGAAATTGCCATAAAGGGAGAATCCACAATCGGAAGGAGTCGAGGGGATTTGCTCATCCGAGACCCAAAAGCTTCTAACCCGCACGCCAAAGTGTATATAACCGCCCAAGGCCTTGTAATTATTGAAGATTTAAATTCCTCTAACGGCCTCTTCGTTAACGGTCAAAAAGTCGTACGCAAAGACTTAAAGGCCGGAGACATTGTCACGATCGGCAAGTCTCAGTTTCAAGTTTTAGCTTCAGGTCGAACCGAGGCCGCAGCCCAGGCTCTGGCAGAAGGGGTCCAATCGCTTGAAACCGAGTCCTGGCAAGGAGTTTTGAGTAAGGAGATTTCTGGCCTTCCTTTGGTTCGCCCACTTAACCCTATTGGGATTCAAGCCCTGTCTCCACCGATTACGATTGAGGTCACAGAAGGCTCGCTTGTTGGTGAAAAGTGGACCCTGGGCTTTGGCCCGCGCACTGTCGGTTCGCACTCAACAGACGTTTCGATTAGTGAACCCGATTTTCCCGGCGAAGCCTTTAGAGTTTTTTCTGAAGACGGCGAAACTAAAATCAAATCGCTATTTAACGGCATCCTCATCAACGGAAAGAATTTAGAATCACATCGACTCCAATCGGGTGATGTGATTTCTTATGGGCCAATAAAAATCAAAGTCTCAATATAAGGCGTTTTTCCATGGTCAACATTATCAAAAAACAAACAGGATTTGCGACCAGCTTTGACGGCACTCCGATTTTTTACGAAGTGCGCGGCGAGGGAAAACCCATCGTACTATGCTATGGAATTGTATGCTTGATGAATCACTGGCACCATCAGGTTAAGTACCTTTCT
>JADLCR010000100.1 GCA_020847095.1 Oligoflexia bacterium | reverse complement strand
TTCTTGAACCAGTTTGATGATGTCCAAGTAGGTGTAGGGTCCATATTTGTTTTCGCCTTTTAGAACAAACCATTCATCTGTATCAACAGCAGGTAAGGTGCTGGTGACCGCCGATGACGGCGCTTTGACGTCAGGGCGGTGATTGGCGTTTTGGCTGACTTCAGCGCACATCGCAATAAAGGCTTTTACTGTTATCCAATCCGAAATTTGTGGATCAAATAACCGGCTATCTGCGGACACTTCACCACGGGCCAATTTCTCTTGTAGAGTTGGCAAATCGTAGGGCCCCTGATTTTGTCCGTTCACCTCGACAAAAAACTTCGTCATGGTACACGTCCACCCATTAAGTTAAGTCATTCAATTTTCTGGAGAACCTAGAAGATTACATGCCGCAAACGGTTCAACCCCAAGTAGACCTGATCCCCAGGTCTAAGGTCTTATCGGACTAACGTCTTGAAACATGAGGATTTTGACCTGCGCTAATAGTTACCTGTTTTTAGATACTTAGCTTTTTGCCTTAGGCCCTACGGCAGGTCAAAGTTGGCGAATTTTGACGAACTATTGTTCATTAAAGAGTGACTTTGCGGCTATTTATCGCCAATTAGTTTTTTTCGAATTTTGGAACTGAGGGCATCAAGACTCATGACCAATACCAAAATGACGAGCACCACGGTGCAGGTTCTTTGGTATTGAAAGAGCTTCATGTAGCTTTGGAGCAAGAATCCAATACCGCCCGCTCCCACAACGCCCAAAACGACGGCTGATCGAATATTGAGCTCGAACCGAAACAAAAAGTACGTCACAAAGTAAGGAATGACTTGCGGTAAGATGGCCCATCTAATGACTGATAGCTTTCCTGCGCCAACACTTTCAACGGCCTCAATGGGACCTTTATCCACGGTTTCAATGGCTTCATAAAATAGCTTTCCCAGCATTCCAACAGAATGAATGGCCAAAGCCAAAGTTCCTGCAAAAGGACCTAATCCAACGGCTCCCGCAAAAAACAAAGCCAAAATGACGGCGTCAATTGCGCGATCCGCATTTAATAAGAAACGCGTAACATTAACAATGCCGCTGCCAAGTCGGTTTTTAGGCATGACGTTTTGAGCGGCCATAAAACCCAGAGGAAGCGAAACTATTGTTGCGATCACCGTACCGACAAATGCCAATTGAATGGTGATAATCACCTGCTCGGTAACTTGTTGAGCAATGGCCGTATCCGGTGGAAACATCCCCGTGACAAACTCCCAAAGCATGGCTTTGTTGTCCCATAATTTAACTAGATCAAACTCTACAGCTTGAGCCGACCAGAAAAACAAGACAGTGCCTGCTACTAAAATGAGGTACTTAAGATTAGTAAACCGATCCAGGTACCCTGCCTGGGCTAAGTCTTGAAGTTCTTTTTCACCGGGAGCGCGCTTTGCCATAGTCATATTAGCCATAAATCATTCTCAGTTTTTCATCAGTTAAACTGCTTACGGGCCCATCAAATACAAGCTGGCCTCCACGAAGTCCAATTATGCGACTTGCGTATTTGCGAGCCAATTCTAGAACGTGAATATTAACAATAACTGTGATCTTTTTCTTTTCATTGAATGATTTCAAGAGTTCCAAAATAACTTCACTTAATTTGGGATCGAGGCTGGCCATCGGTTCGTCGGCCAAAATGATTTTTGGATCTTGAACAAGGGCTCGAGCAATGGCCACCCTTTGTTGCTGGCCGCCTGAAAGTTGATCCGCCCTTGAATGATATTTGGCGCTCAAACCCACTTCATCTAAATATTGGCGGGCCAACCGTTTGTCTTCATCTGAAAACAAGCCCAGTGTTCCGGCCAAGTCATTGTGGTACCCGAGACGACCGACCAAAACATTGTCCATCACGGAGAGACTTTTAACTAAATTAAACTGCTGAAAAATGAACCCAATCTGCCGACGCAATTTTCTTAAGTCGCTGGGATCGGCATCAGGAACATTGCAATCCAAGACCTGGAGCTGTCCATCGGTGGTTGGGATAGTGCCATTGACCAAACGAAGAAAGGTACTCTTGCCAGCGCCACTGCCACCGATAATGGCAACAAACTCACCTTGCTCAATCTTAAGATTAAGTCCAGCTAAGCCGCGGGTCCCATCGGGATAGGTTTTGCCCAGTCCTTGTGCCGTAATCATTTTTTCTTCCCGATATCGACGTTAATTTTTTCGGCTGCTGCTCGAAGCGGTTCAAATTCATCAGAAGTGGCTTCGGTCAGTGCATCAATGCGATACAGATTTTTAAGAGCGGCTTGACCCTCAGGAGAATCGCTAAGTCCCTTCACGGCCTGAGTCACTTTTTCCACGACATCACGATGGGTGTTATAAAAGGCTTCCGTAGTAGAAAATGTGTCATTTGGAATCGGCTTTGAAACCTTAATAACGCGAATCTTGTCTTTGAATTCGGGCTTCGAGTTTGTGAGCATGGTCCAAGAGCCGCTTTCGCCCTTTTCGTCATTCACGAAAGTGGCGCCGGCATCAACGGATCCCATAATAACGCCAAGTACGACCGAATCGTGGCCACCGGCGAAAACCTGTTTCCCAAAAAAAGTGTCAGGATCTATGCCGTCATTGATGAGCGTTGCTTTAGGTACAATGTAACCGCTAGCACTTGCAGGATCCACCCACGCAATATTCTTACCTTTAAGATCTTCAATTCTTCGATAGGGCTTGTCAGAACGACTTATGATAGCTGAATAAAAGTAGGGCTTGCCGTGTCTAAGACTCTTCAACAAAACTTTAGCCCCCGCTCGCCGTTCAGCAAGGACAAAACCGAAAGAAGCAAGCCAACCAAAATTAACTTGCCCCCCTTTCATGGATTCGATCAAAGCGGTGTAGTCGCTCGCCACGTAAGTTTTGATTTTAATGCCTGTTTGTTTGTGAATTAGGTCCGCAATGACTTGACCATTAGTGGTGACTGTTTCGGCATTTTCAGCAGGAGTAAAACCCATGGTAAACGTCGGGCCACCATCATTATTTGCTGATTTACAGCCTTTGGTACACCCAGTTAATGCCAAACTGCCAACCATCAGAAGCGCAAGTATTTTGGTCATATTCCCCTCAAAATGTCTTTAAGTCGGCTGGTTGTATCAAAGAACCTTTACAGTTCCAACAGTATCCATGGTTATTTTTCGTTAGATTTCTGTTGGAGTGATCGAGTAAACCCTAGGGCGATGGCACCGCAATCCGCATCATTATTAAGGGGGCTTTTAACCGAATTTGGTGACGCCGCGCAATCCGGTCAGCGACCTATTGTTATATTTGATTTGGACAGCACCTTATATGATGTCAGCCCGAGAATAGCGAAAATATTACATTCTTTTGCCGTTCTGCCTGAAGTCAAACTGCACCATCCCGAAGCCTCTAAGTTGTTGCTCCAAGTGACTCCTCAACCTACGGATTATGGAATCCGGCGCACCCTAGAGCGTTATGGTTTTACTCCGCCCTCAGAAGCCTTTGTTCAGCAGCTCGTTGATTATTGGAAGAAGCTTTTTTTTGGGAACGACTATCTTAAACACGACCGCCCCTATGAAGGAGCGCTCGATTTTGTATTAGAGGCCCAGAAGCTAGGAGCGGAAGTTTTATACCTCACCGGTCGCGATGCCCCTCGAATGAAGCAAGGCACGATCAGTTCGTTAATAGAACACGGTTTTCCGCTAAAAGAAAATCTCGAAAATTTGCATTTAAAACCCCACACCGAGACCGATGATGCAGAATTCAAACGACAGTTTTTTGCAGCTTGGCCGCGCGATCAAAGACCAGTCTGGTTTTTTGAAAATGAACCCATTAACATTCACTTGGCCCTGGGGGCCTTACCCAGTTTGAAACCTATTTTCGTCAATACGGTGCACTCCCAACGGCATCCAGAACCTGAAGATCACGTCCCACAAATCACTCACTTTCGCTGGAAGTAAGTCGAGGACCGACTGCACCTTGAGATCTAACATTCCGAAAAGAAGGCGTGAAACTTTGGGTTTGGTTTTTACTCATTTTAATTGGGGCAACCGGTCATGCGAATACCTTAACGACGCCTAAGGATTGCGCCAGTTGGTTCGTCAATGAGGTGTTGTCCCCTCCATTAAGTAAACTTCCTTCAGTCCGCGAAACAGAAATCAGCTTTATTTCCAAAAATTCACCTGCAGCCGGCGACTTTCATCAGATGTATAATGTCACTTGGAAAGGAAAGCCTGCCGTCTTTTTAAAATCCCATCGCGCGCAAGAATTGAATTCACTCACTCGCGAACAAATTCAAGAAATAGCGCAAATGTCACTTAGCGAAGCCCGAATTCATTCTCTGGCGTCAACCGTAAGTCTTTCCAAGCTTCCCCCATTCGAAAGAGCGCGGGCCATGGCTGCAGCTGACTTGGTTGATACTCAGCTCATGGATGCTGCATCGAAACTCGCTTATAACGGGCACCCCATTTCACCACGAATACTCTCCATCACCAAAAACGAAGCGGGCTTCATTTCAGGATACGTTGTTGAGAAAGTTCCTGGCATTCCCCTTCAACAATTAGCCATGCAGGGAGGACTAACGGTTGCCGAGCTAGATCTCATCCAAGCACAGGTTATCGCCCAGATTAGTATTCTCAAACAAAATGGACTTTTTCATGGCGATATTACGGGCTCAAATATTTTAGTAGAAATGGGTCCCAATGGGCCTCAAGCGCGACTTATTGATTTTAATTATGCGAAATACCGGTATTCGAGCTCTGCTGAAAATGTCGATCCGGATACCAAAGATCTCAATTTCGTTTTAGGTTTTCTGAGACGCTTCGTCGGACGAAACGAGGTCGATTGATGTTCGTTATTAGAAATCTACTCTTACTCAACATCTTCCTATCACTGCCCCTGGCTGCCGCTTCAAGCGGTTTTGTTGCCGCGACATCATGTCATGCACAAATCTCATCATTGGGCTCGGCAAAATTTGAGTCAAATGCGGAAAGTTGGGACACGGGAATTTCAGTACGAGATCTTAAGTTTTTAACGAGCGATTCAGACAAAATAGGAACTTATCACGAAGTATTTAAAGTTCATTGGAGAGGGGAGCCCGTCGTCTTTTTACGATCGCGAAAAGCACCACTTCTGAGAGTCTTAGATCCACAAGAGGCGGCAACTTTACGAACAATGTCACTTTCGCAGGCTCGTCGATTTGCAGCCGACCTTCACCGCGCCCCCTATTCGCACTTTGATGCGCTTTCTATGGTCAGGGCCCATGTCGCTGCTGAAATTGCCGATGTTCATCTTATGCAGCAAGCCCATCTCATTAGTTGGCAAGGAAGACCCATCGGACCGAAAGTTTTTGGTGTGGTCAGAAATAGGCACCAAATCCCAGAAGGTTACCTTATGGCTCATGTTGAAGGAACCGCTCTCAATGAGTTAGTGGAAAACCGATCGATCACCGTGGCCCAGTACAAAAAAGTTAGAGACATTGTTTCATTTCAACTGGGTCAGCTGGAAGTTCATGGCCTTTTTCATGGAGATCCACACTTGGGAAACATTATTGTAAAATTTGAAGAGTCTGAAGTTTCGGTTCAATTGATTGATTTCAATTTTTCCAGACACTCTTTTGATTACGGAGAGGGTTCAACAGAAATCGCCCAGTGGCTCGAATATTGGGGAGAGGGTCTCCGCGCGCTCACCCAGCCCAGATCCCCCCAGAGTCAGCGCTCTAAAGGGAAATATAAGTAAAGGCTTCACTTGTAGTTTTAATCAAAAATCAGGTATTTTCGGCGGTCTATGAAAGCAGAACCAATAGGGACAAAAAAATCAAATCCCGTAGGGCATTACGAGTTACTGCCCCATCGACTGGAACGGCGAATTTTCAAAGCTGTGGGCCAAGCCATTTTTGATTTCAAAATGATTCAAGAAGGCGACAAGATCATGGTGGCTGTCAGCGGAGGAAAAGACTCTTGGGTCTTGCTTCACGTGCTACACGACCTTCAAAAGCGCAGTCCCGTAAAGTTTGAAATCATTGCCGTGAATCTCGATCAGGGATACGACGGTTATGAAGTCCACACCATTGAAACTTACCTTAAAGAAATGGGAATTCCGTATTATTTAGGCTTCAAAGATATCAACCGCATCGTTCAAGAAAAAAACGAACCGGGGACAACCTGGTGTTCGATGTGCAGTCGCCTCAGAAGAGGCTCGTTGTACGGAATGGCTAAAGAGCTTAATTGCAACAAGATTGCTCTCGGGCATCATCAAGACGATATCATTGAAACGCTCCTTCTTAATGCGTTTTTTATAGGCAAACTTGCCACTATGGCCCCAAAGCTTCGCTCAGACGACGGCGCCAACGTCGTCATTCGCCCTCTCATTTATGTACTCGAAGATGAAATTCGCATGTACGCACAGGAAAAAAAGTTTCCGATAGTTTGTTGCCAGTGTCCGTTGATGTGTGGAGAAACGGTTCACGGAGATTACAAACGAAGGCGCATTAAAAATTTGATTCGTGATCTTGAAAAGGAAATTCCCGATATTCGTAATTCACTTTTAGCAAGCCTTAAGAATATCAATCCAAGCCACCTTCTCGATCTCGAACACTGGAGAGAGCCGTGAGTCTAACCGTCGTCAGCACGCCTATTGGAAATTTCGAAGACATTACGATTCGCGCAAAGAAAGTTCTCGAGAACGCGGATCTTATTATTTGTGAAGAAAGGCGCCCGGCTAGCACTTTACTAAAAAAACTAGGGATAAACGGCAAAGAATTACGTGAGCTCAACGAGCACAGTCAGCCTCAAGATGTGCGCGACTTGCTGTCACTTTGCCGAAAAAGTGCCGTCGCATTAATTAGTGATTGCGGTACACCAGGATTTTCCGACCCAGGAGCCATACTTGTACAAGCGTGTTACGGAGAAAACATTGACGTTCACGTTTGCCCTGGCCCATCAAGCCTCATGGCTCTGGTCGCCGTTTGCGGAGTGGATTTAAAAGAATTTCACTTTGCCGGTTTTTTGTCAGCGGAATCAGAAAAGAGAAAGAAGCAAATTGTAGCGCTGGCAAAAACCAAAACTCCGGTATTCTTGATGGACACACCCTATCGAATCAATACTGTGCTGGTTGATCTTGCTAAAGAAATGCCCGACCGAACTGCGGTACTAGGTCTTGATTTAACAGGGGCCAATCACCAAGTTGTTCGAAAGAAGCTTAGAGAGCTTGGAAAGACGGAATGGGAAAAACTTCCGTTTGTTTTGCTACTTATTTGAGAAATTTGTCTAAAATTTGAACCCGATCGGGGCGATTCATTAATTGATAGGCCTTGTGCCATTGCTCCGGTGATCCAAGTGGAACGCCCTTCCAATACCCGGACACAATATTTTGTATCTTATGAATAGCGCCCTTTAAATCTCGAATGGCAAATTCGCCGATGAGATCGATGATTGTGCCGTCTACATTGAGTTGCACTAGAAATTTTGAGGCAAACCTTTCGGTTTGATCGAGCCTTGTCCATTTATAATCTGTAAGCAAATCCTTAAGATCTTCAAATGCGGCATCTACTTGAATGTCCCAATCGTGAACATCTTTGAGAAGCCCCAATGCATAAAGAAGTCCTGTGCCCCCAAGACTATGTTTAATTGTCAATTGTGAGAGCTTGACCGACAACGTGGTCAAGGCTTCTAGCGACGGAATCGACGGCGAAGCCATCAAAGAATAATGGACCTAATGGCGAGCCCCATCAAAATTGCCAATGCAATTCCCGTGACCGCCGTCAATACCTTGAGAGTTTTATTGATTTTGGAAATCTTCTCTGAATTCAACATATTATTATGGTGTTCTTACGGCCCTATGAATGTCAAGAGGGCCAAATTTCCATTCGCAATTAGGCGGGATTTTGTACTATAAACTTCAGGTTATTCAAAAATCCGACTCGGCGCGTGGCTCAGCCTGGTAGAGCACCTGCTTCGGGAGCAGGGGGTCGCTGGTTCAAATCCAGTCGCGCCGACCATCAAACGCTCAGAAATGCCCCATCTGCTTCGTCGCCTCGTTGCTCCTCGCTCAATGTATTACCCAAATACACCTCGCTCGTCGCGTCCTCGGCTTCTCGCATCTGGGGCATTTCTGAGGGTTTGAGCGTTGGTACAGATCGGGTATGAGTTCAGCGACCCCTTGGGGTCGCTTGGTTCACAGGCCGTTTCAAGCGACGCTTGAAACATTTGAAATAGAGCGGCGCCATGAAGGCGTCGCTACCGATCCTGCGGTGATCGGCAGGATAGCCGATCGCAAAATCCAGTCGCGCCGACCATTTTCGCGGGAGATCCGCGTCGCCAGACTTTGTCGCCCCTCCCTCGAACTTCGTCACATATGATTTATAGGCTCCTTGTTTTCGGGATCGGCTTCGCGTCTGGCTCGCGGCTCTCCCGCGAAAATTTGTTTGTGCACTGGTTTGAGTCAAGGATCAAACTTTCGCTGGTTCACAAAAATCCCAGGATGGGATTTTTGCACGAGCCGCAGGCGAGCCCGAAGGGGCGAGGCCAGGGACTGGCCGAGATGAAATCCAGTCGCGCCGACCATATAGTAGATCCGACAGGCCGCAGGTTTGGCGGATTTTTTTGTCTTATTGACTAAGTCCGCCAAATATGAAATCAGCTAGGCAATATTATTTCTTGATGAGGGATAGGGTATGCGAGTTTTCATTTTTGGTTTTCTATGTCTGTTTATGAGTAACGCTTTGGCCAATGAAATACATAAAACATGTCATTTCAAAATGGCATTGGAAGATATCCATATTGATGTCGGGTATGACTCATTTCTAAAATGTAACCACATGAACGTGGTTTCTGGTGGAGTAAGCCAATCTTTTACCTGCGCTGAGACAGGTTCAAAAGAAATGAGCGGCGAACAAGTTCAAAAATCCGAAGATGCCCGATTGATACTTAATAGATCAGGAATCGATTTCAGAAGCGTTAGCAATCTTAAATTTTACAATGTGTTTACTGATGATGATGGCGGTGGCTATTTTTTCTTTGAGGCGACCATGCAAAACCAAAAGGATCTTGAGCGAAGAGGCGGAGTAACCTACATGGGCGGAGTACAGGGCTTCAGGTGCCTCCCTCAAATCTGAGGGTAGGCCCCAAGCCTTAGTCTAAATCAAGGAACCAAAACAAAGGTTTCCGAGTGTTTTTCAGATCGAATGACCCCGTCCACCGAGTGTGCAACCACGCGCAAACCAAATTTCGTACGATTTGAAACTTGCTTAACGTTATGAGCAACCAACGCCTCTTTCAATCGAAACTGATACCAATCAGTTCGAAGTTCTCGCGCTAATGGATAAGACTTTCCGTCAACTAACAAGTCAACATCATAGGTTAAAGGATTACCCTCATCGGGATTGGCAACTCTCCACTTTATTTTGAGAATTTGGCTAGCTGAGTAAGAAGCTCTCATTCGCGACAACTGCAGTTTGGGGACCTGAAAATGATGCA
>JADLCR010000099.1 GCA_020847095.1 Oligoflexia bacterium | reverse complement strand
CGCAGGGCGCCCAACATGGCGTACTTATTTCCCGATGACCAACCAGCGGCCAATATGCCGTAGACGGCGAGAGACGCGACGGCAAAAATATACAGCACACCCATGTTGATATCTGCCATCTGAAGCGGAAACGTATAACCAAACACAGAAATTGGCGTCGAGAGTGGAACGGCAACGAAGGTTAGAGCCGCAGGCAAAAGCGCCAATCCAGGCGCCATGAAGTAAAGAGCTTTTTCTGCTTTGTCAGGAATGAATTCTTCCTTAAAGATAAACTTAATCGCGTCAGCGGCGAGCTGAAGCAGTCCGAGGGGACCCACACGATTAGGACCCAATCGATTTTGCATAAAAGCACTTCCGCGGCGCTCAACCCAAACGAGCAGCGGAACAATGCTCACGGTTGCGACAAAAATCAGAGCGATCTTAACGGCATTTATTGCAAACTCTAACGGCGTGTGTCCCATCTCTTAATCCCAATCCAAGGCGTGAGCTTTCCAAACATAGAAAAGACCGTAGGTTAAAACGGCAACGAAAAGGACCATCTCGATGAAAATAAACGATCCAAACTGAAGCGCGTCTTTGTAGATCAACGCCCAGGGATAAAGAAAAATAACTTCGATATCAAAGAGGATGAATAAAATTGCCGTGAGATAAAACTTAACTGAAAACCGGCTGTTTCGATTTTCAATTCCTGGAATTCCACACTCATAAGGAAGTTGTTTAGATGCGGTGGGTGTGCGTTTAGGTCCAAGAACAAACGTCAGCGTCAAACTGACGACAACAAAACCTATGACGACCGCCGACAACACTAAGACGGGAAGAAGCTGATCCAACATGGATTTCCCTCACAGATCTCCAAATAAAGTTCGAATTGAAAACGAGCCATATTTATACAGGCAGTCCCAGAATATTCCCAGGAAAATGAGAATGCCGTAAGGGAGAAGTTCGGGCCAAGTTGACTTGAGTTGGAGCGACTGGCGAGGGACGGATTTTTCATTTTGAAAAGCAAGAACCGTAACACGGGCCACAAAAAGTCCAACAACCAAAAGATTGAAAATCAAAACAAGGGTCCACGGGGAGTTGATGCGGAGCGTTTTTATTAAAACCCTATGATTATAGAATGGGGCCAGTCCCGCTACGGAAACAAAGGACAAAATGGCCGCTACCATTGGCGCTCGGAACACTTGTCCTCGACCCTTTAAATCGACCCACTGACTGCTTCCACTCAGAGCCATGGATTCCATAGCTAAAATAAGGGCCATCGCTGAAAGGACCGTCGCTCCAAGTTGACCCATTGCATAAGAAATGACTTCTCGGTTTCCAAAGGTCATGGAAAATAGGGCCTGAGCCATGCCGTTAATAAACAAAAAAACCGCCCCTTGTTGAACGCGCGAAGCACCCAGCGCCAAAATCGGCAAAAGCGTCAGCACAACCGCCAAAACATACTTCGTGTCCATTAGAAATCCCGGGCTAAATACATTTTCAATTTCCTGTGACCCAACAGCAACTTTTGTAAAAATCTGAATGCCCCAGCGAACAAAAATGGCGCAACTTGCCAGGCCCAATACGAGTTGAGTGCAAAGGTTAATCGGCCAAGAGCCCCGGGCGGATTCACGAGACATGGTTTGTTGAAAGGCCGGCCACATCATCACCATGAGACCAATGCCAATAACTAAAACCGCAATCGTTGTTTCAAGCCCCGGTTTTCCGAGCGGGCGCACGACGATGCGTGCAAGCTCGACCAGTTGAGATTCATTCCAAAAAGACAGTGTTAAGGCTGCCAAAAAAGTTCCGAGCGTCAGCAACACCATCGATTTATTCATTGACCAATGAAGCTGTTTTGCACCACCGCCTTCAGTTCCCTCAATCATCCTCAATCCTAAAACAGACCAAGTGAGTCCAACGATGGCAACGGTTCCTAGGAAGTAGCGATTGGATTGCGCAACGGCCAAACCAAAAACGGCCAACGAAAGAACTAGGAGATCTCCATGAGAAGATTGCGATTTTGCCTCTAGGTGCCGCATTAACTGGAGAAATAAGATCGTTACTAATAAAAGCATGGAAAAATATAATGAGAGCGGGTCGAGCACAAAACTGCCCCGCATATATATCAATGGCGGAACCCGATACAGAAGACCGGTTTGAATCGCACAAACCGCCAGTGAAGCCAACGTCACAAATGACTTCGCCCGAACGTCTGATTCTTCTCCCCAAAGATCGATGCAGATCACGGTTAAAAATCCGCTCAAAAGGGTAAGGTACGGAAGAAAAATTCCCCAATGAGTCATGAACCAACTCCCGATCGAACCGTTTCAATTCCAATGACCAGCGCCGCCGGACCAAGAGCTTGCATGGCGGCTAAAAAGACCTGCCTCCAGCTTGCACCATCAAGTGAAAAATTTATTTTTTTAAACTCTAAAGAAGCCAGGGCCGCTATCCAAAGCGTAACGAGACTCAAAATCCAAACGGCCATTCCGAGCCGATCTTGAAGACTCGTGTACGCATTCATATTGATCGCAAGAATTGCTGAACACAGAGATCCCGGGGCACCCCACGCTGACCAAGTCAGAAAAGGGCCCGCAAACTCTTTGGATTCTTTTGGGTCTTCAGAAAATGAAATCAACGAAAGGCTTCCAAAAACCGCCGCTGAAATCAACACAATGACCGAGGTCTGGCAAAGGCCCATCCACAAGATAAATAATGACCAGGTTGATGCAAAAACCAGAAAGCGATCAATGGCCCGTTTGTAAAACAAAGTAAAAATCGCCAGCATCAATCCGAGCGCTGGAATTAACACCCTCAATTGCTCCAGAGTTTCGGCACTAATGCCAGAAGGCAAATATTCAGCTGTGTATTTGGTAATGGCGAGACCGCCCACTAGGCTTCGCACCGCCAGCGGATGCAAATCTCCTCGCCTGATAAGTTTGTATTGACCAAGACAACCGAGATCAACCGTTGACATAATGACAAGCGACACCACTGCCACGGCAAAGCTTACCTCGGCACTTAAGATTGCGAGGTTTTGAGACATGCTGAGCACAACGAAGCCCATGAGCGGAATCAGAGTCGAATGGGATGAGTGCCTTTCGGATTTAAGTCGGTAGTTCTGCTCATACATGACTCCGATAAAAATCGCCGCTCCCGCAAAACCTCTCCAGAATTCCTCTGGTGACTCTTGAAAAAACGCATAAGTCACCGTTCCGAAAACACAAAGCCAAAGTACCTTGTATGAATAATTAAATACGGTGATACGCCTTAGATCAAAGGCGTATAAAAACAAGAAGCCTAATACCGTCCCAATATAAATGGCGTCAAAGGGCCGCTGATAAATCAGCAGTCCGCCCGCAATTGAAAATAGGGTTAGAAAGGCCATTTCTACTCTTGTCATTTGAGCCTCCAGATAATCAAAGAGGCAATGAGCGCCAGCGCCCAGGCAAGATTGAGATCCGCCTGAAATACCCGAAATAATTTCCCGAGACTCAATCTTGGTCGAGCGATGAAAAGTCTTGGTGTATCATCGATTACTTCTGCGCTAGGCCGCGACCAGAACAGAAGGGGCTTCCAAGAAGGCTTTTCTTTGGACAACGACGAAAATCTTTTTCTGGAAAAATGCATGATTGTTGCTGACACGGCGGCGACCATGCTCCAAGTAAATTGTTGGGGCACCAAGGAGTCGAAATTGAGCAGTGCCAACAGGCCGCCCGATGAAATCACAACAAGGGGAGCCCCCCATTTGAGTTGATTTTTATCCCAGCTTTGTGACATCGCCGCGATCGCAATTCGTCCAACAATCAACCCAAACAATGCCTGAAAAAACCAAAACTCTAAGCTCCCATCGACTCCGAGGCGAACGCTGCCGATAAGCGAAAATGAAATGGCCGCAGGAACTAACGCAAGCACTTGATTGCGTCCCGAAAGCAAGAGCGCATAAAGAGTCGGCAGCGCCAATAACCAGCTGATCGCATCAATTCCACCAAGAGACGGAATCAAAGCTCCAATAAGGGCATCAACTCTGCCGCTCAACAGTGAAACCAAGCCCAAAAGCATAAAGCCCTGACCTTCAACGGTGGCCCAAGCTGTTGGCTGAGTACATCCCAAAATTCCAAGCGCCGAAAAGGGCGCCCATTTGGCAAAAAGCTTTGTTTGCTGATTCCAATTAAGTGGGAGACTCGAAAGGGGCCAATTGGCAATTCTTAGAAAAAAACTCGCTCCAACGCCATAGATTAAAGGAACCTCAGCGGTAAAAAGATGACCAATTATCGCGGGCAGCAAACTGAGCAACAACCCTAAAAACACACGTCCAAAACTCTGTGAAGAGGTCCATGCCACCACAACATCGGCGACCATGATAAGAAATAGCGCCTCCAATGAGCGATCCATAATAGTGGCACCGGCTACAAGGGCGGCGGCAATCCAAGCTACTCCAATGAGGTTCTTATTGTTGAAGACCACTTCAACTAGAGCAAAAAGCAAAACAAGTAGCGGCGCGCTATCTATCCAAGTTGGACTTTTGTAATAGATGGACAGGCCGACTACTGTCATTCCGAACAGCACCTGAAGCCCAAGCCGGGCCCTCTGATTTTTAATAAAAGCCAGTGGCACCAACAACAATGGCGTCAGTATCAGAAACGAACTACTCATGTTCGCCCCAAACTCTTAGAGAGTGCGCCTTCGATAGATTTTTAATTCCCGCGACGAATACCAGAAACGCCACAATTCCTTGAATTGAAAGCGCCACCCAAGAGTAGGATCCCATCTCAGAGCGCACATGCGAAGAACCAAAAGTATTAAGCAGAATCAGTAAGCAATCTCCAACCAACTTCATGCTCAATATTTGAATGAGAAAATGTCGGATGCAGAATAATCCAAACAAACCTATTGCAAGTGAAGTCGAAGCAATCGCAATAATCATCGTTTCCTCAGCAGTTGGCTTGCTAAGACAAATGAAATGGCGGCCAGCAAACCGGTAACAATGAGAAGCGCTTGATTTCGGCTCATCATGATTTGGCCTAGTTCATAAAGATCCGCGGGCATTGGCTGTAGAAGCTCCGCGCCGCTTGTAGAAATTTTGTAACTCGCAACACCCATGAGAATTGCAGGAATTCCGAGCCAAGGTCTTGTAAGGTGGACGTTTGGATCAGGAAGTCGAATTTGCCAGAATAAGGCTGTTCCAAAAAGCAAAGCTGAAAGCGCCAATGAAAAAACCCCTAGGGACACGGATATTTCAACGAGGATATAGATGTTTATCAAAAGGCTTAGGCCTAAGATGATTGTTACAATTGAAAACAATCTAAGCACGCATGACTCCATGACCTAAAAGCGTTAAAATAAAAATCAAAAGACAAAAAGGGGTGAATTGCCAAAGAATAAATCGCTCTGCTTGATCTTCTCGAACCCGAATAAATCCTGATGTAAATAGTTCAAGTACGGCATTTAGAAAAACGACTTTTCCAAACAGGCCCACCCAACCCAAAGTTTCTCCGGCGCCTCCCAAAAAAATGTCAGCAACAAACAGGCACCAAATAAAACGCAAAAGCATTCCTTCTATTTTAGTCGAAATAATCGACTCGTTGAGGCCCTTAAACGAATCTCTGGAAAATAGGTTTTGTGCACTCAAATAAGCAACGAGGCATAAAAAGCAAAGCATAACAGGCACAAACCCGACACTTTGAAAAATGAGCCATCCTGATCTTTGTTGGAGCGAATAAATTTGTCCGATTTGATCCGACCCGGTAAGTCCCATGATCGTTAGTCCCAGAGCTAAAACTGCCGCCAAGGCCCCTTGCGCCCGTTCCACCTGGCTCACAACTCCTGGCCACGCTCGACCGCCAAAAATCCCAAGGGAAATCACGAAAACAACCACTGGCATTAATTGGTAGGTGAGAAAAAACACCCATAAAGAATGGGGGAAGTCCACAACCGGTGTTCCGCCCGGTCCAGGAAGTAAGGCCATCATCAAAAAAAGACTACTCAGTTTCAAGGCTCCAGTTAAGGAATCCTTCATGGAGGGCGCCCTTCTCAAAAGTATAAGAAGTTGTCGCGCCAACATACCTATGGCGCCCGAACGAGCGCCCAGATCTCCGACCTTGAAATTCAATTTCGTATTTAAAAATCGCTCGACAAAAGCATTGAGTTCAAGTGTCACCAGCAAGAAGAAAAGTAATTCAAAAAACTGAATGCTGCCTGAAAAAAATTCGCTCACGGACGCACCATTCGCCAAAAGTAGAGATATGAAATAAGAAACGTGAGCACCACCAAACAAATTCCCAGAACGACGTCTTCTAGGCGACCTCCCGCGATGGCCCCATCTAGAACAGAAACACTCGGAAAGAGCATGACCAATAGAGAAAATGAAATCATCGAGAGCACAACTGAAAATGTAATAACAACACGACGTTGGATTGTTGGTGGCGTTGAATGGGGGGTATGATTCTGAGCCGGTTTAGACCTCAAAAACATCAAAATTAGAAATGAAAGTCCAAAGCTTGAAATTCCGAATCCCAGAAGTTGAATCATTTCACCAGAGCCTATATGTTAAGTAGCCTAATTAACCCTTTCTAGGTGCTAAATTGTCAAGAAAAGGTCAACAAATTCACATCGTTGGTAAAGGGCAGTTCGGCCGCGCCCTGGGGCGCCACTTCAAGGCGTTTGGGCACCGAGTCGCTTTTTATGGCCGATCTAATCTACATTCCATTTCTATCAAGCGCGGGGACATCATCGTTTTGGCCATTCCCGCTCAAAGCTTTCCCGATATCGCCCAAGTTATCCCCAAAATGCTTCGAGCGCGAGCGGTCATTTCCGCGGCCAAGGGGTTAATTCGTGGAATCAATCAAACAACAAGCCAGTATTTGAACTCCAAAGGGCTTCGGCGGGTGGCGGTTTTGTCTGGACCGAGCTTTGCTCGCGAGATCAATCAAGGTAAGCCCACGGCCCTTGTCATCGCTTCGACTTCTAGAGCGCTCAGTGCAGAGCTCGCCCACAAGCTTTCCACAAGCCAGCTGAGGCTCTATATCAACACTGATCCCCTCGGAGTGGAAATGAGCGGAGCACTCAAAAATGTCTATGCTATTGGAGCTGGCATTGCCATGGGTCTTGACCTCGGACAAAATGCCCTTGCATCGTTCATCAGCAGATCGCTTGCCGAAATGTCTGCTGTAAGTTTAGCCTCAGGAGCAAAACGCAAAACGGTTTTTGGTCTTGCTGGGGTTGGTGACCTCATTTTAACTTGCACCAGCACCAAGAGCCGCAACTTCAGGTTTGGAATGGGTTTAGCAAAAGGGAAAACTCAAAAACACCTGATGCGTCGACTTGGAACCCTCGAGGGTTATTGGACTCTCGCTCCGGCACTTAATGTTGTAAATAAACTGAAAATCGAGACTCCGATTTTGCACGCCATTTCTAGCGTTGTCCTTGGCGGCCGAGCCCCGCTCAAACTAATTGAGTCTTTAATGAAGCGGACGCTACGTCATGAGTTTTGATCGACTACCCATAATGCCTCAACTTAAACGTGAGGACGAAATCAATCGGTATCCCATTCGACTTCAGGGTCCGTTACTCTCCTCTTTTGCAGGTCATGTTTTTGGTGAGCTCTTAACGTTACATCAGCAGCTTGTCATTCTCACCCCAAGCCTCAAGGACGCCGAAAAGCTCGCCCACGATTTTGAAGTTCTTAATCCTGAATTAGCGGTTTTCACTCTCGAGCCTTTTGACGAGTCGCCTTACTCAGGGCTTCAAGTAAGTCCCAGAATTATCCACAATCGGGCTCGGTTTTTTTGGCACGCACTTAATCACCCGGGATTGTTTATTATTCCCATGGCGTCTGCCGCTCTTAAAACGTTCTCTCCTAGAATACTCAAGGAGATCGCTTTTAGCTTACAAAAGGGCGTTGAAATTTCGGCGTCCAATCTCACCCAAAAGTTAGTGAAGGCAGGTTATCTCCCGTCACCTATCGTGGAAGACCCGGGCACATTTTCTCGGCGCGGAGATGTCCTTGATATCTACACACCGACTCACTCCCAACCCATTCGGCTCGAGTTTTTTGGAGATCAAATTGAAAGCGTTCGTCCTTTTGATTCCGAAACTCAACGATCAGTTGGCGAATTAGACAAAATCGAAATCGGCCCCGCAAGAGAGACCCTTTGCTTTTCTCAAGACCTGGCGGAAGTCAAAAATCGAATTAAAGAACTGTGCGATGATTCTGGAATTACGAAAGATCTTCGAGATCAAATCAACCAGCCCCTTACCTCTGGGCTTCTGCCTAACGGAATTGAGTTTTGGAATGAGGCTGTTTACGATAAGCCAGGTAGCGTCACTGAGTTTTTTGAACCAGATATTCCAACAATTTGGTTCGGCGAAACTGAGTGCATCCGAGCCTTTGACGCTCATTTGGCTAAGGAAAAAGAAAAAGCCAAAACCCGCGAATCTACAGGAATCGCCGTTCCGCCTCCCGATAAAATATTTTATGAACTCGATCAATTGAGCTGGGGGCCTAAAAAAATAACTTGGGAACGTCTCGCTGTTTCAGAAGAAGGCAATCCCGTAGTTGATTTACACCTATTCGACGTCTCTGATTTTTCAACAATTGTAAGGGCCTCTCGAGAGTCAAAAAAAGATTTTTTGCAAGCAGCCACGGCAAAAATTCAAGAGTACTTGGCTGCGGCTAAACAAGTTCTGCTATTTACTGGTTCACCCACCCAGGCAAGCCGATTGAGTTATTTATTTGAAACTCATGGATTAATGGCTTCGGTCGTCAATACAAGCAAAGATATTAAAATTAACGATGGGGCTCATAGACAGTCCGTCATTATATGCACGAAGTACCTGAACACAAGTTTTCACTCGGCCGCCGAAGG
>JADLCR010000098.1 GCA_020847095.1 Oligoflexia bacterium | reverse complement strand
CGGGAGACCGCGTGTCCGTATCAGTTGAGTTGATTACACCGATTGCGATGGAAAAAGAGCTACGTTTTGCTATCCGCGAGGGTGGACGAACAGTGGGCGCCGGTGTTGTCGCAGAAATTATTGAGTAGTTTGGAGAGCGCAAATGCGAATTTTTATTACGATGGCGTGCGAGGAGTGCAAGAACCGAAATTACTCCACGGACAAAAACAAAACGAAGACGCCTGACAGGCTGTCAAAAAAGAAGTTTTGTTCAAATTGCCGAAAGCACACTGTCCATAAGGAAACGAAGTAAGGAACTAGAGGCCGGTAGCTCCAACGGTAGAGCAACGGACTCCAAATCCGTGGGTTGTGGGTTCGAATCCCTCCCGGCCTGCCAATAAGAAGTGGCTGGGAAGAAAAAGGTTGATGCAACAATGACCGAAGATAATAAAAAAATAGTTACGATCAGTTTTGTACTTGGAGCTGTGCTCGTTGGATACGTAAGCCGATTGCTTTTGCAGGTTGGAGCGCAAAGCGTGAGCGTATTGGCTCGTTGGGAAAGCAACGACTATGTTTCAAACTTTTTTCCGGTCTTGGTTGGGTTGGCTGTCTTCCTTGCATTGCAATTGAATTCAAAAGCCCAAGAATTCGGCGACAGCGTTGTGTCGGAACTTAAGAAGGTTACTTGGCCTTCAAAAAACGACACCGGTGTTATGACCATTGTTGTTGTTATTACTTTGATTATTTCGGGTGTGTTGATGGGCATGTACGATGCGGTCGCAGCCTATTTAGTTCGTTTATTGCTGGGTAGCTAAAAAGAAGGTGTCGTTTGGATAAACACTGGTACGTAGTACATACATATTCGGGTTTTGAAAATAAGGCGAAGCAGGCTTTAGAAGAGCGCATTAAATCTCACAAGAAAGAAGATTATTTTGGTGAGATATTGGTCCCTGCTGAAAACGTTGTTGAGCTTGTAAAGGGTCAAAAGAAAACGACCTCGCGAAAGTTTTTTCCAGGATACATCTTGGTAAAAATGGCGCTCAACGAAGAGACCTGGCACATTGTGAAAGAAACACCGAAAATTACAGGTTTCGTCGGAGGCACAACAAATCCTCCTCGCGTCACTGAAGAAGAAGTTGCTCGTATTACAAATCAAATGACTTCAGGTGCTGCTAAACCCAAACCTAAAGTGAATTTTAAAGAAGGCGAAAGCGTTCGTGTTATTGACGGACCGTTTAGCAACTTTAATGGAGTCGTGGAAGAAGTTAAGCCTGAAAAAGGTAAAGTTAAAGTTTTAGTAAGTATTTTTGGTCGAGCTACGCCGGTTGAGCTCGATTTTGTGCAGGTTGAGAAGAACTGAATAGGAGTTCGATTTTATGGCTAAGAAAGTAACAGGTCTTATTAAATTGCAGATTCCGGCTGGAAAAGCCAATCCAGCTCCTCCGGTTGGACCCGCGTTGGGACAACACGGTGTTAACATCATGGAATTTTGCAAGCAGTTTAATGCCAAGACCCAAGGGCAAGGCGACACAATTATTCCAGTGATCATCACTGTGTTTCAGGATCGAAGCTTCACATTCATTACGAAGACGCCTCCGGTCAGCATTTTGTTGAAAAAGGCAGCCAAAATCGAGAGCGGCTCAAAAGAGCCCAGCAAAAACAAAGTTGGGAAAGTGACCAAAGAGCAAGTGCGTCAGATTGCGGAGACTAAGCTTAAAGATCTCAATTGCACTGATATTGAATCGGCAATTAGGCAAGTCGAAGGCACTGCTAAGTCGATGGGATTAGAAATTAAGTAAAAGAAGGATGGGATTTTAGTATGTCCACCGGAAAAAGATTTGCAAAGGCATTGGAATTGGTAGATCGCGAGAAGCGATACTCTGTTGACGAAAGCGTGAAGCTCGTTATGGAAACGGCCACCGCAAAGTTTGACGAGACCATTGATTTGGGAATTCGTTTGGGAGTTGATCCAAAGCAAAGTGATCAGCAGGTTCGAGGAGCAGTAGCTCTGCCCCACGGCGTTGGAAAGAGCGTTCGCGTACTTGTGTTTGCGAAAGGTCCAAAAGAAAAAGAAGCTAAAGACGCTGGTGCTGATTTCGTAGGATCCGATGATCTGATCGAGAAGATCAATGGCGGCTGGTTGGAGTTTGATAAGTGCATTGCAACTCCAGATATGATGGGTGTGGTTTCTAAGATCGGTAAGATCTTGGGGCCTCGTGGCTTAATGCCTAACCCAAAAGTAGGAACAGTGACCTTTGATGTTGCCAAAACTGTTCGCGAAGAAAAGCGCGGTAAAGTGGAATTTAAAGTCGATAAAGAAGGAAACGTTCATGTGGCTATCGGCAAAAAATCCCTTGGCGCAGAAAAGTTAAAAGATAATTTTCTGACACTTCTTGGAAGCGTTGTGAAGGCAAAGCCCGCAACCAGCAAAGGAATTTATCTACAAGGCATGACCCTTTCCGCAACAATGGGTCCTGGTGTGAAGATTGATGTTAACCAAGCTCAGGGGTTGGTTTCCTGAGTTAACCTGAGTCAGAGACAGCAAGTGCAACCGTTGGTTGCTTAATAGCTCTGAATTGAGCGGCTTGCCGAGACGGGTAAAAGATGAATCACGGCTTCTTTTCCCACATTCTGATTCCATGACGTGAAGAAAGGTTGAACGATGGACCGAGCTACGAAACAAGCTGAGGTGACTAACCTTAGTGAAAAGTTTCAGCGTTCCATTGCTCTGTTCGTTGCCGACTATAAAGGCATGAACGTGGAGCAAGTGACTACTGTTCGCAAAGAACTCAGCAATCTCGAAGATGTTGAGATGAAGGTAGTGAAGAACACGCTGGCATTGAGAGCTCTCCAGACGCAACCCTATCATTCCGCCTTGGAAGACACCCTTACCGGGACGAATGCGATAATATTCGCATACAAGGATCCTTCGGGTCCTGCAAAGTCCCTGGTTAAATTCGCTGAGGAGTTTGAACACCTCCGAATTAAGAGTGGAGTCCTAAAAGGGAAGCGGATGGATGAGGGCATGATTAAGACCCTGGCCACATTGCCTTCGCGCGAACAACTCGTCGCGAAGTTAATGGGTAGTCTTAATGCACCCGCATCTAATTTGGTGGGCGTTTTGGCAGCAGTACCGCGAAGCGTGCTGAATGTATTGAATGCTGTAAAAGCAAAAAAAGAAGCTAGTGCTTAAATTGAATTGAATTTTTTTGGAGGAAACTATGTCTCTATCACAAGAACAAATTATTGATGCCATTTCTCAAATGACCGTTTTGGACGTTGCTGAATTGGTAAAGAAAATGGAAGAAAAATTTGGCGTGAGCGCTGCTGCTCCGGTTGCTGTTGCTGCAATGCCAGCTGCTGGTGGCGCTGCCCCCGCTGCAGAAGCAAAGACTGAATTTACAGTAGTCTTGGCAAATTCTGGAACGAACAAAATTAACGTTATTAAAGAAATTCGTGCCATCACAGGTCTTGGCTTGAAAGAAGCTAAAGATCTCGTTGAGGGAGCTCCCAAGACTGTAAAAGAAGGCGTAGCGAAGGCAGATGCTGAGAACATGAAAAAGGTTCTTGAAGCTGCCGGAGCAAAAGTCGAGCTGAAGTAATTCAGTTCGCACGTTACGCCAGGAGAGCTTGAAACCCTTTTAGTGAGGAGTTGGAATGAGCACTACTTCAATTTGTGCATCCAATTTGAGAATTCGACGGTCCTTTGCGAAGAACCGTCAAGTCATTGAAATCCCTAATCTCATTGAGCTTCAAAAGCGCTCTTATGAGGAATTTATGCAACGAGATGTTGATCCGGACAAACGGGACAGCATTGGCTTGCATTCGGTTTTTAAATCGGTTTTTCCGATTAATGACTTCAACAATACAGCGTCGTTGGAATTTGTGAGCTACGCTTTAGAAGCTCCCAAATATGACGTTGATGAGTGCCGTCAGCGAGGCATGACCTACGCTGCGCCCATCAAGGTTACCTTACGCTTAATTGTGTTTGATGTGGATGAACAAGCGCAGACTCGCAGTATTCGTGATGTGAAAGAACAGGAAGTCTATTTGGGAGAAATCCCCCTTATGACTTCTAATGGATCCTTCATTATCAACGGAACTGAGCGAGTTGTTGTGTCTCAGCTCCATCGCTCTCCTGGTGTCTTCTTTGATCATGACCAAGGTAAAAACCACGCCAGCGGAAAACTGATCTATTCAGCACGGGTTATCCCATACCGTGGTTCGTGGTTGGATTTTGAATTTGATCACAAAGACTTGATTTATTGCCGCATCGATCGAAGAAGAAAACTGCCTGCTACGGTATTGTTAAAAGCCTTGGGCTTTTCAACCGAAGAGTTGCTGGCATTTTATTACAATGTTGAAACAATTTACGTTGAGAAAGACGGCTATTTTAGATCAGTTGAAGCAGAGGCTTTGCTTGGTCAAAGAGCAACTTCAGATATCGCTGATCCAAAATCCGGTGAAGTCGTTGTTAAGAAGGGGCGAAGGATTACTCGTGCAGTAGTCAAGCGCATCCAAGAACTTCGAATGAAAAAATACGAGATTCCTGAAGAGGATCTTGAAGGAAAAGTAATTGCCAAGCCGGTTGTGGATTCAAAATCAGGCGAAGTAGTTGCTGACGTTAATACGGATTTGACAAAAGATGTATTGAAGCGCGCCCGTGCAAGCGGCATCAAAGAAATCTCCGCAATCTTTTTTGATGGGTTGACTGTAGGTCCCTATCTTAGAAACACATTGCTGATTGATAAAGTTTCAACGCAAGAAGAAGCGGTAATCGAGATCTATAAACGATTGCGCCCAGGTGAGCCGCCGACGGCTGACTCTGCCCAGGCGTTCTTTTCTGGGTTATTTTTTGCTCCAGAAAAATACGATCTCTCTAAAGTGGGTCGACTCAAAATTAATCATAAATTCAACATCAGCGCGGAGGAATGTCCTACAGACCATACAACTCTGACTAAAAAGGATATTCTCTGTGTTGTTAGACACCTCATTGACCTAAAAAACGGTAAAGGTGTTATCGATGATATCGATCACCTAGGTAACCGCCGCGTACGTTCAGTCGGCGAGCTACTTGAGAATCAGTACCGCATTGGGTTGGTTCGAATGGAAAGAGCCATTCGTGAGCGCATGAGTCTTCAGGATCTTGAGACCATGATGCCCCATGACCTTGTGAACTCAAAACCGGTAAGCGCCGTAGTAAAAGAATTTTTTGGCGCTTCTCAGTTGTCTCAGTTCATGGATCAAACAAATCCACTTTCTGAAATTACGCACAAAAGAAGGCTATCAGCCCTTGGGCCTGGTGGTTTGACCAGAGACCGAGCGGGCTTCGAGGTTCGTGACGTACATCCGACTCACTACGGCCGTATTTGTCCAATCGAAACCCCAGAGGGACCGAACATTGGGTTGATCGCATCTCTTTCCACCTACGCCCGCATTAATGATTATGGCTTTATTGAAACGCCATATCGTAAGGTCGATGATGGAAAGATTGGATCGGAAATTAAGTACTACACCGCCCTTGATGAAGAAGGTAACTACATCGCGCAGGCCAACGTTAACGTTGCTAGCGGAAAAATTTCTGAAGATAGCGTGAGTTGCCGAATCAATGGTGAGTACGAATCCATCGAAAAAGACAAAGTTAATTTGATGGACGTTTCTCCCAATCAATTAGTTTCGATTGCGGCATCATTGATCCCGTTCTTGGAGCACGATGACGCGAACCGAGCTTTGATGGGATCCAACATGCAACGGCAAGCGGTTCCTCTATTGAAGACACGCGCGCCATTGGTTGGTACTGGAATCGAGTCTCTTGTGGCTCGAGATTCCGGAACTAGTGTTGTGGCTACAAACGATGGAATTGTTGACAGCGTCGACGCAAGTCGCGTGGTTGTACGTCGTTTTGCCAAAGGTGGTGAATTAGGATCAAACGTTGATATCTATAATTTAACTAAGTATCAGCGAAGTAATCAGAACACCTGTATTAATCAAAAGCCTATTGTTCATGTTGGTGACCGCATTAAAAAAGGCGACATTATTGCCGACGGTCCCGCAACGGAAATGGGTGAATTGGCTTTAGGTCAGAACGTCCTCGTGGCGTTTATGCCTTGGAATGGATACAACTTTGAGGATTCCATACTCATTAGTGAGCGGATGATTCAAAACGATACATTCACTTCCATTCACATTGAAGAGTTTGAATGTATTGCGAGAGATACGAAGCTTGGAAAAGAAGAAATCACCCGAGATATTCCAAATGTGGGTGAAGAGGCTCTTAAAGACCTCGATTCTTCTGGAATTGTTCGTATCGGAGCGGAAGTTGGTCCAGGTGATATCTTAGTTGGAAAGGTCACCCCCAAAGGTGAAACCCAGCTCAGCCCTGAGGAAAAGCTCTTGAGAGCGATCTTCGGAGAGAAAGCTGGCGATGTTCGCGATACTTCACTTCGCGTTCCATCAGGTGTTTCTGGAACCATTATCAATGCGCAAGTATTTTCTCGTGAAGGAGCTGAGCGCGATGAGCGCATGACAGCAATCATCGAAGAGAAAATTTCCAAAATGCAAAAAGATCAAAGCGTTGAGATGAACATCATCAGAAACAATGCGCTTGATAAACTTAAGACCATATTGGTTGGCCAGAAGACCACCGGTGTATTGCTGAGCGAAGACGGAAGCCAAAAGCTTCTTGCTAAGGCTCAAGTGATTACCGAAGCCGACTTGGAAACAGTTCCGTTTGAGCTTTTGGGATACATCCCCTTGTCAAACGAACTTGAATTTCAGGTGACTAAGGTTATCGACGCAGCTCGAAATCAGATTGATGCTTTGAAATTGATCTTCCAGGACAAAGCGGATCGCTTGAAAAAAGGCGATGAACTGCCTCCTGGAGTCATCAAAATGGTAAAAGTTTATGTTGCCATTAAGAGAAAGCTTCAAGTTGGCGATAAAATGGCCGGTCGTCACGGAAACAAAGGGGTTATCTCTCGAATTGTTCCTGTAGAAGACATGCCATATACAGCTGACGGGTCTCCAGTAGATATGGTTTTGAATCCGCTTGGAGTTCCGTCTCGTATGAACATCGGACAGATTCTCGAGTGTCACTTGGGATGGGCGGCTTATGCATTAGGCAAGCAAATCCAAGCCTACTTAGACAAATGGGACATCAATGCTGTTAAAAAGCAGTTGAAGTCTGTCTATGGAACAAAAGAAGTAGACGCTCTCATTGATCAGGCCGATGAAATTTCGTTAAGGAGAATGCTTGCAACTCTCGAAGGTGGATTCCACATGGCATCACCCGTATTCGATGGTGCCAGCGAAGTGGAGATCAAAAAGTTGCTGAAGGCAGCCGATCTTCCTGAGTCGGGACAAACAATTCTCTTTGATGGAAAAACCGGTGATCCATTCGAAAACAAGGTAACCGTGGGCATCATGTATATGCTCAAGCTGCATCACCTTGTTGAAGAAAAGATCCACGCTCGAAGTATCGGACCGTACTCACTCGTATCTCAGCAACCATTGGGCGGAAAAGCTCAGTTCGGAGGCCAGAGACTTGGGGAGATGGAGGTCTGGGCGATCGAGGCCTATGGAGCGGCATACTCGCTTCAAGAATTTCTCACCGTTAAATCGGACGATGTGGCTGGAAGAACCAGAATTTACGAAAGCATCGTGAAAGGTGAGAACGTTCTTGAGCCTGGATTGCCTGAGTCCTTTAACGTTTTGGTCAAGGAGCTCCAGAGCTTGGCGCTGAATGTAGAATTGATAGAAGACAATAAAGAAAACTAAGCACGAACTCAAAAAGAGGTGCGAATTGAAAGACTTATTAAATTTTTTCGATAAACCAAAAGATCCGTTGTCATTTAATGCCGTACGGGTTTCGCTGGCATCGCCAGAAAAGATCCGTGAATGGTCCCATGGCGAAGTTAAAAAGCCAGAAACCATAAACTATCGGACTTTTAAACCGGAACGAGACGGTTTGTTTTGCGCCAAGATATTTGGTCCTATCAAGGACTACGAGTGTCTTTGTGGTAAATACAAGCGAATGAAGCATCGAGGCGTCGTTTGTGAAAAGTGCGGCGTCGAAGTTATTCAAAGTAAAGTTAGAAGAGAGCGACTTGGGCATATTGAGCTTGCTACCCCTGTAGCTCACATCTGGTTTTTGCGCTCGTTGCCGAGTCGAATCGGAAATCTTTTAGATCTTTCTTTGAAAGATGTTGAAAAGGTTTTGTACTGCGAAGCCTATGTGGTGACAGATCCAGGTGAGACGACTCTAAAAGAAGGTGAAATGCTCACCGAGGAGAAGTACCAGGCGGCACTTAAAGAGTTTGGTCCGCGCTTTCAATCCGGAATGGGCGGAGAAGCTGTACGCGATTTGCTGAAGAAAATTGATATTGAATCTCTTTCAAA
Source organism: Oligoflexia bacterium (assembly GCA_020847095.1). GTDB lineage: Bacteria > Bdellovibrionota > Bdellovibrionia > JABDDW01 > JABDDW01 > JADLCR01. The sequence continues at coordinate 5,627 of JADLCR010000098.1, read as the reverse complement.
AACACTTCGAGAAGACCTAAAAGAGTCTTCTTCTGATGCGGCAAGAAAGAAACTGACTAAGCGTCTAAAGGTGGTTGAGAGTTTCAAAGGATCGGGAAATTCTCCTCACTGGATGATGATGGAAGTCATTCCCGTTATTCCGCCGGATTTGAGACCGTTGGTTCCTTTGGATGGTGGTCGTTTTGCGACTTCGGATCTCAATGATCTCTATCGACGCGTCATCAATAGAAATAACCGACTCAAAAGACTTCAAGAGCTCAGCGCTCCTGAAATTATCATTCGTAACGAAAAGCGAATGTTACAAGAAGCTGTAGACGCCTTGTTTGATAATGGCCGTCGAGGCAAAACATTTACTGGTCCAAACAAGCGTCCACTTCGCTCTTTGAGCGATATGCTTAAAGGTAAGCAAGGTCGATTCCGACAAAACCTTTTGGGTAAGCGAGTCGACTACTCGGGACGTTCAGTTATTGTTGTTGGTCCTGAACTAAAACTCCATCAATGTGGACTACCAAAGAAGATGGCACTCGAGCTCTTCAAACCATTTGTTTACAACAAATTGGAAGAGAAGGGTTTTGTAACTACCATCAAATCTGCAAAGAAAATGGTAGAACAAGAAAAAACAGAAGTATGGGATATCCTTTCAGAAGTGGTGCAAGAACATCCTGTTTTGCTGAACCGAGCACCAACTCTTCATAGACTTGGAATTCAAGCATTTGAACCAGTGCTATTAGAAGGTAAGGCTATTCAACTTCACCCGTTAGTCTGTCATGCCTTTAACGCTGACTTTGACGGTGACCAAATGGCCGTTCACGTGCCTTTGTCTGTGGAAGCACAGATTGAAGCGCGAGTACTCATGATGTCGACCAATAACATTTTGAGTCCTGCCCATGGTCGACCAATCATTGTTCCCACACAAGATATCGTCTTGGGTGTGTACTGGATGACTCGGTCCCGCCCGGGCGCAAAAGGCGCTGGCCGTACATTCGGAAACGTAGATGAAGTCATTTACGCCTATGAAATGAAGGAAGTGGATCTGCAAGCGGAGATCAAGTTGCGAACTTCAAAGGGACGCATTGATACCACTGTAGGTCGCGCTATCTTAAGAGACATTGTTCCGCCACAAGTTCCCTTGGAAGTTTACAACAAGCCCATGGATAAAAAGTCTCTGGCGGCACTTGTCGATCAATGCTTTAGATTGGCTGGCAGTAAAGAGACGGTTTTGTTAGCGGATAGGTTGATGCAACTCGGATTCCGGTTTGCGACTCGCGCTGGAATTTCAATTTGTATTGATAACATGTTAATTCCGCCTCAAAAGCAGTCCCTAATTGAAAAAACTCAGCAAGAGGCACGAAAGATCCAAGATCAATACGCTGAAGGTTTGATCACCGATGGTGAGCGATACAATAAAGTAGTTGATATTTGGGCGCAAACCGCTGACCAAGTTGCCAAAGAGATGATGTCGAAGATTGATACGGAAGAGTTTAAGCTCCAAGACGGTAAGACCGTTAAGGGACCAAGCTTTAACCCGATCTTCGTCATGGCCGACTCTGGAGCGCGGGGATCTGCCGCACAAATTAGACAGCTGGCAGGTATGCGGGGTCTAATGGCGAAACCCTCTGGTGAGATTATTGAAAATCCAATTACGGCGAATTTCCGTGAAGGATTAAGTGTTCTCCAATACTTTATTTCCACTCACGGAGCTCGAAAAGGATTGGCGGATACAGCGCTTAAAACCGCTAACTCTGGATACTTGACTCGTCGACTAGTTGATGTGGCTCAAGATTGCATTATCACAGAACTTGACTGCGGTACGCTAGACGGCTTGATCATGACTCCGCTTACAGAAGGTGGAGAGATCATTCAGGCACTTGGAGAAAGAATTTTAGGTCGAACTGCCCTTGAGGATGTTCAGGACCCATTTACCAATAATGTCATTATTGAGGCGAACCAAGAGATCCTAGAAGGTCACCTGCGTCAGATTGATGATGCCGGAATTGAGAAGGTTAAAATCCGATCGGTTCTCACTTGTCGAAGTAAGCGTGGCGTTTGCGTAAAATGCTATGGCCGTGACTTGGCTCGAGGAAATACCGTTAATTTGGGCGAAGCTATTGGAATTATAGCCGCACAATCAATCGGTGAACCTGGAACGCAGCTCACGATGCAAACCTTCCACTTTGGTGGAACGGCAACTCGAAGTGTTGAGCAATCAGTTCTTGAAGTTCGACATGAAGGTAAAGTTAAGTTTCATAATTTGAACACGGTTAAGAACAAGTCTGGAAGGCTAACGGTCATGAACAGGAACGGGGAAATTGCCGTTGTTGATTCTGGTGGTCGTGAGCGGGAAAAATATAATGTTGTTTACGGAGCAACATTGAATTTTGCCGAAGGTTCAGCCGTTAAGAAAGGCGATGTGTTGGCCGAATGGGATCCGTATTCAAATCCCATCATTTCTGAAGTGAGTGGAGTTCTTAAATTCCACGATATCGAAGAAGGCGTTACCATGCAGGAGCAGCTTGATAACATTACGGGCTTTGCTCGAAAAGTTATCGTAGATGCTAAGGATGCTGAAGCGCGACCGGCCGTGTTGTTGCTCGATAAAAATGGCAATCAGCTAAAACTTCCGCATAGAGACTTACCAGCTCGATATAGTTTACCTGTCGGCGCCAACTTGTTGGTGCTTGAAGGTGATGAAGTTCACGCCGGAGATGTCATTGCCAAAATCCACAGAGAAACAACCAAAACCAAGGACATCACAGGGGGTCTCCCTCGAGTTGCCGAGCTCTTTGAAGCTCGCAAACCGAAAGAGACTGCAATCATTAGTGAAATCGATGGTTATGTGAGCTTTGGAAAAGACGTTAAGGGTAAGCAGAGAGTCATCATTACCCCTGAGATTGGCGAACAAAAGGAATACTTGATCCCCAAAGGTAAGCATATTGCCGTTCGTGAAGGAGAATTTGTCCGAGCCGGTGAGCCACTGATGGATGGTAGCTCAAACCCGCACGACATCTTAAAGGTGTTGGGTGACAAGGAATTGGCTAAGTACCTGGTGGATGAAGTTCAAGAAGTGTATCGATTACAGGGTGTTAACATTAATGACAAGCATATCGAAGTCATTGTGAGACAGATGTTGCGTAGAGTTAAGATCCTCGAGCCCGGAGATACGGACTTTTTGGCCGGTGAAAACGTGGAAAAGGCTCTATTTGAGCTGGAAAACGACCGCGTAAAACAAGCTGGCGGAAAGCCGGCTACGGCAGAGCCCCTCTTGCTAGGTATTACGAAGGCATCATTGAGCACTGAGAGCTTTATTAGTGCGGCGTCCTTCCAAGAGACCACCAAAGTATTGACTGAGGCCGCTATTTCGGGCCGAGTTGATACATTGAGTGGCTTGAAAGAGAACGTGATTATGGGCCGATTAATTCCAGCTGGAACAGGCCTGGGTATTTACAAAAAGTGGAAGTTAGGTATGGAAGAAGTTGAGACCGAAGAGTTAGTCCAACTGCCAATGCCAGCTCCGGTAGAAAGTTTACCGGTTCAGGGTTAGTCCTTGACGGTTAGTCAAAAAAAAATATAATGCGGGCTTCGCAAAAAAGCGATGCCCGCATATGTGTGTTTGAAGTTTTATTAGTAATTACAAGGGGTTGAAATGCCAACCATCAATCAGTTGATCCGTCGGGAACGACGCATACAAAAAAGAAAAACGGCCTCACCAGCGCTCCAGGGATGTCCCCAGAAGCGTGGTGTTTGCACTCGCGTTTATACGACGACTCCAAAGAAGCCGAACTCGGCTTTGAGAAAAGTTGCACGTGTAAGGCTCACAAACGGATACGAAGTCACCTCGTACATTCCTGGGGTTGGACACAATCTTCAGGAACACAGTGTGGTTTTGATTCGTGGTGGAAGGGTTAAAGATCTTCCCGGAGTTAGATATCACATTGTTCGAGGAACACTTGATACCCAGGGTGTGGCCGACCGAAAAAATGGTCGATCCAAATATGGAACTAAGCGGCCCAAAACGGCAGCGTCATAAGGAGCAAATGAAGTATGCCTCGTAAAAAAAATGTAGTTAAGCGAGAGATTTTGCCTGATCCGATTTACCGGGACGTTGTTCTGGCTAAATTTGTTAATACCTTGATGGAAGACGGAAAGAAATCCGTTGCAGAAGGTATTTTATATGGCTGTATCGACGAAGTTAAAAAGAAAGTTCCTGCGGAAGACCCTTTGGTAGTTTTGCGAAAAGCGATTGAAAATTGTAAACCGCTTGTCGAAGTAAAGAGCCGCCGCGTAGGTGGAGCGACATACCAAGTTCCCGTAGAAGTTCGTCCGAGTCGTCGACAAGCATTGGCGATTCGATGGCTTGTGACCTATGCTCGCGAGCGATCAGAAAAAACGATGCGTGATCGTTTGGCAAGCGAAGTAATAGATGCTTTTAACAACCGCGGTACCGCAATCAAAAAACGTGAAGATGTTCATAAGATGGCGGAGGCCAATAAGGCGTTTGCGCATTATAGATGGTAGTTTTTAAATGACTTCAAACCCGAACAAAACTGAGGATCTAAAGTGGACCCGCAATATTGGGATTATGGCCCATATTGACGCGGGCAAAACCACGACCACAGAACGGATTCTGTTTTATACGGGTGTGAACTACAAAATCGGTGAAGTCCATGATGGCGCCGCTACGATGGACTGGATGCCTCAAGAACAAGAGCGGGGAATTACCATAACCGCGGCAGCAACTACTTGTTCGTGGAGAAATCATCGAATCAATATCATCGACACCCCCGGACACGTGGATTTTACGATTGAAGTTGAACGCTCCTTGAGAGTTTTAGATGGAGCTGTTTGCGTTTTTGATGCGGTTAATGGAGTAGAGCCTCAATCTGAAACTGTTTGGAGACAGGCTGATAAGTACAGCGTTCCAAGAATTTGCTTCGTTAACAAAATGGATCGAGTTGGCGCTGACTTCGACATGAGCTGGAAGTCCATTAAAGAAAAACTTAGTGCCAACCCAATTCCCATCCAGATTCCGATTGGCGCCGAAGATCAATTTAAAGGCATCGTTGACTTGGTTAAAATGAAGGCTTTGATTTGGCAAGATGATCAATTGGGAGCAAAGTTTTCAGAAGAAGAAATTCCAAAAGACCTGGTTGAAAGCGCAAAAGCTATGCACGAGCGGATGATTGAATCTCTTGCTGAGATCGATGATTCGTTGGCAGAAAAGTTTCTTGAAGGAAAGAGCATTAGTGAGAATGACGTTCGAGCCGCTCTAAGAAAGGGAACCATTGCCTTTAAATGTGTTCCTGTTATTTGCGGCGCTGCTTTTAAGAACAAGGGTGTGCAACCCATGCTTGATGCAGTCGTGGAATACCTTCCAAGTCCACTCGACATTCCTGCCATCACCGGTGTTGACTTAGATGACAAAGATAAAACGCTAACGCGAAAAACAGATTTTGATGAACCCTTTAGCGCGTTAGCTTTCAAAATCGTAACTGATCCTTTTGTGGGTCAATTGACATATTTTCGAGTTTATTCAGGAACGCTCACAAGCGGAACGGCAGTCTTTAATCCCACCAAAAATCGCAATGAGCGCATTGGGCGTCTTGTTCGCATGCACGCCAATAATCGTG
>JADLCR010000097.1 GCA_020847095.1 Oligoflexia bacterium | reverse complement strand
CTCAAGACTCTTCAAAATGAATTTGAGTCGATTGATAAAATCTAAGTTTGATTGCGGAAAATGAGCAAGGCCCCAATAAACTTTATTCTGACTCAGCCACGCCTTTTGAACTGAGGTAGGCTCCGAGGGCAAAAGGTAATAGTGCCCTTCTGCTCGCTTGCCCCTGACGGCAAATGCAAAATCAAGTTTTCCAGACTCCGTGGGAACTTCGTAACTTGAAATGCCAATCCACCAACATGAGAGTTTTGGAGGAGTTTGACTCGAACTAACTCTTAATGCAAATAAGAGCTCTCTAGACCAAGAACTAACTGTTTTTATTTTTCTCCAGGAGGCTAGCGCCAGACTCAACGTCCATGTGCGCGTAAAACCTTCGGAAAATTTAAGTTTCAAAATTCGTGTCGCCAGGGTGTTTTGATAACCTACAAAGTTGATTTTATTGGTAGCGAAACGTTGCGAGTGTGCGACTACCAATTTTTCGAATAAATACCAATGCTCAGTTTCAATTGAGCTGTGCTGCAACAGAATTTTCTCATAAGGATCAGTCAATCGTAGGTCAAACTTTGAGAGGTTATCTCTATACAAAAAGAAAACGTTTTCGGTGAAACTCTTCCATTGGTCCCAATTGAAAAATAATGCTGGGCTCAGTTGATTGAGTCTTCTTAACCAAGTTCGCTTAACAAAGCTAGTTTTCCAGAAAAAGACCTCTCCAAATAGACTCCAAAAGAGGGCGATGGGGAGAGTTAGGGGGTTAATTTCGTAAACATAGAATCTCATGATTTCAAGCTAGGTTCTCTTCACCAGAAAAGTGTTCTGGGTAAGTAACCCTTTCTCAGCAAATGCATCACACCAATATTTAACGACGTCGAAACGTCTTCCGGTATGATTGGCAATTTGAAGTAGTGATTTTTTGCCATCAATGGCATACATCACGTCCAAAAAACCTTCCCACATGGGCAACAGCTCAGGATTGGATCGCCAATCAGGATGCAAATTATAACCCGATAAAAATATAGGACCAGGTTGCTCCAGAACAGGGACATAGTCCATTTCCGCCCACTCAATAAACTGAGCCAGAAGCTTTTGACCTTCGATGAGGCAGTCTCTATTGATGAGAGATAGGCAATCTTTTGAAGTGTGATATTCTGGGTAAGGATACCGAGAAAATGAAACCGTAGGAATATCAACTCCTGGGCTGTCGAGCACTTTTTCATCGTTTGAAGCAGATTTTAGGAATCCAACAATATTGTGAGGTAGTGGCTTTAGAATTTGCTCCAGAAGGCTGTCCCAGTAAGTGTTTCCAAGTCGAGTTCGGGTTCCTACGTAGCTACCGTTAGTGCCTAACATTTCGGTAAAAATTCCGCCGACACATTTTTGAATGAGACTCTTGTTGTGAGCTAAAAATGCAATTGATCCTATAGTTTCGGGCACAAATAAAAACAAGTAACTGTATTTGAGATTTTTCTTTTGAGAGAGCTCTTTCGCAACCTGAGCTGCCGCCACAAGTCCTGAAATAGAATCATTAGCTTGAGTAGGGTGGCAAATATCAGAGCAAACAACAAACGTTTCCTGATACTTGCCCTCTATGTATTGATGTCCTAGCCACATTTCGCCATCTTCAAAGCGGCAATCAATCTCCACTTCATATTCGTCAGCCGTAAACTTGTTGAGCCAGGAGTGGGGGACGCAAAATCCCCATTTCTTATCGTAAAAACTAAACTGAAACGGAATACCGTCGGGAACTTCTGGGTTTGTATGGAGATGTTTTAAAAATTCTTCGCGTTTTACCAAGCCTTTGAATGGTTGAGAGTAATTCACAACGTGCAAGTGGTGCCATTGGGAATCGATAAGAGTTATTCCTTTTGCTTTTACGGTGGCCCGCTTCAATTCCCATCGTTTGGGCACTTGCCAAGTCCAAACTTTTGAGCCCGTTTTAACTTTTGTAATCTTCATCTCAGGTAAAAAGGTGTTGAGATGAGCAAAGGCACGATCAGTGTCTTCGCAGGCAAGAGTTCGGTTAAGCGGGGCCAGGGTCTCCAGAAGCCCGAACATATCTTTCATAATAGGCCCTTTGAAATATCGGGTTCGGTTTTAAGCCGTTGAGATTGAGAAGGAGTTAAATTCTGTTGGCACCAGTTCAAAAGCTCGGTCGGGGTCATCAGTGAGAGCGGGAGTTGTTCGGTTCCTAGTTCGAGGGCCCTAACAATCCATTCAACGCAATTCATATCATCAGGGTCAAGAGAGCGCGAGCTTCTCAATGTTCTCACGAAATCAGGCGCGTCATGAGTAAGGTGCCACCCTTTTTGAGCGCGCTCTTGCGCAATAATGGGTTCGCACAGTAGGCCTGGCTGTCTCAGAAAATTAAGGGTCGCTTCAGGGTTTTGGATTTTAATGTCAAAAAATAAGCGCTCGCCTTTGGGCATTCCCTTTTCGGCCCAGGGGGTCACTCGAGCACCCAATAGGGATAAATCTCCCAATCCAAGCTCAGGAATATTTAGACCGACGTGATTAGCTTTGCCATTGACCATAAAAATGACCACTTGCCAGATTTGCATTTTCAGCTCGGCATTTCCGCAAAGCGATCCGCCATGCCTGATATTTTAAACGAAGCAGCTTTTGATAAGATTTCCAAATTAAGTGAAGCGGGTTTGCGGGTGACCGGGCAAAAGGCAGATGCCCGAATATCACAACTGGCGCGAACTGAGCCTTGGCTGACGAGTCGGTGGGTCAGGGTCGCATACTCGGGAGTGACATTGATAAATCCAGACCAGACTTCAAAGGTGTCACCTTCTAAGAGCTCACGCTTGTGAGAAATATAAATTCTATTGGCAACTAACGTTGGGTGACCTTGAGCTATGGATTGAGAAGTGATCCCCAGATTTTTGCAAAGGGCATCGCTGCCTTGGTCGAACAGGGCCATGTAATGAACCACGTTCATATGACCATTTATATCGATCCAGGATTTGGGGACGGTCCCCTCTGCGGTCTTAAGAAAATTTCTCAATGACATCCTCGCTATAGGTTAAAGAGTTATCTTAGAAGATGCCTAAAATCAATGGGTTGGCGTGTTAAGTTCGTGAATGGCCTGAGCTTTAAGGGCCTTTCGATCAATCTTTCCGTTCGGGCTCTTTGGAAGGTTCTTCAGCAGCAAAATGCGCTTAGGGACCATATAATTGGGAAGGAGCTTTCGGAGTTGGTTTTTTATGCCAAAAATATCTGCCTTTTCCTCTTTAGAAGCGATCTCAAGCCCAAGCCATAGCTCTTGGATGCCATCTTGAACTTCAATAACAAATGCACCGGACAAATGAACGTTCTTAATCCTTGATGCTGCGGCCTCTACTTCACCGAGGTCAATGCGGTAGCCGGCGACTTTTACAAGCGATCCCATACGTCCGACCATATAAAGGTTGCCCTCTTCGTCAAGGGTGCCAATGTCTTGGGTCCGATAGGCTCGTTGCCCGTTGAAACTCGTGTAACTGGCCGCAGTTTTTTCTGGATCTCCGAGGTAACCTTGGGTGACGCAAGGCCCGAGCATCCAAATTTCACCTTCTATTCCTGGGTTCTTAATTTCCATCCCATTCTGATCGATGAGGACCAGGGGCATTCTCGGATGGCTTCGCCCGATCGAAGGGTACTTGTTTTCTTCGAGCCTTGGTAAGTCAGACTCAGTCACCAAATGCATGGTATTGACGATCGATGTCTCCGTTGGTCCCCAAACATTGTACACCTTGGTTTGAGGGCGTTCTGAAAGCCATGATCTGATATGGGCCGGTGGGAAAAAGTCACCACCAGATATGATACGGCGAAGCGATTCTAGTTTCGGATCGGTGAGTGATGGGCTTCTAAGAAATTGTGAAAAGAAAATAGGCGCCGAGAATATCGAAGTAATTTTATGCTTTTCAATCTCTTCTATAACTATTCCCATGTCTGTCGTATCAGAAAAAACCGCGACTCCAACGTTCCAAAAAAGTAGCGTAAAGAAATCAAACATTGAAATATCAAAATAAAAATTAGCCGCGATTCCGATGCGATCGTCGGGGTTCCAATCCAAAATGTCTTTACTCCACTCCATCGTGTTGATGATGTTGGAATAACTCACTTGAACCCCTTTGGGAGTGCCTGTCGAACCCGAAGTGAAGAGCACATAAAGAATCTCACTAAGTGGGCGCTCTTGAGGCCAATGGATTGAGGTCCAATCGATGGTTTTTGAGTCTTTTTCAAGTTGATTTAAGCCGCGTTCTCTCCAGACTCTACTTGACTCGCCAACGCCAATAAATGATTTTGCATCGAGGGCCTCTAAACATTTTTGAATTCTCTCTTCGGGCTGTTCGGGTGAAAGAGGGGCAAACGCCTTTCCCGCAAGCAAGACTCCTAAAAGAGCCGAAATAACATCGCCTGAACGATTGGTGAAAACGGGGATAAAACGGGTTTCAAGATTTGCTTTTTCAATAGCCACTTTGTATTGAAACGCCTCGGAGAGCAACTCACTCCAGGTCCAATTGCGACGTTGATCGCGAATGACTACCTTTTGTGGGTCACTCAAAGCCGCAGTCTTAACTTTTGAAAAGATTTGATTTTGATCAGGGCTCATCATTTTTAACAAATTCTAAAATCAACCCCTTAACCGCAATAAACAGCGTTTTAACCGCGCCACCAAAGGACTTTACCCTGATGGAATAGCGACCTAAAACAAAACTGCCGGGGCGCTGTTCGTAAAGCTTTTCTTGAGTTTCAAGATTATCAGAGCCCATTCCCAAGTGGTGAAGCCCCAATGAAAATTTTTTGGCAAAGTTAGCGGTTGAAGCATCGGGCGCCTTTGGCTCAACAAGTTCGAGCCAAAGATTGTTTTCTTTAAGGTGAATGAAATGAAGATTATTTTTCTGGTTAGGATCGTAAACAGATTCAACGATATCGCTTTTCGTCAGACCTAAAGCTCTTAAACCCTCATCGACATCGGAGACGACAATGCCTAAGTGGTGAATCTTCATGTTTCAATAAGGCCCATCAAAGTGTCAAATCGCTTCATGGCGTCCATGGTGCTTCGCTGAGTGAGGTCGAGTTTTTTGCCAAAATTCTTTTCGACGTAAACGGCCAGTGAAACCATATCGAGAGAATCAATGATTCCATCAGCAAAAAAATCGATATTCTTGATGACCTCCAAAACGCCATCGCCTTCGCGTTCGACAAAAAATTTAGCTAGTTTTTGTTCTTTTTCGGTCAGTGTCATTGGGCACCTCAATAGCCTATGAAATCCGTTTTAATAAAGATTCGTTGGTTTGAATAGAATAAATCCGTCAAAAAGTCCAAAGCTTGGTCGTACCAATAAAAAGACACGTTAGTTAGGTCTTCTTCATTGCCAACCTGCTTAATAAGTCCAGCTTTATGCATCAATGCGGCGGCTCGAGTGAATTCAAACTCAAAGGTTTCACCGCTGACATCGCGTCGTCTTAAGAAAGCCGTATAATCGGTTCCAATTGGCTTACCTTGATCCATCACCTGAGTTTTGAAGGCTTTATGAATTCGATAGGTAGCCCCACACATGTGTTCTACGTGGTGAAGGGCCGTGTTACCCAACGATACGGGTCGGCCCAAGTGCAGGAAGCCGGCTTTTTTATTTTTGAGTCGATCATGAACGCTATCCGTGCCGAAGGCGCTCTTTGAAACATTCTTAACTACTCTAGCGTTTGGCCCCAGGGCGGCGAATGAAAATAGCGGATGCTCTGAACGGCAAACCCCACTTTGATTCAATATCCACTTATTGAGAGCTCCAAGATTGGTTTTTGTGTTCTGAACGTCGAAGATGCCTTCGGTCGTATATGTGAAGGTCGTGAGAATAATAGTTTTGCCCTTCTCTAGCAAAGGCTTAACAAACGACTCACAAAAGTCATCACGACTTTTAAATTTATCCATATGCGCGCCTAAGGAGCGAAAGTCTGAATAAATATACAAAATGTCGGCTTCGAGTGCGGTAATTGTACTGTATTTTTCCAGCCAGTTGATCACGCTAAATCCTTCCTACTTTTCACTTTCAATGTGATCAATCTCCGCGAGCATTTTTGCGACATTAGCTCCCTTTACCTTGTACTCTTTCACAATCAAATCATAAAGGGTGTCATTCAAGAATAGAAAAGGAACTGCTTTATGTTTGGCTATATGAACTGGGTCTTGAACGGGTACCGCTGTCAAGGGCAGGAATCGACCCTGTTTTCTCTTATCAATGTCAAAACATAGGGTTACTTTCTCTCGCAATTGAGGATAATGAGAAAGCATTAATGCCATGCTACCTCCTGCACTGTATGCCGCGATCTCCCCTATTAAATTTTGATCTTTTTCTAAAAAGGTCTTTAGAATTTTAAAGCGATTCATGAGGCGATTAGCCATTTCGACGCTAGTCGGCTCCTGAAATTCTACTGGTTCTTGAGGTTTAGATTTTTTGAAAATGGCTAATATTACTTCATCTTGTCGCAAAAGGTTGTGAGGAAAGAAGCCATGTTTTTCAGCAATTTTGAAAAGAGAGGTAACTGAAAAAATGCTTATGTGTTGATGAAACAAAGTGTAATAGGGAAGTTTGTTTACAAGCCCCTGGAAATTGGGAACTTCGATAACCAAGATTCCATCATCCTTTAAGCTTTTGGCCATTTTTGAAACAACGTCACTTGGTCTAGAAAAATGCTCCATACTTTGAAAAGAGAAAATCACGTCAAAGTACCCATTTGGAATTGCAGCATTTTCGAATGGACCTTCAACAATATGGGGAGTCAATTCTTTCGCTTGAGGGGTCGGTGCAATATCTGAAATCCAGTACTCGCTTTTGGGTAAAAACATTGCATATGGGTTGTTTCCGCCACCAACATCAAGGACCCTTTTGTGATCAAAAAATGTCGCTCCAAGGTTTTGGCTAAGCTTTTGATGTCGTTCAGTTTTAAGCGCACGTTCATCTTCTAGACATGATCCTTCACTATATAGATAGCTGACAAACTCATCAGAAAAGTCCTGTAGCTGGGCATGTCCGCACATCTTGCAGATATAGAGCTCAATGTTGGTGGTGGGATGTTTGCTAATTTCCGGGGTTTTCAAGGGCCAAATGAAAACTGGAAAATTCTCAAGTGTTGAATGGTGCAAGAGGTCCGTCCCTTGACAGACGCGGCAGGCTCGCAGACTCATACGATCTCCCATGAAAGGGGAGTTCCTCGTTTAGCGTCTTTTTTGGCCGGCTTGCCTAAGATGTCATCCAAATACTTTGGGGCAAGACCTAGTCCGGGCCGGATCGCTCGCACGTTTTGCAAAGTTAAGACTTCACCTTTTTTAACGTCTTTCGTGAGGTAAAGTGAGCGTCGGTGCTTGAGAGACGGAATTTCGCTCTCCGTTGGGCCGTAAAAGACTTTGCCAAGGCTTTGCCAAACGCGTTTTGATTCTGAAACGAGTGTGGCAAACTCATGGGGCTCCAGAGAAAACGCCGAATCCACTCCGCCTTCGGCACGAGAAAGGGTGAAGTGCTTTTCAATCACAGTGGCGCCTAAGGCAATGGCTCCTAACGCAACTCCCACACCCAATGTATGATCTGAAAGTCCCACTTGTACTTTGAACCGATCCCTCATGTGCGGAATGGTTAAAATGTTCGTTCCATCAGGAGATGCGGGGTACGAGCTTGTGCATTTGAGTAGCACGAGGTCTTGGCAACCCGAAACTCGGGCCGCCGCCACGGAGTCTTCGAGTTCATTTTCAGTGGCCATTCCGTTTGAAATAATGATGGGCTTTTTTGTCGACGCCACCTTGCGAATCAGTGGCAGGTCAGTGTTTTCAAACGATGCAATCTTATAAAAGGGAACATCAAGGGACTCTAAAAAATCGACGGAAGTGGCATCAAAAGGGGTGCTGAAACCCAACATCCCGTGACTTTTGCAGCGATCAAAAATGGGCTTGTGCCATTCCCAAGGCGTGTAGGCTTGGCTATAGAGTTTGTAAAGAGAAGTTCCCTGCCATGGGCTTTTGGGGTCAGAAATAAAAAACTCTCCTTCATTGAGATCTAGGGTCATGGTGTCAGCAGTATAGGTCTGTATTTTTAGAGCGTGCGCGCCAGCTTTGGCAGCCGCATCGACAATTTCGAAGGCCCGTTCAAGGGATTGATTATGATTACCCGACATTTCGGCAATGATAAAAGGTTCGTGACCAGGACCAACGGGGCGATTTCCAAACTTAATGGCGCTTCGCATCAATATTCTCTCAGATCAAGAAAAAGATCGAAAAAACTAAGCCATGATTTCCGCTTCACCGTCAAGCACTATGTGTCCCTCAGCGTTAAACACGGCTGGCAGCAAAAGACCGAAGGGAAATAGCGCCTTTAAATCTCAATTTGGTCATTTAACTTCAGCTGGTGGCTCATGTGGTGAACTGCTCCATTGCGTTAATGATGCGATCGGGCCCCTGTCCGTCGGCAATAGTCGCGCATCGTAAACCGCGGTTAGTGCATTCTTGGGGATTTCGATTGATCCCATCGAGTGTGGTGGAAATTTGCTCCGTTGAAACGTTTTGAGATTCACCGAGATAATAAATAAGCCCTTGGCGTTCCAAATCTTCGGCAAGTTGACGCTGATTTTTAGCAACAGTCATCAATACGCTCGGCAATCCCAAGGTGAATCGTTCCCATGTGGTGCTTCCCGGTGCTCCAATAGCAAGGTGGGCTTCGGCCATAAGCGGGGCTAAGTTTGGCGGCTGCACGTGGATTCGGGAATTTTTTAGATTTTTGGCGCATTCACTAATTTCGGCTCGAAACGGATTTTTGAGCCCCACGATCACGTCGATTTGGTGGTCTTTAAGCTCACTTTGTCCAATGGCCCTCAAGCACTTCTCGGTATTTCTCTCGAGGTCGATGCCACCCATAAAAACTAAGAGCCTTTCAATTCGGCCGCTTCGATTTTGCATGCGCAATCGCTGTTCTCTAAATTCCGTTCGTATCAAGGCGAACTTGGGACCTAAAAGGGTTTTGCATTTCGAGCCAACCAAATCTTTGTACCGATGTTCCATTTGGAAATAATAATTGTGGTCAACTAACAAATCACAATCATGATGGCGATCGGCCAAGTCATCAATAACGAGAATTCCTTTGGTCAGCGGGCGGATGACTTTTTCCCAGCGCATGTCCAAGGCATAGTGATCTACAATAACCCAATCGGGCTTTATGGATTTCAATATGGCTTCGCATTGAGCGCTGTCCTTTTGCCAAGATGTCTGAAGCCAATCACGGTGCAATAGTAAGGGTTCATCCTGACTGACCATTTCATCTGAGTGAGGTAAAATATGAAGTTTGGCGCCCGTTCGCTTGAGTAAATCAAGCGCAGTCCCCGGAAGCATGCGGCTGATCACCTCAACCTGCCAATTCTTATGTTGAAGAGCTTCGATCAGAGATATATCTCGAGCCAAATGCCCAGTTCCAATTTTTGCCGAACTATCAGCTCGCAAAACCGCCTTCAAAACTATCTCACCTTAAATAGGGGTTCTAAAGGTTGGCAACGCAGCATTTTTTTAACGTCTTTGGACTTAACGGCCAAAGACAGCATGGAAAAAACCTCGTCATAGGCCTGAGATAATTTTTGAGTGTCCTGAGTAGAGTGTGCGTGATTGAGATTGTGCCCGCCAAATGTCAAGATGCCGCGAGAAAACATTTCTTGCATAAACAATGTCTTCAGATGCCAAAGGCTGACATCGGGGGCATCTTTGAAAACCAAAAATGACCATGCGGGATGTCCGCTGACGGAGAGAAACTCTTCACATTGGTGTTTTTTAATTAATGCTTCCGTGGTTTTGAGGATTTCTGCACCTGTTTTCGCTATGTCTGTCAAAATGGGCTTTGTCTTTAGTTTGTTGAGTGTGCATGAAGCGGCTGCAAGTGACAGCGTTTCTCCGCCAAAAGTGAAAGAAAAAAATATTTCTTCCATGAGCTTCATCAAATCTCGGCGCCCGGCGATGGCGGAAACGGGGTAGCCGTTGGCCAACCCTTTACCAAAAGTAGCAAGATCTGGTGTCACTCCAAAATATTCTTGAGCGCCCCCATTGGCGTACCGAAATCCAGTGATTGTTTCGTCAAAAATCAAGACGGCGCCATTCTTATGTGTCAGAGATTTGACCTCTTCTAAGAATCCCTTTAGTGGCATGGTGACGTTCGCGGGTTCCATAATGACGGCGGCCACTTGATCTTTGAATTCCTTAAAGTATTTTTCTAAAGAGGAAATATCGTTGTAGTTGAATATATGAGTGAGCGCGCGCGTGGCCGCAGGCACTCCGCGGTTTCGAGCGGTCACTCCGATGTACCAATCTTGCCAGCCATGATAGCCGCAAACTAAAACATGATCGCGACCGGTAGCCGCCCGAGCCAATCGCACGGCGCCTGCAGTAGCGTCTGAGCCATTTTTCCCAAACCGAACCATTTCGGCACACGGAACCATTTCAGTAATTTGCTCGGCCACTTGTGCCTCAATGGGATGTGGCAAAGAAAAGATCACGCCGTCTTCAAGCTGGGCTTTGACGGCCGCATCCACGTCAGGGTCGCTATATCCAAGAGTAATTGATGCTAGTGCGCTAATGAAGTCGATATATTCGTTGCCGTCGAGGTCCCAAACATGAGAGCCCTTTGCTTTTTTAATAAAATACGGAGAAACGCCAAGGGGAAACTGCGTTTTACTCTTGCTAAAAGTTTGTGAACCCAGCGGAATTGTCTTTAAAGCCCGCTCTAAAAAGGCTTCAGATTTCTGATATCGACTTACCATGCCCATCCTCCGTTTTTTCTGGAATCTCTGGGGGTTTTGGCCCATGTTCTAGCAATAGGCCATGAAAAAGTTAACATATAGCATTCTAGTTCCAACTTGCAATCGCCCAGAGTTAATGGAGCGATTCCTTAAATCAGTGTCGGCACAGTCTAGAAAGCCCGATGAAGTCGTGGTCATTGATCAAAGTGACGATGGAAAAACCAAAGGGGTTTTTGAGGCATGGAATGCCCCGGGTGTTAAGAAAACCTATCTACACCGCACCGTTAAGTCGCTGATTTTGGCTCGGAATGCCGGGATCGATGCCTCCGGGGCATATGACCTCGTTTGCTTTTTTGACGACGATATTGTGCTGGAACCTGAATTTTGTGAGCGCATGGTTGAACGTTTTGAGCACGACGTTGAAGGGCGCTTTGCAGGTGGAATGGGTACTATGGTGGGCACTCCCAAGCGAAATGCCTGGATTCAAAAGATCTTCTTTATGCCGCACGATGGTGATGGAAAATTCACTAAGGCGGGCGCTCCGACCTTTTGTCATTGGAAGGATGAGTTTTGCGAAACTGAGTTTTTGTCTGGCGGGATCACTTTTTGGCGGAAATCAATCATTCAAGCGTTTCGATTTGACGAACGGCTCGTTGGCTATGGTCACGGGGACGACGTCGATGTTTCGTATCGTACATCGCGAAAGTACAAACATTTTTATGAGCCTCGCGCCCGTTGCTTTCATGATCCTCATTCTCCGGGGCGTGATAAGGTCATGATTTTTAGACGAGGCTTTATTCAAAACAGTTTCTACTTAGCTCAAAAAAACGGTATTCCCCTTTGGGCGTTCGGGATTAGCGTCTTAGGGTATATATTTCGCGATCTGATTTTATTGGATCACTATCGCTTAAGAGGCGATCTGATGGCTGTTGCCAATATTTTAAGGGGACGGATCGATACGGTTGTTGGCTACGATGATTTTATCCGCGCTCAGAGGCAGATTTCATGAGTGGCCGCCATCGAATTCTGATTACAGGGGCCAGTGGGTTATTTGGCGCCAATGCTCTTTTTGAAGGTCGAAAGTCCCATGAGTTATTGGGGTTATATCGATCTCATCCCATTTCCGTTGAGGGGACGCTTTGTCGCAACTTAGATCTATCTGAAATTAAAAAGACAACGGCGCTCCTAAGAGAATTGGCTCCGGAAGTCGTGATTCACGCGGCAGCGGATTCAAATATTGATCACTGCGAGTCAGCGCGCGCACAGGCTTACAAGTCAAATTTTGAAGTCACTGAAGGTTTAGTTTCTGCCTGTGGAGAGCTTGGAATAAAGCTTGTCTACTTTTCTACGGACGCGTTTTTCGAAAAGAAAGATTATTTATTTAAAGAATCCGACAAGCCCACGCCCATGAATTATTACGGCGAGCTCAAAGCATGGTCCGAGCGCCTTGTGCAAGAGAGACTCAAAGACTCAATTGTCGTGCGCACCAATTTCTTTGGATGGAATGCACAAAATAAGCAAAGCCTTGCCGAATGGGTCATTGCCCGATGCCTAAGTGGCGAAGAATTCCCGATGTTTGATGATGTTTGGTTTACCCCCATTTTAGCCAATCAACTGGCGCGGATTATTTTTGAGCTCATTCAGATCGATTTTAAGGGAATCATCCATGTGGCCGGTAGCCAGCCGTTAACTAAGTACCAATTTGGACTTCGGGTGGCAGAGAAATTTAAACTTTCTAGCCAAGGGCTTAAGAAAAGTGTGGTTTCGGACGTTCGACTTGCGGCCCGCCGAAGTCAGGCCATGGCCCTTGACTCAAGCCGGCTTCAAAAGCTTTTACCTCAAGTAAATTTGAGCCTTGAGGCCGGACTTGAAGAGATGAAACAACTCTGGGTTCAGGGGTACGTGAAGCAGCTTAAAGCTGCGGCGGGCCAAGGCCTGGATTTCTTGACAGAATTGCCTTAAACGGCGCATACTCGGCGGCTATGACTTCAGCAGAAATTGATGGAAAGAGTTTGCTTTTGACGGGTGGCACAGGCTCGTTTGGAAAAGCATTTGTTAAACATTTGGCGACCCATTGTAAGCCAAAGCGATTGGTTATTTTTAGCCGTGACGAACTGAAGCAGTTCGAAATGGCTCAAACATTTAGCCCAGAAAAATATCCATTCATTGAGTATCTAATGGGTGACGTTCGTGATCGTAGTCGTTTGGGCCGAGTCCTAGACGGAATCGATACCGTGATCCATGCCGCAGCCCTTAAGCAAGTTCCGGCGGCTGAAATTAATCCGACAGAAGCCATTGCGACAAATGTGCAAGGGGCTATTAACATCATCGATGCCTGCATTGATCGCGGAGTCAAAAAGGTTGTAGCGCTTTCGACAGATAAAGCCTGCAATCCGATAAATCTTTATGGGGCGACTAAGCTTTGCTCCGATAAATTATTTGTTGCTGGAAACAACTATTCAGGAAAGCACCCAACTCGCTTTTCGGTTGTTCGATACGGAAACGTCATTGGCAGTCGTGGATCGGTGATTCCATTCTTCATGAAAATGAAAGAAAAAGGCGAGCTTCCCATTACCGACGAAGAAATGACCCGTTTTTTTATAACCCTTTCCGACGGAGTTAAGCTCGTCATTCGAGCACTCAACGATATGGAAGGGGGCGAAATTTTTGTACCAAAAATTCCGTCCATGAAAATTACCGACGTTGCAAAAGCCGTGGCGCCGAATGCTAAAACGCGAGTGATAGGTATTCGACCAGGAGAAAAGCTTCACGAAACATTAATCAGTGTCGACGACGCACGAAATACTGTTGAGAAAGAGCATTACTACGTCATCTTGCCGCAAAAGGCCAATCAGATGAAAAGTAGCTCAGAAAAGGTCGGCGACGGAAGGCGAGTGGCCGAAGGTTTTCAGTACTCCAGCCACACCAATACACAATGGCTCAATGAGCGTGATTTGTTAGGTCTTTTAGACACGCATGCCGGAGAAATCGAGCGGTGAGCAAAAAAGTTCTCAGCTACGGAAGGCAATGGATTTCTGAAGAAGATATTCAGTCTGTTGTTGAAGTGCTGAGAGCGGGATTTATCACGCAGGGTCCTAAGGTCGAAGAATTCGAAAAAAAATTAGCTGAGAACGCAGGAGTTAAATACGCAGTTGTTTGTAACTCCGCTACGTCCGGACTTCATATTGCGTGTTTGGCCGCTGGCGTTGGAAGCGGCGACGAAGTCATCACGAGTCCCATAACATTTGTCGCCTCCAGCAATTGTGCCTTTTACGTTGGGGCAACCCCGGTTTTTGCTGACGTCGATGAGCGAACGGCGTTGATTAATCCTCGAGAGATCGAAAAGGTCATCACTCCCAAAACCAAGGCCATCATTCCGGTGCATTTTGCTGGGCAAAGTGCCGACATGGTTGATATCAGTCGCCTAGCCCAAGAGGCCGGTCGCAAAGCGGGGCGCAAAGTTTACGTCATCGAAGACGCAGCTCACGCCATCGGGGGAAGTTACAAGGGGCATTCTACTGGAAGCTGCGCTTACTCGGATATGGTTGTTTACAGCTTTCACCCTGTGAAGCAAATCACCACGGGTGAGGGCGGCGCTGTTTTAACCAATGATCGTGATCTTTATCAAAAACTTTTGATGTTTCGCTCCCATGGGATCACGCGGGATCCAGAACTCGTAGAGGATACCTCGACATTTCCCTGGGGGTACGAGCAGCATGAGCTTGGATACAATTATCGGCTAACCGATATTCAGTGCGCTTTGGGCATTTCGCAACTTGGGCGATTGAAAGGCTTTATCGATAGACGGCGGCAAATTGCAAAAATGTACCGCGAAGCTTTTAATGGGACGGAAATTGGGGTCCTCGTCGATCTTCCTGAGGTGGTTAATGCCTACCATTTGTTTGTCGTGAGTCTTCCGTTTGAAAAATTGGGTGGAAGACAAAAAGTCATGATGGAACTACGTGAAAAAGGAATTATCGCGCAGGTTCATTATATTCCGGTTCATACGCAGCCGTTTTATCGGAAAAAGCTTGGTTATAAACGTGGCGATTTTCCGCAAGCCGAAAAGTACTATAGCCAATGTCTATCCATTCCCATGTATCCCGCCATGGAAGATGAAGATGTTTATCGCGTGGTGAAAGACCTTAAATCTCTATTCTCATGAAGGCTAAGCTTCGCGTCAGCCAAATGACCCTAGGCACGGCTCAATTTGGGCTGAACTACGGGATTACCAACACGCAAGGGCAGGTGCATCCCCTAGAAGCCAAATCCATATTGTCAGAAGCGCATTTACAAGGAATCCGCACTCTCGACACGGCACCGGCCTACGGAACCAGCGAAGAAGTTCTCAGCGAACTATTAGGGCAATTAAACATCCGGGATTTTCGAATTATTTCAAAAACCTTACCGTTAGCTGGGGGCTCACTGGATGCCACGATAGCCAGGCTTGATCAAAGCGTGGCGCTGCTAGGCGACTATGGTTTAGACACGATTTTTGTGCATCACGAAGACGATCTTTTGGGGCCCGACGGAGAAAGAATCTGGAAGTCGCTTGAAGATCTCAAAGCGCGCGGAAAAATCAAACGCATCGGGGCTTCGTTTTACACCGTTGGGAAATTGAAATCGGCCTTAGAGAAATTTGCCCTGGAGGTCATTCAAGTCCCATTTAACGCCCTTGATCGTCGATTCTTGAGTGAGGATCTCATAAACAAATATCAAAATCACCGCATCGAAGTTCATGCTCGTTCCCTTTTTCTTCAGGGGTTATTGTTTTCATCGCCAAATCACTTGCCGGCAAAGACCGTATTTGCACAAAAAACTTTGTTGGCACTTAAGAATCTGGCCGAATCGTCTTATCAGCAAAGTCCCGCGGTGGTGAGTCTCAGCCAAGGCCTGTTGAATCAGACCATTTCTAAATGTGTCTTCGGTGTGACCACTCGCAAGGAACTACTCGAGCTTTTAGAATTGCCCCTTGTCTTGCGCTCAGAAGAATTTGAAAGGGGTATTTTGCCCATTTTGGAATCTCAAGACCCAAGAACCATTGATCCGCGTACCTGGAAATAAAAAGCGCCCGAAATGACGCGGGCGCATTTTTGATTTTATAAAGATCTCAACTATTTCTTGGCGACAATATTGAGTTTCAGCTGAAATTCATCATTGATGACTTTATCTCCGAGACTTTTAAAGAATTTGTCGGAGCCGTACTTGATTCCCCATTTTGTTCGATCAAGCTTAACAGTGGCCTGACCTTCAATGGTATCGGTTTTCTTGTTAATGGTTGCCGGAAACTCAATGGTTTGAGTCTTTCCTAAGATCGTCAATTCGCCCTTGATCTTGACTTCCGTCGCCGAGGTTTTTGTTACTTTCGACGCCTTAAAGGTAGCTTTTGGAAACTTTTCAACGTTGAAAAAGTCTTCAGATTTAAGGTGAGTCACGAGCTTGGTTTGATATTCGGGATTATCTTTTAAGTCTGTATTGGTGAGAGTGGCCATGTCGACCGTAAAGCTGGCGTCTGCAACGGCGTCTTTATCCTTAAGTTTAATCGCCCCATCGGCAAACTGAATCATGCCTTCGTGGGTTGATCCGATTTTTTTAGAGGCGTGCCAGGCAATGGAGCTGGCTTTTGTATCAAGTTTGTAAACTTCTTCTTTAGCGGAGGCCAAAGCCATTTGCGACATGGCCAAAAGGCCCAAAATGATTGATGCGGTCTTCACGATTTAATCTCCTTTTGCTGTGTTTAAGATTCGGACCTACAAGCGTACCGCCAAGAGAGTGGGTCCACAATAGTTGCTTCATTGTGTAACGCGTCAAAATTCTTGAGTTTATTTGGATTTGGTGTATATGAGTGCCTATGTTTGAGCTTGTGGTGAGACAGAAATTTGAATCGGCCCATACGGTTGAAGGCCATCCTGGGAAGTGCGCCAGACTTCATGGCCACAATTGGGTGGTGGACGCCTTTTTATGGTCGGAAACCACAAACAATATTGGAATTGCCGCTGATTTCACGGACCTAAAGGCCGCGGTAAAAGAAATTGTTGAACCTTTGGATCATGTTTACCTCAACGATTTAGAGGCCTTTAAAGGCCGCGAAAACAACCCGACGGCGGAAAATGTGGCCAAATACATTTTCAAACGGCTTCAGAATCAATTTTCCCAAGGTATGGTCAAGGTTAAGAAGGTTACGATTTGGGAAACTGATGGGTGCGGAGCCACCTATTTTGAGTAAGTTGTCAGAATTTCAAATTCTGTTGTCAATTCAGCAAGTTTGAGCTTGAAATGTGTCCCCAAACCATGATTTGAAAGCGTGGTTCAACGCACACATTTAGGTTTATTGGAAGGAAAGCAATAATGGCCGAAAAATTTGCATTAGATAAAGTTCGAAATATCGGGATTTCCGCCCATATTGACTCGGGTAAAACAACTCTGTCCGAACGGATTTTGTATTACACCGGAAAGATTCACAAGATCGAGGAAGTGCGAGGAAAATCTGGCGTTGGCGCCAAGATGGACTCGATGGACCTAGAACGTGAAAAGGGAATCACGATTCAATCAGCGGCCACCTATTGCGTGTGGAAAGACATCAACATCAACCTCATCGATACTCCGGGGCACGTTGACTTTACGATTGAGGTCGAAAGAGCGCTTCGAGTTTTGGACGGTGCGGTTCTAGTTCTTTGCTCAGTGTCGGGAGTTCAGTCGCAATCCATCACTGTTGACCGCCAAATGAAGCGATACAAAGTTCCTCGAATTGCGTTTGTTAACAAAATGGACCGCGCGGGCGCCAATCCGTTTCGCGTTACCCAGCAACTGAGAGAAAAACTCGGTCATAACGCGCACATGATTACGTTACCCATTGGGGCGGAAGACGAATTCAAAGGGGTCATCGATCTCGTTGAAATGAAAGCCAACTACTATGATGGGTCAAACGGAGAGAACGTTCGGGTCGAAGAAATTCCCGCCGAGTACATGGAACAGGCGAAGAAACTGCGCGAAGAGCTTGTCGCTGAAATGGGTAACTTTGATGAAGTCGTTGCCGACAAATACCTTAATGGCCAAGAAGTAAATCCTGAGGAACTTCGAAAGGCACTCCGGGCTGCAACATTAAGTTTGAAATTCACCCCAGTCATGACTGGATCGGCGTTTAAAAACAAAGGCGTTCAGCTTCTTTTGGACGCTGTTAAACATTATCTCCCAGATCCTACAGAGGTTGTGAACGAAGGATTAGACCAAAACAAGGGCGAAGAGAAAGTTGTCATTAAAAATGATCCGAAAGGACCATTTGTTGGACTGGCATTTAAGCTCGAAGATGGTCGCTATGGCCAATTGACCTACATGCGTATTTACAGCGGAACTGTCACCAAGGGTGATTTTATTTACAACCGCTCAAACCAAGATCGTAAAGTTAAAATCCCAAGGCTTGTGCGCATGCACGCCGATGAAATGCATGACATTGAATCCGCGAGTGCGGGAGATATTGTGGCCATGTTTGGTGTTGAGTGCGCATCCGGTGATACGTTTTGCGATGAGAACACCAACTACACAATGACTTCGATGTTCATTCCAGCGGCGGTTATTTCGCTTGCGGTGGCTCCAAAAGATAAAGCAGGTCAAACGAATTTTTCTAAAGCCCTAAACCGCTTTACTAAAGAGGATCCGACCTTTCGGGTTCATCGCGACGAAGAATCAGCTCAAACAATTATTTCTGGGATGGGTGAGCTTCACCTTGAGATTTATATTGAAAGGATTAAGCGCGAATACGCTTGTGAAGTTATCGCGGGCAAACCGCAAGTCGCGTTCCGCGAGACCATCACTCAAACGGGTGAATTTGATTACACACACAAAAAACAAACTGGTGGTGCAGGTCAATTTGCTAAGGTCTGCGGATTTATCGAACCGCTTC
The DNA here is from genome assembly GCA_020847095.1 of Oligoflexia bacterium. GTDB lineage: Bacteria > Bdellovibrionota > Bdellovibrionia > JABDDW01 > JABDDW01 > JADLCR01. The sequence continues at coordinate 2,103 of JADLCR010000097.1, read as the reverse complement.
CGGTAGATGCGGTTGAGCCCTATGAGTTTGTTGATGAAATCGTTGGGGGAGCCATTCCTCGCGAATACATTCCAGCTTGCGACAAAGGCTTTAGAGAGCAGCTTAGGAAAGGACCACTCATTGGATTTCCTGTGGTCGGCGTTCGTGTCACCATTAATGATGGTGCCTACCATGACGTCGATTCATCAGAGATGGCATTTAAAATTGCGGCCATGGCAGCATTCCGTGAGGCGTTTCCAAGAGCGAAGCCGATTGTGCTTGAGCCGATTATGAAGCTTCAAGTGCAGGTTCCTGAAGAATTTCAAGGGGCCGTCATGGGTCAGATTAATCAGCGCCGTGGAATGATTGTCGGTTCGCAAAATCTTGAGAACTATTCGGTTGTTGATGCGGAAGTGCCGCTAACGGAGATGTTCGGATACTCAACGGAGCTTCGATCAGCTACGCAAGGTAAGGGCGAGTTCACCATGGAATTTGCCAAATACGCTGCGGTTCCTCGAAACGTTCAAGAAGAGATGGTTGCGGCTTACGCCAAAAAGCGAGCTGAAGCTAACAAGTAATCGTAAGACTGGAGATTATTTGAGCGCAAGCCGCTTTTGGCGAAGCGCTCAATCTACTCGATTGTGAGTTCGGCAAGGCCGATGTCAAAGCCTATAAGTCCAAAATTCATTCCACCCATGGTGCAGAGTCCCTTTTCACCGATGAAAATGGCGGCGCAACCACCAAGGGCAATCGAGCATTCGACTCGAACGCCTGCGTAAGTTCCCCTAGGGTCCTTGGCGCCGGAGCAAATCAAAACCATATCATTGGGTACGCTAGGTTCGAGATCCAAATGAAAACCGACTCCAATATTTACAACAGAAAGTTCGACACGGTCCTTCTTTGAAGAACATTCGGCGGCAAATCCCCCGCTGATCAACCAAAAATTCTTTGGTCCAGCTTTGCAGCGAAATCCGCTGGCGTGGCTATTAAGGCTAACGAAACAAATTAAGAAAAGAGAAATCCATTTCATATAAGGCTGTCCTTTCGATTCGAGACAATGAGCTCCACTATAGGGCATGAATTTTAACTCATGGCCCTGGTGAAGTGCGCCTATCATATTGTCTGTCAAAATTTCAGAAGAAGCCCCTTTGAGTTTCGAGGTGGGTTTTAAGGCCCTGATTTTCTTGGGCCATTCCTTCAACGAGAATCTTTCGAGTGCCGAAACCAAAGCAGTGCCGCAAATTGGCGGCGAGTGTTGTAGACAAAAGTATTCGATTTTCCCATCTGAAAAAGAACGAATAACGAGAGTTGCATGGTTCTCGCATTAGGCGCTAGCGCGATAGTCAATCAAGATTGTTGAAATAGACGTGTGAGGATATTTGCGATGTTTCAAAAACTATTTATCAGTCTGATCCTGATCTCGGGAAGTGCTTGGGCGGATTCAGCAAAGCTTTCTGAGTTGTCCATTTACAACTGCACATTGCTGGTGCCAAGGGTGTCACTGGTTGGCTACGACACCGTAATGGTGGTCGGAATTACGGCTGCTGATGCTAAAAATGCTGTCGTCCGTGCATTTGATAACATGAGTGACAAGAAAGAGAATGTAGTGATTCAACAGCTGCTAAAGCAATATGGAAGCAACATAGAAATTGTCTGTACCGATAGCGGAGTTAAGGGCCTGGGGAAGTAAGTCGTTAGATAGGCTGGATCTCTCCCGGCCGTCAAACACTATTAAAACCTATCTCATTGATTCCAAGGGACTGATTACTCCAGTTACGCTGACTTTGTCAGGGCTTGAAGACGTCGGTTATCGCATCAATGGTTTCAAGGCTCTGCGTGGAAAAGTCGAAGTAAACGGTGAATTTGAAGGTGAGAAATTAAATGGCGGCAACGTCATCATTGTTAATCCGTACTGCTTTTTGAATTAGAGAAGTAAATTACTATTCTAGAGCAAAGGCTTCTTGTCCTGATATTGATAATTATAGCCGTTGGTGATTGCGGCAAGGATTATGAAAGTCCTTCGTGGACTTTCACCCTTCGGGCCGCGCTTCGCGCGTTCAAAAAGTAGCATCGTGCTACTTTTTGTGAACTTGCGACGTGTTTGATTCCCAAGATCAACCCTTT
>JADLCR010000096.1 GCA_020847095.1 Oligoflexia bacterium | reverse complement strand
AGTCTTCTTTAGCCTCAAAGAGAGTTCTTGAAGATTGAAGTTTTCTAGGTGCAATAGGCTGGTCAAATATGCTGCAATCAATTTTAATTCAAAGGGACCTATCTCAGAATCTGTTAAGTTCACATTTACATTTTTAAAAACGAGAGGTGCAGTTCTTTGGCTATTCAATACAACGCCAAGTTCGGGTGCAAAAATGGTTTCGTCCTTGTAGATATATGGAATCCTATTCTTAACGAATAAAGACCGATATTTTGGATTGATATCGTCAGCTACTAAGACAGTAGGGACATTGAGTTTGGCGCCAATAAGTCGTTGTAGACCTGCTAGTTGATTAAATTCTAACTGTCGTTTGGGGTATATTAACGCCAATCGCAGATTCGTATTCCCAAGATTGGCGATTAGCACTTCTGCGCTTTCAGCTACCCACAACGGGAAAATATCAGCCTTAGCTTTGTGAACCTTTTCTATCGGGTGGGGCAGAACCCTATTTAGTAAGCTATTGGGTCTTAATATATCCATAGTCATATGGTACCAGCTAAATTCAACTTTACAAAGCTATATTCATATTTTTATGAATATACGACTGTAAATATGTATATAATTGATATTACATAGTTTTAATTCGATTTTACTCTTAAATTCTCAAATTGAGAAAGCATGGTCCAGTCTAAAAGGGGTTATTAACTAATCTTTTAGTTGATAACAACTAAACTCTTAGTTATCGTACTCAATAAGGGGGCATTGTGAAAAAAACTAAGACGACACCAGATAAGCTTCTTACAGAGACCGAACTTGAGCTGATGACAATATTATGGAAACTCGGAGAAGGCTCAGTTGGCGATGTAATTGAAAATCTCCCTAAAGAACGAGACCTAGCCTACACATCTGTTTCCACGATCCTGCGTATTCTTGAACAAAAAGAGGTTTTGAAAACACGAAAAGAAGGCCGTGGGCATATCTATATTCCTGCAATTAAAAAATCCGACTATGAAGCAAAGACCGTAAGACATGTTGTGGATAAAGTTTTTGATGGAACGCCAGTGGCGCTAGTTAGACAACTTCTTGATACAATGAAGATCGACCAGAGTGAGCTAGATGAGTTGAAAAAGATAATTGCTCAGTCTGAGGGTAAACGATGAGTTTGGCTCAGGTTCTATCAACATATCTCACTCTTCAGATTTTCATCATTCTGTCATTCGCTATACTCAGAGGAACAAAATATCTTCTGCAGCGATTTCAAGTGAAACCTTCTTCTCGCATAGAATTAAAACTTCATTACTCAGTATTAACAGCAATTATTCTTATGACTCTGGTTCATCCACTTTTACCAAAAAAACAGTTTTTTAATCCGCCCGCAAAAGTTTGGTCGGCTCAATCCATTAAGACATTTACGAATGAATACACGGCTCCAGATAAGGGTGGCTATCTTTCAATTCCTAATGCTAGTGGAAAATCTTCGATACTTCAGGCGGATTCAGTTTCCCTTGCGCTTGCAGTTTTAGCTTTATGTATATTTGCTTTTAGTTTTAGAAGAATTTGGCAAGACATCACCGTTTTAAGGAATATTCGTAAGCGTTCTTTTCTCACTAAAAAAATCAAGCGAGTTTCAATCTTCATAAACGATGAAATTTCAGTTCCATTTTCATATTGGCTTCCAGGTAATACAGATGTTGTGGTTCCGAGTGCATTATTATCAAAGCCACTCGACTACAAGATGGCGATTGCTCACGAACTCCAGCATCATCGCCATCATGATACTCAATGGGTATATGTTTTGTGGGCACTAAGAATTGTCTGTACCCCCAACCCATTTATTCATATTTGGAGTCGTTGGATTTCAGAAATACAAGAGTTTGCATGTGATGAGGCATTGGTCGACCAGGGTAAAGTCGAATCACATCCATACGCCCGCTGCCTGGTTGAGGTAGCACAAACCGCAATCGATCAAAAATATGTTCCTGCCTGCGCAACAGGGCTCATGTTTTTGACCGAGAGCAATTTACTCCATAGGAGGATAGAAAAAATGTTTTCAGCATCAAAGATTAACAAAAGAAGGTCGATCAGTTGGATCACCGGAGGATTAATAGTTGCGCTTATGACCGCAACAGCCTTTGCATCACAAGGTTTAGTGCAAGATCGAAGAGTCAGCATGGCTGATGCCAAAAAAATGCAGACAAAGGCTGCTGTGAACTCAGATTTTCCAGTTGTCGTGAACGACTTAGTACTTAAACAACTAAATCGTTATATAGGTACACCAGAAGGTCGCGAGTATATGAAGAATGCTCTGCAAAGACTGGAGAATCACAGAAGTCTTGTGGAGGGCAAGCTCAAGGAATACCAAGTGCCATTTGAAATATTGGCATTGCCGATCATTGAAAGTGGTTACCAGAACCTAAGCGAAACAGACAGCAATACTCCTGGAAGAGCTGCAGGTTTATGGCAATTCATTCCGTCAACGGCAAAAAACTTTGGTATGCGAGTCGATAATCAAGTCGATGATAGACTTAATGTCGATATCGAGACAGATGCAGCGATGAGATACTTAAAGGCTGAGCAGCTTGTGTTTAAAGACTGGCATCTTTCAGTCATGTCTTACAACATGGGAGCAAAGCATCTACAAAGAGGTATCGATAAGACTGGTTCTCGAAATGCTTGGACTCTCATTCGAAATGGGTTTGAAAACGATAAGGACTATCTGCCGAAGTTAATGGCAGCTATTTTGATCATGAATAATCCAGAATCGGTTCAGTAGACTTTCGGCGGGACATACAATCCCGCCGTTTATTTTATAATTCCTTTGGTCTTAATTTATGAACATCATTTTGGTCGGGGGCGACGTAGGTAATTGCCTCTTTAGATAGTAGATCACTGTATGGCTTGGACTCTAAATCATTAGTCAGCTCTACACACAGTTTGTCAAAATCAGCGACCACCCATTTTTTTGCAACACTAATCAAAAGGTGAAGATTGCTATAATTACCTTGTGATAGGGTTTCTCCTATAACACTTAGACATATTATTTTTTCAATTTTATAAGAGGCATCAGCTTTGTTGAGAATTGCTCCCGTTAAACATTGAGCGTATGAATTTTCATCGTGAACTAAATGTTTTTTTCTCAAACTATCAAAATATTTATAAGGCTCTTTTGCTTCGGCTTGACCTTTATAAATTTGAGCATATTGCAAACTAAAGCGCGCCTTACTTTTTCCAAAACATTTCACATAATGAACAATGGCACTTCTCCATAAAGCTTGCTTAACAACAAATGTTTTATCACTCACATTATTGATCTGTTCCAAGCATGAAAGCGCAAAGTCGAGATCGTTCTTATGTAAAGCCAAGTCTGCAAGACGTTTGGCTTTGGGGCCGGCAATTTTAATTACCTTAGCAGCATTTGGAAATCCCTGTATCTCGAATGTGTTTCCATTACTTTTGATCTCAAAATAGTCCATATGATAAATAAGATTACAACCCTTCACTGTCTGAGGGCAAATAACAACATCAGTCGAACTAACAGACGGTACATAAGTAGCCTCCTTTAAATGTTGGAAGAAGAAGGCACTAAGAAACCCGAATAGAACTACGAGTGGAAAACGACGAAAATCAAAAGTAGCAAAGCAAGTAGCAAGAAGTAGCAAACATATGAAATTTCGCGAAACTTTGCGAAATAAACAGGCGGTGATCACCAGGCGCTTTTCAGTGTTTTCAATTAGTTAGAAAGTCTAAGAAAATTCAATTCGCCACAAAAGCGATAAACGAAAATTGGTGCGAGCAACAGGGATCGAACCTGTGGCCCCTGCAGTGTGAGTGCAGTGCTCTACCGCTGAGCTATGCTCGCCCTCAAAAGGACCCTTTTTTTACCAAATTGAGGCATTGACGCAAGTTCTAATTATGCGAAAATACCCAGAAATCAGTCTGTTAAAAGGGGACAATCAATGAAAACTCTTCTAAGCATAATTGCAGCCGTTCTCGTGACTACTGGGGCCTACGGACAAGAGGGGGAGCCGGCTCCCATTCAACCGGCACCAGAGATTCAAGCACCCCCTGTTGAAGTGAGTAATCCCATTCCGACCCCGGCCATCGAGCCCGATTCGACGCCTGCGAAGACAACCAAAAAGATTAAACCCGCCAAAACCCAGGGCAAAAAAACACTAAAGAAGAGCTCGAAACCTGAGCGGTCTTCGGATAAGAAAAAGCTGAAAAAACAAAAGCCCCAAAAGACCAAGAAAAAGGGGTCGCTGAAGAAATGAAAGTCTTAGCCGTCTTTTTAATATTAGCCAGTCTTTCCGTAGCCGTGGGTCAAACAACCTCGCCTCAATCCACGTACACCCAATCAAGGCGAGCGTACCCGGGTGGTCGTGATGATTCAGATCTCACGGTTCAAAAGCTAAAGACAAAACCAACCAAACAAGATTTAGAAGCAACCCAAGCCCACGGCCCTGAAGAAGAAGACACCGAGGGCGGCCAGTTTTAATTCAGGAGTGATCAATGTCTGAAAATATTCAAAGAGAGACAATGGAATTTGACGCTGTGTTTGTTGGCGGAGGTGTCGCAAGTCTCAGCGGCGCGATTCATTTAGTAAATCTGGTCAAGTTACACAACGAAGAGGTTTCGCAGGGCAAAAGGTCGGGAACTCCAATCAACGATCCCATGATCGCAGTAGTTGAAAAGGCTTCTGAAATTGGTGGGCACAGTCTAAGTGGCGCAGTCATGAACCCGGTGGCCCTCGGCGAGCTTGTGCCAAATTATAAAGAGAAAAACTGCCCCATTGAAGCGGAAGCTTCTGAAGATGCGGTTTATTTCTTGGGGCGCACATGGAGTTTCAAAATTCCAATTACTCCGCCACCGTTTAAAAACAAAGGTAATTACATTGTTTCTCTATCAAAGCTCAACCGCTGGCTCGGCAAGATCGCCGAAGAAAATGGCGTGAATATTTTTACCGGGTTTTCAGCAAATGAAGTTCTTTATGAAGGAAATAAAGTTGTCGGAATTCAAACTGGAGATAAAGGGTTAGATAAGAATGGCAACCCTAAATCAAACTTTGAACCCGGATATATTTTAAAATCTAAGGTTACTATCTTTGGCGAGGGAACACGGGGAAGCCTTTTCAAGCGAGTTGCTCAACGACTCGGTTTGAAAAATGGTAAAGACCCCGATGTGTTTGAAGAGGGTGTAAAAGAAGTCATCCAAATGCCTCAAGGTACCGTCAAAGCTGGTCAAGTGATTCATACTATGGGCTGGCCACTTTCAAAGGCAGTGGGCGGAACTTTTATTTATACAACGAGCAATGATCAGATTATTTTAGGTCTTGTAGCATTTCTCGATTCAAAGGACCCTTATTTAGATCCTCATCGCGAGCTTCAAAAATTGAAGACACACCCTTATATAGCGGAGAAAATCAAAGGCGGCAAAGTTATCGCGTACGGTGGCAAGACGTTGCCTGCCGGTGGTTGGTACTCCATGCCGCAGCTCTACGCTGATGGATGTATGGTTATCGGTGATTCAGCGAGCCTTGTAGACGTTCAAAAACTTAAAGGCATTCACCTGGCCATGAAGTCGGGAATGCTTGCGGCCGAAACGGCCTATGAGGCCTTGGTGAAAAATGACTTCAGTGCGGACTCGCTTAAGTCCTACGCCACCAAACTTGACGGCAGCTTTATTAAAAAGCAGTTGTTTAAAGTACGACACTTCCATCAAACGCTAAGCTTGGGCTGGTTGAAGTCTTTCTTGTTACTGGGATTTCAACAACTCACAGGCGGAGCAAGCCTGGTGGGAAGAATAGCCATGCATAAGGATGCGGCTTCGACGCTTGACGCCCGCAAGGTCTGGGGAGATCGCAAGATTGGACAGGATCCCGATTTGAGCTTGCCTAAACCAGATGGAGTTTTATTTTTTGACAAGCTATCAAGTGTTTATTTGACGGGCACATCCCATGACGAAAATTCACCCAATCACTTATTGCTTAAAGATCCCAGGATTTGCTCTGACACTTGTAACCCAAAGTACGTCAGCCCTTGCGTGCAGTTTTGTCCTGCGGCCGTCTACGAAATGGTCGACGGTGATGTGTCTGGAAAACTGAAGCTTCAAATCAATTACACCAACTGCATTCATTGCAAGACGTGCGATATCAAATGTCCTTTTGAAAATATTGATTGGACCGTACCCGAGGGCGGCGGCGGGCCAAAGTATCAACAAGTTTAGCTGTGGGCGGCGACCCACTTGAGATAGTCAGGGGCGCCGTCGGCAACTCGAATTCCAATTAATTCTGGAACTGAATAAGTATGAAACTCTCGAATTTGCTTTTTTATCTTTGCAAAAGATTTTGGTGTCGTTTTTCCGATGAGCAAAATTTCTGCATCAGCCCTTAGTTGATTGTTCCAAGTGTAATGGCTCGTGATTCCAGGAATGACATTGATACAAGCCGCCAATCGTGCCTGAACAATACGACGGGCAAACTGATGGGCATGATCCGTTTGAGAAAAAGTAGTGAAAAAAATCAGAAAGCTCTTTTGTTGCTTTGTTGCCCGAGTCTTTCTGGATTTTTTACTCACGTATGATGTCAACCTTGTTAATTTTAACTTCTTTCAGTGGGCGATCTGAGCCATCTTTGGGAGTTTCACTAATGGCTTTAACGACGTCGTACCCTTCGACGACTTCACCAAAAATCGTGTGCTTATTATCAAGCCAAGGTGTAGCAGCAACAGTAACGAAAAACTGGCTTCCATTTGTATCTCGACCAGCGTTGGCCATAGATAAAATTCCCGGTTTGTCATGTTTGAGGTCAGGGTAAAATTCATCTTTAAAAGTGTAACCTGGTCCACCGGTGCCGTTTCCTGCTGGATCTCCGCCTTGAATCATGAAGTTGGGAATCACGCGGTGAAAAACAAGTCCGTCATAGAATCGGGTTTTCTTTTTTTCTTTGGTTTTTGGATCTGTCCAGACTTTAAGTCCCTCAGCCAGTTCGGTGAAGTTCGCAACCGTTTTTGGAGCTTTGTCAAAAAACAATCGGACTTTGAATTTTCCTAAGGTGGTATCAAAGAGTGCAAACATTTTTCTAAATCCTTTCTTTACGATAGCGGGCTTAGGTGTGGAAATGGTCGTCACCGTGGGTGCGGGCGTAGCCTGCGGGGTCGCGGACGCAGCGACGGTTGCTGCGGGAGCCGCCGCCACCGAAGCGGCCGGTGCTGCAGGGTTTGTGGCCGATGCGGCTGGTGTTGCCGTAGGAGAAGTTTGCGCTAAGGCAATTGATCCAATGAGGTAAATCGAGATGGCGATGGGCCTAAAGTGCATAAAAGTTCCTCCAAGCGACTAGGCTATCTAAAAAGCACTCACAATTTCAAGGGTTTAGTCGAGATAGGGTGACCATTTCGGCTTGAAATAGTTCCAGTTATCCATTGTGATGCGGCGCTCTGTCGCGCCATCGCTGCTGACAATATAAATTTGGTGAGTCCCAGAGCGATTCGAAGTGAATACGATATGCCGTCCATCGGGGCTGAAGCTTGGATCTTCGTTGTCAGCCAGTTGGCCATTGGACTTCTTAGCCGTTGTGAGGCGCTTCATGTCGGTACCGTCCACATTAACTGTGAAAATATCGAAATGCCCTTTCTCTCGCCCGGCAAATGCGAGGCGTTTTCCGTCCGGTGAAAAACTGGGGCTTGAGTTGTACTTTCCGGCGAAGGTGATGCGCTTCACCTCACTGCCATCGGCATTCATGACGTAAATCATTGGGTTTCCGGCGCGATCGCTGCTAAATGCGATTTTCTTCCCGTCTGGAGAAACTGACGGTTCAACATTCAGGGTTCCGCGAGGCCCATTGGTTAACCTTTGCAGGTCTTCACCGTCAGCATTCATCCTATAGATGTCAGGATCAGCCCCTTGGCTAAGGGTCAAAAAAATAAATTTTCCATCTGGAGAAAATGCAGAACCGGAGTTTATTCCTCTTCGGCTGCTCAGCAAAAATCGTTTGTTGGTGTTGATTTCATATAAGAACAGGTCAGGATTTCTTCCTTTGTAAGCAGGGTGGTACGCAAAAGAAGTGTACGCAACGGAATTTCCTTTCGGTCCCCAGCTTGGAGAAAGGCTGATACTCCGATGGTTGGTAATTTCGCGAGCGTTGCGCCCATCCCAATCCATTACAATGATTTCTTTAAATCGCTTACCGCCTTTATCAGAAGAGGCAACGATTTTTGTTTTGAAAATTCCTTTAGTGCCTGTCAGCGCTTTGATGAAATCATCAGAAAATGAGTGAATCATGGCGCGCGACTCTTTAATTTTTGAGTTGTATTTTCGTCCGAAGACTAGCTTGGCTTGCGGAATGAAATATACGAATGTCTCTAGTTCTAATTCGTCACCGCTGACTTTGAGGCCCGCTCGGACGAGAAACTCAGCTCCGATTTTTGACCAGTTTTCGAACTTAAATCCTGTTGGGTTTCCTGGGTGGGGCGTGAGGCCTATTTGATCGGGATTATCCAAAAATGCCTCTGGTTTGATGATCGTAAAAAGATTGCTTGTCTCCATGTTCGCTAAGAGGGTGTTAAGCATTTCTGTGCTTAGGACCTTGCGCTCGCTTGTTGGCGAACTGAGCAATAGAAAAGATGGAATAGCCAACAAGCTCTTCTTCACCTTGGCTTCTCCCACTTTGATGTAAACTACGCTGGCGTCATCTTGAGCGCTGGCGGTACCGCTTGTGCCAACCAAAATTGCAATGAGAACAAAAAGTTTACGCATGGTGACCCCTCTTATTGTGGAAACCCTAAAGATAATCCTTGTACACGAAAAAGATCTCTAAATTTTTCTGGCGGCGGCGGAAAGGGCGTTGAATCGTCTATAGTCTTGAGGACTAGGGCATCAAAACGCTCGTCACCGGAAGATTTGGAAATATAACGTTTCACGACATTTCCGCTCGGATCTAAATGAACAACTGCTAGAGCTCTCAAATTAGCACGGCTCAACCACTCGGGCAAGTTCCAGTGAGTTTGAACATGAGTCTGTACGTTTCCTTTGTATTCATCAAACTCAATTTTTTGAAGTCCAGTGAGTGCGGTGCCAGGGCTCACCATGTTTCCCTTGAGCAAAGAGGCCCGGGCGGCTTTTTGTTTTTCAATTTTGGCCGCTGACTCTTGAGCCTCGAGTTCTCTCTTCATTTTTTCAATTTTCTTAAGACGCTCTTCTTCTTTAGCCATTTTTTTAATTTTCGCTAAAGCCGCGTCTTTCGCTTTTTCTTTTGAAGTTTTAGCCTCCGGAGCTTTCATCTTTTCAGTAGGTTGAAGCTTTTCTTGGGGCGGGCTCACGATTTTGTCCGGTAGATCGACAATGTCCACCCGCACTGCTTGATCTAGATTGAGCGACTGATGGGGTACGATCAGAGTCTTGATGGCCATAAACAAGATGATGGTTACGTGAAAAATAAGGCTGAAAATCACCATTCTCTTGAAGAGAACGGACTCATCAAAAATCGAAGACGTTTCAAAGTAGCGCATGCTATTTCTTATCTAAGGGAAGCGTGACAAGCCCAATTGAATGAATGCCCGCCGCCTTCAACTCCCCAATGATTTGAGCTACAAATCCGTAGGAGGCGTCTTTATCGGCCTGAATATAGATTTGTTTATTGGTTCGCGTTTCCATGATGGCGCCCATTTTTGTTCGCAGCGAATTAAGGGCAATGTTTGCTGATCCGGCCCAAATGGACTCATCTTTTTTGACTACGAGAACAAAGGGTTCATCGGTAACGGTAAGGCCTGAGTTGGCCGCCTCCGGTAGTTCTACGTCCAGCCCTTGTTGCATCATGGGCGCAGTGACCATAAAAATGATTAACAGCACGAGCATAACGTCCACAAGTGGGGTGACGTTAATTTCGCTTAGGGTGGTACGGCTACTGATGTCGTTGCTTCCCGTCATGGCCATTGAAATTAATCCTTGAAGAAGTTTCTTTTCACTATGTTCAAAAAATCCGCGGTGAAGTTATTTATTTCCAGATCTTGTTTTTTAAACTTTCCTACAAAATAGTTGTAGGCCATAACGGCCGGAATAGCGGCCGCCAGTCCGATGGCTGTTGCAATAAGAGCTTCGGAAATTCCGGGTGCCACGACTGAAAGTGAGGCGGCTCCTGTATTGCCAATATTTTGAAACGAGTTCATTATTCCCCAAACAGTTCCAAACAATCCGATAAACGGGCTCGTGCTTCCAACGGTGGCTAAAAATCCAGTGCGTCCTTCGATTTTGGCCACTTCACTATCGCTGGCTTTTCGTAATGCCCGCGAGACGTTTTCAATGCCGCTTAAAGACAGCGCTCCGGACGAAGACTTCTCGCCAAGACGACTTTCAGCAATGCGTTGAAGTTCAGAATATCCGGCGCGAAACACATTGGCGAGGGGACTCATTTTAAAACGTCCTACCTCGGCGTTGATATTTTCAAGACTTGACGCCTTCCAAAAGAGGTCTAAGAACGATGCATTTTCGGCGGTAACTTTTGAAAGTTGAGTATGTTTAGTGAATATAATGGCCCAACTCACCACAGAGAAACCTGCCAATACAATCATGACAAATTTAACCACTGGGCCCGCATTCCAAATGAGCTCCCAGGCGTCTAATTTCATTGCGACCTTAACGGTTTTGTTTGAAGCCCAAGCCAGTTCGATCATGTTTTCCTCTTCATGTTGGAGTTAGCAGAAAACAGGCTACGGCTTTTTTGTGGCTTGAGCAAATGGATCTTACCTCTTGAGTTTAATCCGGAGGTTCATTAACTTAGGAGGTAGCAGTTGGGGGTTTTTTTGGATATTGAACCTGGATTTAATAGCGACATTATTTGCCGCGGAACGACTTATCACGTCCAGACCGAAGACTGGGGGCAAGCCAACCCCTTTGTGGTCACCCGCGTTTTTCAAGCGGGCTCCGTTGTCGCGAGTCTCAAGACCCCTTATGAAAGGATCATTCACACGGTAGCCTCGGCCCAACCTAGACAGGCCATAAGGCTAGGAATGCGCGAACAACATCAAAAGATTCTAGACCAATTGGTTTCTGGTGCTCTGTTTGAATCACGTCTAAAATGATCTAATGATAGATCTATCGCATGTTTACAAGACTTACCCTACAGGGGTTCATGCGCTCAGTGACGTTTCACTTTCTATTGGCAAAGGCGAGTTTGTCTATCTGACCGGGCCCAGTGGAGCGGGTAAAACGACACTCTTTAAGCTCATCACCTGTTACGATCAAGCCACTAGCGGCAAAATTGTAGTGAATGGATTTGATTATAATTCCATTCAAGCTTCGGCTATTCCGTTCATCCGCCGCCGCATCGGCGTTGTATTTCAGGATTTTAAACTTCTTAAAGACCGAACTATTTCAGAAAACGTGGGCTTGCCCCTTGAAATCCTGGGGGTGCATCGCACTGAGATTCAAAGCCGAGTATTAGAGGCCCTTGATCAAGTTGGGCTAAAATACAAAGGAACCTATTTCCCTGATCATCTTTCTGGAGGGGAGCAGCAGCGGGTTGCGATTGCCCGAGCTATTATTAATAAGCCGGGTCTACTCATTGCCGACGAGCCCACAGGAAATCTCGATCAACATTTGGCCGATGAGATTATGAAATTATTCGAAAAAATAAATGCTCAAGGAACTACGGTATTCATTGCGACTCATAACACGGGTTTTCTTTCAAAGGGGTCCCGGCGCGTTGTTCGCCTTGTAAAGGGTCACGTCGAAGAATCCCCGCAAGATCGCGCCAACAATGTTGATCCAATGCCCTCTCACCCTGCTCCTTTAGAGGCTATCCTCACATGAACGAATTATTATCGACACTTAAGCGAAGTTGGCGGACTCACCTTTGGGTTAATCTTTCCACGGTCGGGGTGTTAACTTTGTGTTTCGGTCTTATTTACACGTCTTTATTGCTCACAGCTAATCTTGGTCGTTTACTGACGGCGTGGGGAGACGAAGTCCAACTCACATTATTTTTAAAGGACTCGGCCACCTCAGAAGAAATTGCGGCCCTAGATGACGTTCTCAAATCGGACCCGGGTGTTGAATCAGTAACTTTTATTAATAAAACCGAAGCCAAAAAGGCATTTGAAAAGAGCCTGAGTAGTTACGGGCCCAGTTTTTTAAAGACCGTTGATGGTGACATGGGAAATCCTTTTCCGGCGAGTTTTGTCATCAAGGTGGCAACTTCCTATAAAACCGCTGACCGCATTGAGGCCATAGCCAATCAGTATTCTGGAAATCCAATCGTTGAAGATTCTAGTTACGGTCAAGAATGGATCAAGAACTACACCTCCTTTTTTAAAGGAACACGATTTGTAACGGCTTTGGCAGTTGCGGTGATTCTTGCGGCCACTCTTTTTGTCGTCGGCAATGCGGTTCGCGCTTCTTTGGCAGCAAGGCGAGAGGAAATTCAGATCCTTGAGTTGGTTGGGGCAACGAGTGCGATGGTGAGGCGCCCCATCATTCTTGAAGGCGGCTTATATGGCTTATTGAGCGCGTTGATAGCTCTTGTTTTAATGGGCGTGGTCTATCAGTTTGCTTTAAGCCGTCTTGAAACAGTATCAGGCGCGTCCAGTGTTTTACAGGTATTGCGATACTTTTCGACTGGCGAGATTTTAGGTCTCACTTTGGCGGGAGGTTTGATCGGACTTATTGGAAGTTACCTTTGTGTTGCTCGTATCAATACCGGTTGGGCCGCGGCCCGGCAATTGAGTTAAGCTGTGAACTTTTCCGTTTGGGTGATTGTATCCATTCTTTTGGCCGTGCCGAATCAGGGGTTGGCCATCACAGATCGGGTGGATGACATCCGCTCAAAACTAGAAGCTGAAAGAAAAGCACTTCTCGACTCTGAGCTCAAAAAGCGTGGAGTCATGGGGACTCTCTATGAGATTAACAAAACTCTCGGAAAACTAGAGCAAGACATTACCTCTCTAGAAAGTCAGTTGGCAAAATCCCAAAAAACAGTTGAAGGATACGCAAAACGAACGAGTTATCTCAAAATGACACGCGAAAAACAAAAGGTCTTATTGCGGGAACGCTTACGTGCTCTTTATAAAATGGGCTTTAAAGGCTACACCGAGGTGCTGCTCTCCAGTGAAAGCGGAGGCGAGTTCGCAAGAAATCTTAAGTTCTTGAAAATCGTCACCAAGCGCGATGCGGAGTTGATCAATAGTTTTAAATCAACAATTGTTAAACTTGATCATCAGGAGCGAAAGTTGCGCTCTCAACTCAAAATATTCGTTAAAATTCAAGGAGACCTTAAGGCTGAAAAGTCTCGCTTTGACTCAGAGAAGGCAAAGCAAAGCCTGGTTCTTCAGGAGTTAGAGAGAAATAAAGAAACCCACCTCATGGCCATCAAAGAGTGGCGAGAAGCTGTTCGCGATCTCGACCGGCAGCTCGAAAAGATGGGGCAGTCAGATTCGACAGTGAAAGAGCTTTCTCGAGGGGCCATCTATGAGCATAAAGGTGGGCTTAGACCGCCCGTATTAAGAGAAATTGTTCAGAAACATGGGATTGTCAAAAACCATCGTTTTGGGACGCAGATTCTTCACAAGGGATTGTTTTTTGCCGCCAAACAAGGTGATCGAATATCATCGCTTTATTGGGGCAAGGTGGCGTTTTCAGGGTGGGTCAATGGTTATGGAGAAACCATCATCATCGACCATGGCGATCACTATTATTCGCTGTACGCCCATAACTCAAAATTGCTTAAGAAAACCGGAGATTCCGTTGGACAGGGCGAAATTATCGCAGAGTCTGGCGATACAGGAAGTCTCCGCGGCCCCGGGCTTTATTTTGAATTGAGGCATTTTAGCGACAGCTTAGATCCGGTACCGTGGCTTGATTTGCGCACAAGTCGGCGGTTATGATGAATGAAACCAAGGAGACCCTATGAAACTTAAATCCAAAATGTTTGCATGGATGGCTTCGGTCAGCCTTTCTCTGGCGGTGGGAGTTGTCATCGGGTCAGTTACGGTGGGGTGGTCAGCGCAGAACGGAAAACAAGATCGATACGCTGATCTTCAGATGTTCACTAAGGTTCTCAATTTGGTGGAGCAGCATTACGTCGAGGAAGTCGACATTCACAAGCTTGTTTACGGCGGAATTAAAGGAATGCTGACAACGCTTGATCCCCACACGAATTTTCTGCCTCCAGGTACTTTTAAAGAATTCAAAGAAGAAACTTCAGGTGAATTCGGTGGTCTTGGGATCGAAGTTACTTTGCAAGACGACATATTAACGGTCATTTCCCCCATTGAAGACACGCCAGCGTGGAGAGCGGGAATCAAATCCGGAGATAAGGTGGTCGAAATTGACGGGAAGACCACAAAGGGGATGAACCTCACTGAGGCAGTCTCAAAGATGCGCGGAAAGAGCGGATCAAAAATCACCCTATCAATTTGGCGTGAAGGTCTGAAAGAGCCCAAGAAATTCACCCTCGAGCGAGAAACCATCAAAGTAAAATCCGTTAAGTACACCAACTTAGAAGACGGATTCGGATATTTTAGGATTACGAGTTTCATCGAGCGCTCAGGCGAGGATCTAGAAAAGGCAATTCGCGATCATGAGCGCTCACACGGAAAAATGAGGGGTCTCGTATTGGATCTTCGTAACAACGCCGGTGGCTTGTTAGATCAAGCAATTCGCATCGCCAATATGTTTATGAGTGAGGGCGTTATTGTTTCTACCTCCGGACGTAATAAACGCGACAAAGAATTCTTTTACGCCAAAAAGGGAATTGGACGCTTAGATTTCCCCATGATTGTTCTCGTTAACGAGTACACGGCTTCGGCGTCGGAGATTGTAGCTGGAGCCCTTCAAGATCAAAAACGTGCGGCCATTATGGGAACGCGAACCTTCGGAAAGGGAAGCGTGCAGCAAGTTGTTGATCTCGGAGATGGCGCCGGACTTAAACTCACCATTTCTCGCTACTACACGCCGAGTGGCCGAAGCATTCAAGCCCAGGGGATTGAGCCCGATATTAAGCTTGATGCGGTTGATTCAGAGGCATTTCAAAAGGCCGTCATTCAGAAAAAATCCATGAGAGAGTCGGACATCGAGGGCCATTTAGAGGCCGAAACCAAAGGCAGTGATACTAAAGAAAAAGGAAGCAACTTTCCTTTTTGGAAAAGCGAACCAAAGGCGGCCACAGAAGAAGATGGATCTCCCGGACAAAAGTTAACTCGAAAAGATTTTCAAGTATTCCAGGCGCTCAACTATCTCAAAGCGTGGACGGTGTTGAAAGACATTGGAAGTCAAAACCCCGAGGTAAAAGCAGCAGCTCCCGTAGTTGTGACTCCAGAAAAAGAAAAGAAAACAGAAGCGTCGCCAACTCCTGCGACCAAGAAGGCTCCTAAAGCAAAGCCCTCTCCGAAGCCTGCGGGCACTCCGATGCCTACGGCCTCACCGGCCGCTTCGGCGGCTCCTAAAAAAGGCACTAAGAGTTAATTTAAGGGTTTTAATTTATCTCGGGAAACTTCCGTCACCTTGGCTTTGTCAAGCAGCAAAGCCATGACTTTATCTTCAGTCATTTGAAAACTTAGGCGGTTTCGAGCCTCGGGTTTAGAATAATGAGCTTTAATCTTTTCAATCTCAATTCCAGTTTGCTGAGCGTAATCTTGAAATCGCTGCTCAATATCAGACTCGTTAACGGAGAGCCCCTCTTTCTTTGCGATGGCACTAACGAGGAGGCTTGAGCGAATGACGAATTCGGCCGATTTTTGAAAGTCGGCATCCCATTTAACTTTGTACTCATCAAATTGCTCGTGAGTCATTCCTTGATTTTCCATACGATGGTGAACGTCTTCAATAATGACTTCTTTTTGTTTAGCAACGAGCGATTGAGGGACTTCAATTGGGTTTTTTTCTACCAAAGCATGGAGAACGCGATTCTTTAAATCATCTCGAATGCGCTTTTCCTCTCTTGAAGTAATGTCTTTGGTGATTTCTTCTTTAAGATGTTGAAGGGAGTCGTGCCCGACGGCTTTCGCGAGTTCATCGTTCAATTCAGGAAGCGTCTTCTTTTTGATTTCCTTCAAGGTTACTTTAAATTCAACCGCTTTTCCCGCGATGTCTTTGGCGTGATATTCTTGAGGGAAGCTTAAATTCAAAATTTTAGTGTCGCCGGGGTTCATGCCGACAACGCCTTCTTCAAATCCCTCAATGAACTGCTTTGCTCCTAATTCGAGCAAATACTCTTGCCCTGAGCCCCCAGGGAGATCTTTGTCGTCCACGCGCCCGTGAAAATCAATAACCGCGACATCACCCATGGCCGCCGGTCGCAATTCAATAAGTGGCACCATGTTGGCTTTGCTCTTTCTGATGTCTTCCAAAATTGATTCGAGCAACTCTGACTTTACTTCGAGTTTTTCTTTTTGAACTTCCAGTCCTGTGTAGCTTTTCAGGTTAACTTCTGGCCGAATCTCGAAGGTAGCCGAAAACTTTAGAGGCTGCCCCTCTTGAAAGGATTCAAACTGAATTTCCGGAAAATTCACCGGGTCCAGCGCATGTTGGTCAAGTGCTTTGCCGTAGTGGTCTTGAATGAGCTGACTAACCACTTCTTGCTCAACGCGCGAGCGGTACTCGGTTTTGACCATGGCTAAGGGTACTTTGCCTTTTCTAAATCCCTTCAGCGCGGCGACTTGCTGAACCTGTTTGTATTGGTTTTCAAGGGCCATTGAGACGACTTCTGGCGGGACTTCAACTTGAAGGCGGCGCTTCAATCCATCGAGCTTTGTGACTTCCGATTTCATGCGATAAAACTCCTTAGAAATTGATCAAATTATGGGTCGCAAAGTAGGCTAAATGCCGGATAAAATCAAGTGATTAGGCCCCTTTCTGGCTTGTTCCCGGAGCCAATTTGGGAGTACTCTTTACGGAATTAGCAACCATATGAAATTTACAACTCAGAAAATCGTATTTGTAACTGGCAAGGGTGGCGTGGGTAAGAGCATGGCCGCCGCAGCTCTTGCGTGGCGTGAGGCTCGCGCTGGTAAGAAGGTTTGCCTTGTCGAGCTTGGCGACCAGAGCTTTTATGAATCTTTTTTTGAAACCCGCGGCGTCGGGTACGAACCAAGTGAAATCATTCCTGATTTCCATTTATCGCTGCTCACGTCAAACGATTGCGTTAGAGAATATATTATTCATTTCATCAAAGTCCCAAAACTCTACGACTTGTTTTTTCAAAACAAAATCATGAAAGCGTTTCTGAACGCAGCCCCGGCCATTGGTGAAATTGCCATCTTGGGAAAGCTCACAAGTGATCTTAGAGGTGTTATTCCTGATGACTACGACCTCTATATCGTGGATGGGTATAGCACTGGGCATGCGCTTGCCCTTTTAAGAGCTCCTAGCGGGCTCAGTGCTACTTTCAAAAATGGCCCGGTGTTTGATCAAGCGGCCCATATGGACCGCATTATTAAAAACCCCGAGCATCTCCATTTCGTCGTGGTGACTCTTGCAGAAGAAATGCCGGTGGTTGAAACGCTTGAACTTAAGGACGCGCTAAAGAATGAGTTCAATGGTCGCGTCAGTTTGATTTTAAATAAAACGCTCCAGCCGCCGGTGACAGCAAGTGAGCGTCATGACCTTGCTCACGAGATTCAAGATTCGGGCCTTCAGACTTTTGTGCGCTATCTAGACGATAAAGAAAGGGCGCAAGATCATTACCGAAAACAACTCTTAAGCGCGGGGTTTGATTCTTTTAGCGAAGTTCCGCTTATTACTGAAGCGTCCAACAATCAAAACCTTGTTGAGTTGTATTCAAAATATTTGGAGTCACCGTGACCATCGACCAGATTCTGCAATCTCGAAAGGTTTTGGTCTGCTGTGGCTCTGGGGGTGTCGGCAAAACCACTCTTTCGGCTGCATTGGGCGTTCGCGCGGCCGAATTGGGCCTCAAAACGATGGTGCTCACCATAGATCCCGCGCGACGATTGGTCAGCGCACTTGGGCTTGAAAAGCTCCAAAACGAAACTCCTATTGAAGGCGCCTTTAAAGGAACCTTACATGCGGGCATGTTGGACATGAAAAAGACGTTTGACGATTTTGTCATTCAATTCGCGCCAAGTCCGGCGGTGGCGGATCGAGTACTGCGAAACGGAGTTTATCAACAGCTTTCTACGGCATTGAGCGGCTCTCAAGAATTTACTGCTCTCGAAAAGTTATTGCAGCTTACAAGTTCGGGTAAATATGACCTAGTCATCCTCGATACCCCGCCAACAAAGCACGCGATTGATTTTTTAAATGCACCTCTAAAAATCCACACCCTATTTCAGGACTCAATCATTAAGTGGTTTTTAGCTCCATTTTCGGCAATCGACAAAGTGAGTGCGGCGTTTTGGCATCGTGGAACCAAAATGGCGTTTAAAGTTTTTGAAACGATAGTGGGAAACGAATTTCTTACCAATCTAACGGAGTTCTTTGTTTCCATTCGCGATTGGCAGAAAAATTTAAGAGACCGAGCTGCAGAGGTGCACAGGTTGCTAACGGCTCAGTCTACGGGGTTTGTGTTGGTCACGGGATTTAATGCAATCAAGATTGAAGAGGCGCGGTACTTCGAGCGTACGCTTAAAAAGGGCGGCTTCTTTTTAAATCTCATTATTGTTAATAGGGCGTTTCCACTGTGGCGTGACAAGGCGGTAAAATCTGAATCTGGTGGTGTCTTTCGATCCGAGAACTACAAGAAACTCCGCGATTATTACGAGAAATTGAATCGATTTTTCTCAGTTCAGCAGAATGCTTTTAAGAGTTTTGCCGGAGAGGTGCGGGCGAATACTCTTGTCGTGAGACTCCCTGATTTGGACCAGGACATTCATGACCTTGAGTCTCTGAAAGCCCTTGCGGGCCAGTTTAGTACCGGAGCTTTGTTGGAGGATGCAGATGCATAAGAAGGTTGTACTTGTTTTGCTGGCGTTTTGTTACTTAAGTTGTTCTCAGCGCCCGACACAAGAGGTCCCCCCAGAAAAGAATGAAAAAGTTTTGTTTGAAAAGGGAGTGGCGGCCTCAAACGCTCGCAACTATTCAGATTCAATTTCATACTTTGAACAGCTTCTTCAGCAAAACCCCACGACGAGATGGGTGCCTGATTCATATTTCTATATCGGATTAGGTCATGAAGGTTTGAAAAATTGGACCGAGGCGGTTCGTGCCTATCAAAAGGTTCAGGAGTATTTTTCCACTGTGGATTCTCCACTAAAAGCAAAGGCTTTGCACCGGTTGACCTTTTGCTACGAAATGTTGGGACAAGAAGACCGCGTTATTCTCAGTTTGCTCGAATTGGAACGACGAGGGGGGCTTCTCGGACAAAATTTTCTTCAGCTTGAACTTCCTGCAAGGCTGGCCGGCGCTTATGCGCGCGCGGGAAATCAAACCAAGGCGTTAAAATATTTTAAACAAGCCGAAAAGGCAATTAAGCGAAGTCGTCGCACGGGCGCTGTCGATCCTGAGTGGTACTCGAAAACACTTTTCAATATGGGCACTGTTAAGTTTAGTGTTCCAGCAAGCTCAAAAGAAAAATTCATTGGATTTGTGGACTCTCTAAAAAACTCCCAGCAATGGCTCTTGCAATGCATGCAAGGTCCTGAAACTGTTTGGAGTTCAATGTCTCGAGAACATCTCGCGGATGTTTATCAAACGAGTTTTCAATACGTTCAGGCCTTTCCGGTGCCCAATGAAACGGATCAGGTATTGGCGCTTCAGCATCAATTAGAGGCGCAAAAAGAAATGGCAAAAGCGATGGACTCTGCCATCGCAGAAGTCAGGCGGATTAAAATTCCCTCTCGCCCCAATGCGACCGACCATGTGGCAATACTTATCGAATCACTTCAGGGTGTGCAAAAGGGCATTGATGAAATTTTGGCGAAGAAAGAGCTTCGCGATCAATTGACTCCCGAAGCTGAATATAGAAAAAATCTTGAGCGGCGGAAGACCAAGTGAAAGGCCTTGTAAGCGGCTTTAGTATTTATTTTCAAGGGATTCGCTTTTGGCTGAAAGATGGAAAGTGCCTTCGACTATCGCTCATCCCGATTGCGATAAATATTATCTTGTTTTCATGGGGTCTCGTGGAGGGATTTAGAAGAATCCCGACACTTCTGCAGCAAGCGTTGCTGGTGCCCGATATTTGGTATGAGTTTATACTTATCTACCTGTTAAGTATTGTCTCGGCATTGGCATTTGTGTGGGTGCTGGTCTTTATTATGACTTCCATAGCCACAATCATTCTGATTCCATTTTTTGACCCATTGACGGCCCGAGTGCTCGTGGCCCAAGGAATAAAGCTTCCAGAATTAAAAGGGGTTGGGGCTACGATTAAGTATTTTTCTAAGAATCTGGTAACGTCACTTCGAAAAGTAGTTTTCATGCTCTTTTTTGGAGTTTTACTTTTCTTCTTGGCCTTGATTCCGGTCGTTGGGGTGCTGGCAGGGGTGATGGGTATGTTCTTAATCACCACGGACCTTATGGATTTTAGCTTCGATCATTTTGGCATGTCGTTTAATGATCGCAAGCAGCTGATAAAGCGCAACTTTTTTACAATATTGGGTTTTTCTTTGGCCGTAGGGTTGACTGCCGCTATACCAGTTATCAATATGTTTATGCTTCCAGCCAGTGTAGCGGCTTCAGCGGTGCTTGTTGCTGAACTATTGAAAGTGAGTCATCCCATTGAGAGAAATCCTTCATAAACGTCTCATTGAAAAGCGAGGCGCCATCAATGCCTGGTTCGAAGAAAAGAGCAAGGGCTTAGAGTTTCCGATTTATTGCTCCGTTGATATTCGTGATGCGGGAGGAAAGCTTGCGTCTGTCGATGCGAACATTTTTCCCGCTGGTTTTAATAATATTTGTGACGTTGACCAACAAGGGGCCGTGGCCTTATTTAAAAATTATTTATCTGAGAATTATGGGCCTTCATTCAAACGTATTGTGCTTCTCACAGAGGAGCATACGAACAACAAATACTATTGGGATAATGTCAGTATTCTAGATGGCCTAATAACTCAGGCCGGATATGATGTGCGAGTGGCCGTGCCAAAACAGTTTTCAGGGCAGTTCGCCATTACTTCCGCGGCTGGGCGTGAAGTTAAGGTTTTTTCGGCCCACCGAGATGGTGATCACCTCAAGCTTGACGATGGCTTTGTGCCGGATCTGATTATTAGCAATAATGACTTTTCTAACCCATATGTAGAATGGCTTGAGGGACTGAAAACTCCATTTAATCCTTCCTATAAACTGGGTTGGTATAAGCGAAAGAAAAGCGATCATTTTAGGTATTACAATGACTTCGCCCGACAGGTTTCGGACTTGTTAGATTTGGATCCGTGGACCTTTACTGTTGAAACGGAAGTCGCCCAGGTCGACTTTAGCGATCCAAAATCCATTGAGGAGTTGGCGCACAAGGCTCAATCATTTCTAGATAAAATGTCCACCCAATACCAAGTGGCCAGTCGGTCGTGCTGCGATCCCGTGGTGTTTGTTAAGAACAACAGCGGAACTTACGGCATGGGAATTCTTTCGGTTAAATCGGGAAAGCAACTCTTAGAACTAAGCGCCAAAGAACGAAAGAAAATGGGATACAGCAAGGGCGGGGCAGAGGTTCACGAGGTGATTATACAAGAGGGAATTCCTACCCAGGTGTCTTCTGACGGTGATACGGCCGAGCCCGTCATTTATATGGTAGGGCCAAATTTAGCTGGCGGGTTTTTGCGAACCCACAGAGAAAAGGGGCCGATAGAAAATCTAAACAGCCCTGGCGCCGTATTTAAGAGACTTTGCATGTCCGACCTACTTGTTGATGCCGAGGGATCTCCTCAAGAAAACGTTTACGGACTAATAGCTAGGCTAAACAATCTCGCCATAGGTATGGAAAATCGTACGATCGGTGCCCACTATCATCGTTAATTTATAACTTGCCCAGGCCTTCCGATAACGGATTGGGAGGCCGAAGACCCATGTCTCGTGCCGAATTGCGCATATTAAATTGGGTACTCTTGTTCTTGTTAGGCGTTTATGGCGCCCTCGAGTGGATGGAGTTTACCGACTCCTCAAATGGCCGATTTCCTTCGTCAATTGAGCCTGTTAATGATTACAGCGATTTAAAAGGTGAAAAACTAATTTCGAAAGCCAGACAGCGTCTTGAAGAGACCATCTTCATTAAAAAAGATGGGCAGCGCGTGGCGCTCAATATTGGAAATTTTGTTATGCCCGGCGCCGCAGGAGAAAAGACATTTGCTTGCGGGTATTTTGATCAAGTTGAGTATGTTTTCTCAGCTCACTCAGGACCCGGTGGCGCTCCGGCACAACTTACTATTCAGGCGCCTTGCCAGCTAGGGCGCGGAATCAATGAAATGGCGTCCGTAACCTTTAACTTTAAGGCCCTTCTTAAACAAGAGCCTGGTGATTTTGAGTATCAAGAGCATTTTGGCCCCAAGGCTCCTCGGATCAAAACTCAAAGCATGGGCTCAAAGTGGCCTACCACTTGGCAATTAGAGGAGGTCACCCTGACTCACTCTAAGTTTGCTTCACGAACTCTGAGAGTACCAACACATACAAAAAATATTGTCATGGCTTGGTAAGCCAGCTACCCTAATTTTCGATGAACGCGGCGGCGATTGATCTCGGAACAAACAGTATCAAAATTCTCATCGTAAAACGTGAGGTTGATGGCCGTATTGGAATCCTGTTTAGACATCGGGCCGTTGTCAGACTCGGCGAAGGGACGTTTAAAGATCCAAAAGGCAAAATTCCCAGACATGTTCAATTGCGGGCCTTAAAAGTTCTTCAAACCTACGCCAAACTTCTCGATGCCTACAAAGTTGACGTGGTTCGAGCAACCGGAACATCTGCTCTTCGAGATGCCAAAAATGGTCCTGAGTTTGTAAGAGAAGTTCGCGGAAAAACGGGAATTGCATTAGAGGTATTGCCCGGAGAAGAAGAAGCCCGATTGATTGTAAAGGGTGTTGCCTCGGATTTGAAAATTCCAAATAACCCAGTGCTCTTTGTAGACATTGGGGGCGGGTCTTGCGAAGTCACGCTGGTGACCGGTAAAAAAATTAAGCGATTTGCCAGCCTTCCCCTAGGCGCCGTAAGGTTGACCGAAAAGTTTATTGCCGGTGCGCGCGCTTCACAGCCCGAACTGCGCAAGCTTGATTCTCATGTTAAGCGAATACTTAAAGATTCATGGCCTTCTCCCAAGAAGACAACTCAAGCATTTGGCAGCGCCGGCACAATTCGAGCTTTAGCGCGCATCATTGGCCGAACCGAACTCACTGAGGCGGAGGATTTGATCAAAGGCCCCCAACTAGCTCAAGTTGTTGGTCAAATCAGCAAGATGAGTCGAAAGCAAATTGCTGGACTTCCGGGAGTTGATAGCAAACGCTCAGAAATTCTCTTGGCGGGGTCAAGGGTGTTGCTTCACGTCTTTAATCACTTTGGAGTGAAGAATTTAAAAGTAAGCCAACGAGGCCTTCGAGAGGGACTGCTACTTGATTTACTCTCTCAGCCCTCAAAGGCTCCCACGATAGACGTGGACAGTACGGAGGCCGAACACGTTCAGTTTCTCGACGCTGTTGCGCGGCGGTATAATTCAGATCGTGGGCATTGCCACCAGGTTTGGAGATTGGCACGTCAACTTTTTGAAGAGCTAGAGCCTGTTCATGGACTGAGTCCAAAACTAAGGCCCCTGTTGCGGGCTGCATGCCTCCTTCATGATGTGGGTAGGTTTATCGGTGAGACGGGAAAGCACAAGCACACCCAGTACATAATCGAAAACTCGGAGATTCCATTTCTGACCGAAAAGCAAAGAAAATTCGTTGCGGTGCTGGCGCGCTATCATCGAAAATCTCCGCCAAGGGCTGAACATCTGGGTTTCAATTCTCTCGATGATGGTGAAAAAAGAAATCTCGTTGGTCTCGCGGCCCTTTTGAGGCTCGCAGACGCCCTGGATTCCGAAAGAAACCAGTCAGTGCGATGGTTAAGAGCTCAATGGGGGCCAGGGAAAGTCATTATCAATATTTCTAGCCGTCCCGGAACGGAGTTGGACCAGCTCGTCATCGCCGACAAAGCAAAATTATTTGAAGATACTTATAAAGTCGTCGTTGCCGTCACCAGCTTGAAAGAAAAGGCCGAGCTCAAATTTGAGTCGCGAAAGCGCGACTTATAAATCCATCGCCAACTGACTAAAGAGTCTGACAATAACGCCCGTGGCTCCTTTATCTGGGTTGTAAGCAAATCGACCGGCACTGTAGGCTGTCGGAGCAATGTCGAAATGAGCCCAAGGGGTTCCTTCCGTAACAAACTGACTTAAAAATGCCGCTCCGGTGCTCGATCCGCCCCCTTTGCCTGATGAGATATTAGAAAGATCGGCGTAAGTGCCCTTCATATCATCTACATATTCTTCAGTGAGAGGGAGTTGCCAAAGCCTTTCGCCACTAGATTGCGAGGACTCATTGATTTGCTTCAAGAGTTTAGAGTCTTGAGTGAAAAATCCCGAAAAAACATTTCCGAGAGCAATGACGCAAGCGCCGGTCAAAGTGGCCGCATCAAAGATCGCCCGAGGAGAATAATGATCGCAGGCGTACGCAAGAGCATCGGCCAAAATCAATCGTCCTTCGGCATCGGTGTTGTTGACTTCCACTGTTTTTCCGTTCATTGCCACCAAAACATCTCCCGGTTTTATGGCTCCGCCGCCAGGCATGTTTTCCGTACTTGGCACAAGGCCCACGACGTTAACCTTCAGTTTGAGTCTTGCAATCGCCACTATGGTTGCAATAACAGCCGCACCGCCACACATATCAAACTTCATATCTTCAAGATTTGCCGAAGGCTTAATACTGATTCCTCCGGTGTCGAATGTGAGTCCCTTTCCAACGAAGGCAATGGGCTTTTCCGACTTCTTGCCGCCGAAATATTCCATCACAATAAAGCGTGGTTCTTCGTGGCTGCCTTTATTAACGCCCAAAAAGCACCCCATCTTAAGCGCTTGGCATTCTTTCTTGCCGAGGGCCTTAAACTTGATCCCTAATCCTTTTGCGGCTTCGTGTGCACGATCGGCCAAAATAGTTGGGGTCATGTAATTGCTCGGTGCATTTCCGAGATCACGAGCAAAGTTGGTCGCTTCGGCAAGGATTAGGCCTACGTGAACCCCTTTTTCAAACTTCTTAAGAGCGGGAGAGTCTTTCAAGACCAAATAAAGATCGCTCAGGCTCTTTGATGTCTCTTTGTCATCTTTCTTCTTAGATTTCATCTCTTCGTATTTATAAGCTCCCAACACGAATCCTTCGCTCACGGCCCGACCGGCGCCTTCAGCGGTTTTGGTGAGTTTGCGCAAAGGCTGTAAAGCGAGAGCTGCGGATTTTACCTTTTCTTTGACAAGGGTTTTTGCGGCAATAGCCGCGCCGATGCGAACGGCTTCTTCATTCAGAGATTTTTTTGCTCCCAGTCCCACAGCCAAGACGTTCTTGAATCCAGAGCAGTTGCAGCTTCGAAAAAACAGCGCTTCTTTTGATGCGCCTTTGAATTTTCCTTCTGCTTGAGCGTCTTCCAAAAGTTTGAATGCGTCTTCAAATCCGGTACCTTTCACATCGCACGAGAGTTTTTTGTCGTCCTGGGCGGCAAAAAGGACCAGGGTAGAAGTATCGACTTTTAGTGTGGTGACCGCGTGAAGTTTCATGGGTTCTCCTGTCAAATTTCTGTCGCCGCTTAGTGTTGCGGCGCTGCATTTTGTCTCCAAGTCTGCGATTATAGATTTTAAGTAAAAAGTGTCAAAAAAAATCTGGTCCAAACGCAGCTCGGCATATTCGTGTAACTATTTCAAATCATTTAACAAACTGGACTTCGACGCCTGAGCATTTTCGTTGCAGCAATGGGTCTGAGTGTTATCATTAAATCTAGGCTTCATGAAGGGTGAGGTGGCCATGAGTCTCGTTCCAATCGTCATAGAGCAAACTCCAAAGGGTGAACGCAGCTACGACATCTATTCGCGGCTTCTAAAAGATCGCATTATCTTCTTAGGAACAGCCGTTACCGATGATGTGGCTAACGTGGTAATGGCCCAGCTTCTTTTTCTAGAAATGGAAAACCCAGAGAAAGACATTCACTTGTACATCAATTCGCCGGGCGGAAGTGTAACGGCGGGTCTTGGGATCTATGACATCATGCAATTCATTAAGTGTGATGTGGCGACTTATTGCACCGGGATGGCCGCGAGCATGGGATCGCTGTTATTGTCAGCGGGAACCAAGGGAAAGCGTTTTATTTTGCCCCATTCCCGAGTCATGATTCACCAGCCCCATATTATGGGCGGTGGGTTGTCGGGGCAGGTCACGGATATAGAGATTCATGCCAAGGAACTGGTCGATACCAAAACAAAGCTCATAAAGATCTATGAAAAGCATACGGGGCAAGTGTTTGATCGCCTTGCCAAAGATATGGAACGTGATAACTTCATGTCCGCTGAAACGGCCCAGAAGTATGGCCTTGTGGATGTTGTGGTTGAGAATAGAAAAGTAGTGAAGGGCGGTGTGCGCTAATGACTAAAAAATCAGATGCCGCTGGATCTCTCGTTTGTAGTTTTTGCGGTAAAAGTCAAAAAGAAGTTAAAAAACTTATCGCCGGACCAAGTGTCTATATTTGCGATGAGTGCATCGACCTTTGTAACGACATCATTCAAGAAGAAAAAGAGCGTGAAGAGGTTAGATCGGGTTCTCAGAAAGTTCCCAAGCCTTTAGATATCAAATCGTTCTTAGATGATTATGTCATCGGGCAAGAACAAGCTAAGAAATCTTTGTCCGTGGCCGTGCATAACCACTACAAACGCATTAACTCAATTGCTCATCGCGGAAAAAACGATGTCGAGCTTCAAAAAAGTAATATTTTACTTATTGGCCCGACCGGTTCAGGGAAAACCCTTCTTGCGCAAACAATCGCAAAAATACTGAATGTCCCTTTCGCCATGGCTGATGCCACTTGTTTAACAGAGGCCGGCTATGTGGGTGAGGATGTTGAAAATGTTGTACTCAATTTGCTGCAAGCGGCCGACTACGATGTGGAGCGCTGCCAACGCGGAGTTATTTACATCGACGAAATTGATAAGATTTCTCGCAAATCTGAAAATCCATCAATCACTCGAGATGTTAGTGGCGAAGGCGTTCAGCAAGCACTTTTGAAGATCATTGAGGGCACAGTTGCGAATCTTCCTCCAAAAGGCGGGCGCAAGCACCCCCAGCAAGAATTCATACAAGTTGATACAACGAATATTCTTTTTATTTGTGGCGGAGCGTTCGTGGGTCTAGACAAGATTGTCGAAGGCCGTATCGAAAATAAATCTTTGGGTATTGGCGCTGAAATTAAAAGCGCAAAAGAGAAAAACTACTCACGGACTTTAGCCCAGTTACAGCCGGACGATCTCATTCGCTTTGGATTGATCCCCGAGTTCATCGGCCGATTACCTGTTGTTGCTGTGCTTGACGAGTTAAGCGAAGAAGCGTTAATCGATATTTTAATGAAACCAAAAAATGCTCTAACTCGGCAATATCAACGGCTTTTCGAATACGAAAATGTCAAGTTGAAATTCACTGATGACGCTCTAAAAGAAGTCGCCAATCAGGCGATCAAGCGCAAAACGGGTGCTCGTGGTTTGCGCGCCATTCTTGAACAAGCGATGTTAGACATCATGTTTGAAATTCCTTCCAAGCCAGACGTCAAAGAATGTATCATAGATAAAGAGGTGGTCTTGAAGCAGAAGACCCCTGAGTTGGTCTACAGGACCGAAGAGGAGATGAAGGCGGCACAGAGTGCTAAGTCCGAAGCCGAATCGGCCTAAAACAACAAAGGAGGCCAAATGAGCCAGGGCGGGAAAAAAGAAACCCAAGCAGTTGTCCGACTTCCATTACTTCCACTACGCGACGTTATCGTCTTTCCGCACATGATGATGCCCCTGTTTGTTGGGCGAGAAAAGAGCATTAACGCTCTCGAAGATGCCATGAGCAAAAAGACCGATATTGTTCTGGCGGCTCAAAAAGATGCCAAGACCAACAACCCAGAGTCCACTGACATATACGCCATCGGGACTTTGGGAAGCATCATCCAACTCCTGAGACTTCCCGATGGAACCGTAAAAGTTCTCATCGAAGGAAAGCGCCGAGTAAAAATTAAGAACTTTGTCCCTCACGATTCGTTTTTTATCGTTGAAGCCGAAGAGCTTCCCGAAAAGGTCGACGACAAAGTCGAGTCCGAAGCCCTTGTGAGGTCGGTGAAGACAACCTTTGAAACTTACGTAAAGCTAAACAAGCGCATTCCTCCGGAAATGCTCATGACAGTGGCGAGCATTGATCAGCCGGGTCGACTTGCAGACACGATAGTGGCGCAGCTCAATTTGCGTTTAGAGGATAAGCAGAAAGCTCTTGAAATCATCGACCCCGGAAAGCGCCTTGAGGAGCTGCTATCACTCATGAGCGGCGAAATTGAAATTCTTCAGGTTGAAAAGAAGATTCGTACGCGCGTGAAAAAGCAGATGGAGAAGTCTCAGAAAGAGTATTACCTCAACGAACAAATGCAAGCGATTCAAAAAGAG
Source organism: Oligoflexia bacterium (assembly GCA_020847095.1). Lineage (GTDB taxonomy): Bacteria > Bdellovibrionota > Bdellovibrionia > JABDDW01 > JABDDW01 > JADLCR01. The sequence goes on along the minus strand of JADLCR010000096.1, from coordinate 38,599 downwards.
CTCGGAGAGAAGGACGACTTTCAGCAAGAAATCGTCGAGCTTGAAAAAGCAGTTAAAGCAAAGCCTTTAAGTAAAGAGGCCGGCGAGAAGGTTAAAAAAGAAATCCGAAAACTCAAAATGATGTCGCCTATGTCAGCAGAAGCGACTGTGGTGCGAAACTATATCGATTGGATCTTGAGCCTACCGTGGCACAAGTATTCCAAAGATAAGGTTGAAATTAGAGAGGCCGAAAAAATTCTGGAATCCGATCATTACGGCCTGGAGAAGGTGAAAGAGAGAATTCTCGAATACCTCGCCGTACAAAGCTTAGTTGAGACTCAAAAAGGTCCAATTCTATGTTTGGTTGGACCCCCAGGGGTTGGGAAAACCTCGCTAGCCCGATCGATTGCGAAGGCCATGCACCGAAGCTTCGTTCGCATTTCTCTTGGCGGCGTCAGAGATGAAGCAGAAATCAGAGGGCATCGAAGAACTTATATTGGGGCAATGCCGGGAAAGATTATTCAGGCTCTTAAAAAAGGTGACACGGGAAACCCCGTCTTCTTGCTCGACGAAATCGACAAGATGAGCATGGATTTCAGAGGGGACCCTTCAAGCGCGCTGCTTGAAGTTTTGGACCCTGAGCAAAACGTAAATTTCGGAGATCATTATCTCGAGGTTGATTATGACCTCAGTAAGGTCACATTTGTGACAACAGCTAATTCGATATTTACTATTCCCAGGCCGCTGTTAGATCGAATGGAATTGATTTCGCTTGAGGGCTATACCGAAGAAGAAAAATTCCAGATTGCCAAGCGCTACCTGGTTCCTAAGGTCATTGAAGCAAACGGCTTGAAGCACAAGAAGGTTGCTATAGCTGACAGCGCTATCTATGCCACGATCCGGGGATACACAAAAGAAGCTGGAGTACGCAGTCTGGAGCGCGAACTTTCAAATATTTGTCGCAAAGTAGCCCGCAAAATTTTGTCGACCAAGAAAAAGTCAGTCACTGTGACCAATACCAACCTAAAAGATATTTTAGGTCCAGTGAAGTTCAAGCATGGCAAAATTGAACAGAAAAACGAACTCGGACTCGTCAACGGTATGGCTTGGACCGAGGTGGGCGGCGATCTTCTGACTGTCGAAGTGAGCTGTGTTCCGGGACGAGGCAAGTTCATGGTTACCGGACAGCTTGGTGACGTGATGAAAGAGTCAGCTAGCGCAGCCATGAGCTATGTGCGAAGCCGAGCACCGCTGTTCGGTATCGAAAAAGAGTTCATTCAAAACACCGACGTGCACATTCACGTTCCTGAAGGAGCAATTCCAAAAGACGGACCGAGCGCAGGGATTACCATGGCCACTTCAATAGTGTCGGCCATGACTAAGATTCCGGTTCGTAGGGATGTGGCGATGACCGGTGAGATTACCCTTCGCGGAAGAGTGCTCCCCATTGGCGGTCTCAAAGAAAAGGTATTGGCTGCCCATCGCGGGGGAATAAAAACCATAATTTGCCCAAAAGAGAACGAAAAAGATCTTAAAGACATTCCCAAGAAGGTTTTAAAGCAATTAAGAGTCATTCTTGTGGATCACGTTGATCAGGTCTTGGTAAACGCCCTTGATGTTAAAAAGCCTGAGGACATCTTTAAGGTCCGTACCCATCAGGACGCACAGGGGATTCGGGCTCACTATACGGGGCATTCGTTCCAGACGCATTGATCATGTAAAAAGGCTAAACACCGTGGGGGTTTCCAGTCGGAAACCCCCATTTCTTTTTTCCTCAACTGTAAAAAACCTTGCACTTCAAACCCTTATATAAGAGATTACCGACAAGATTTAAGGGAATGTCATTTGGGGAGTTTTAGTCAAATGAGTTTACCGCTGGCCCACGAGTATCATTATGAGATGGGTCGCCTCCTGTACGATCGGGCGGAGTACGGCAAGGCGCTTGAACGGTTAGAGAAGGCTTGCGATTTATTTCTGCAAAACAAGCTGTATGACCGCTATGTGGAAACACTTAATTACATTTTAAGAATTCTCGTCGAAAAAGAAGAAACAGCAAAAATTCAGCAGGCAAAAGAGAAGCTTCAAGATCTCGTGATGAAAGAAAATCTCGAGCTCAACTCTCGCACCCATTATATTTTGGGACTTTGTTCTTATTATCGTGATGGGCAAGAGCAAGTAGCGCTTGATTATTTTCAAAAGGCTCTCAAGATTGCTCTCGAAAAAGACAACAAAGTTGACATGTGCTACGCCATTTATGGAATTGCGAATTGCTATTACGCCTCTGGCAAACTTGAGGAGTCTCTCAGGGAACTTTACAATCTGGACATCTTCTTTGGCGCGATTGCCGTTCCGGACCTTCAAATTAGCGCGCGTTTGTTAAATGGCCTGATTCACAGAAATCGCGGAGACTATGACCGTGCCCTCGAGTGTTTTTGGCACGCCTACGAAATGCTCAAGTCCCATCAGAATATTATGCTGTATCTGAATGCCTTATACGGCATGGGCTCGACCTATCAGCGCAGTGGCGACCCACGATTAGCAAAGTTGTATCTGCAATTGGCCCTAAAAAGCGCCAACGAAACTGAATTGCCACGCATGACCCGAATGCTAAAAAATGCACTCAATGAGATTGGCGCTCATCATGATCAGGGCGAGTATGATCTGATTTTTGACCCAGACAGCACCTCGGTTGTTGAGAAGTCCTTGGGACGAGTCGACTTTAAGAATCAGTTTATTTTGATCGATTTATTGCATCTCTTTGTCAAAAATCCGGGACGAGTTTTTACCAAAGAGGCCCTTGTGCGCAAGGTATGGGATCAGGAATACGACCCCACAATTCACGATAACAAGATCTACGTAACAATAAAGCGCTTGCGTCAATTGATAGAACCGGACTTTAATAAGCCGAAATACATTTTTAGGGGAAAAAATGGGTACTACCTCAATAAGACCGCGAGGGTGCTCATTGGCCATTAAGTAGGGTGAAACGTTCCGAATTTAGGGGGGTAGGGATGTTTAAGTCAGTTGTTAGAGCATTCATTTTCGTTTTAGCCTTAGGATTGAGTGTGCCTCTTCAGGCCGCTCCAATTAAAGACGGGCCTTTTCCGATGAGGGAAGTTGTCGGAACTTGGGTCAATCGTCTTCAGGGTCTTAAGATTGTTTTAAGCACGGGAGTCTTTTATTCAAAGCCCAACAAGCTTGAAGCAATGATTCAGATTTATAAATATGGCGTCTTGATGGCTCATGGTAGCCGGTTACAACCGTTAAAAAGTAAGACTTTTTCGGCAGTCATCCGCCATCGCACTGGGTATTATTTCCCTATTTCCATCAGTGCCGTCTATGATACAAGGGCGTCTCAATTGGTACTTTCAGGCCTTACGATGGAGATTCGTTCTCCGCTGGAAAGCCAGCCGGATGAATTTTTTGAGTTAGAGCGAGAGTAGTCTCAAGGGGCGTTTAGCTCAGCGGTAGAGCGCCTGCCTTACAAGCAGGATGTCGTAGGTTCGATCCCTGCAACGCCCACCAATTTCAACGCCCACCAATTTCAATTAAAATTTAATCGGATCGAAACGAACCAGCCGGCCTCCTATGATGCAGAACCTACTTCATTATGAAGCGCCGCATTTATAACTTATTCTAAATCAATCCCTCGAAAATCCACAGATTGGCTTTGAAACGGAACGAGCCTTGCTTTTAGGGGGCTCAAAGTATTTCAAAAAAGGGAGTGTCTATGAAAAAAGCCATGATTCTAAGCCTTTTATTTTGGATGGGTTGGGGTGAGGTTGAATGGGCCTACGCTCAAGAGCAAGGGTGCGAAGACCGTCGAGATTTAATTCTCAGCGGATGGCCACGGGAAATTAAGTTTGAAGAGGTTCGAGGATTGATCGGTAAAGCGATTGATCAGTACAAAAGAGATATCGGAACTCAACAAGATATCGCGCCACTTTATCCCAACGGAGCGCGCGCTTTTTCAAAAGGCCGTCGCATTTTTGGGTACGAGGTTGACATCACTGACGGTGGTGATGAATCAATGGTGAGATACTATTTCGACCGTGACGGATTGTTGGTTTATGGCAAATGGGAAAATCAATCCGAAGAAGAATTCTGGATCTGCGAAGAATAATGGCTTTTGATTTAATTCGGTAACGGGACGGACCCTCATTTTGGGTCCGTCTTTTTTATAATAACGATTCTAGATCAGAAACTGAACCCAATACGTTAAGAAGTTTTCTGTGGTCAGGGTGAATGAGACCTTGCTTAGTCGCAAAGTCCACAAAGTCGATAAGGTGATCGAAAAAACCGGTAACGTTAATAAGGTAAATAGGTTTGTGGTGAATCTTGAGTTGGCCCCAGGTGAGAATCTCAAATAATTCATCGAGTGTTCCAAAGCCTCCGGGTATGGCAATAAAAGCATCGGACTTTTCGACCATTAATGCTTTTCGCTCGTGCATGGTTCCCACATGATGAATTTCAGTAAGGTGTTTGTGTTCGACTTCGTTTTCTAAAATAACTTGAGGAACAACTCCTATCGCCTGGCCACCGGCTTCAAGGCAACTGTCGGCGACCGCTCCCATAAGACCAACCTGTGCTCCGCCATAAACAAGCTTCAGATTTTTTTTGGCGATGAGCTTGCCCAGCTCCTGAGCTGTTTCTAAAAAAACCGATGAGGCTCCCGTGCGAGAGCCGCAAAACACACAAACTGCTTTCATAAGGGGGACACTTGTAGCGAATTTAGTGGCGAATGAAAACCACTCTCTTTGTGGATAACTCTTGTGTAATTTTTACCGGGCTCAAGCTACGAGTATAAAACCTATTAGTTTCCTAACGGCATATCGCTTGCGATTGTGGCAAACTGTCAAAGCTTACGGAGAGCGACCCTTTCAGAGGAGATTTACGGTATGTCCAAGTTGTTTCTTGTTGTTTGTGGAATGCTACTTTTTGCCACCCAGTTTGCCGGAGCGCAAACTCAAACTCTCAAAATGAGCGTGAACAATGGCGCTTGGTCCGAATGCCAAGTTTTAAAACCGATGTCTTATTTGATCCACGGTCAGTGCGGCGAAGATGGATGTGCTGATGAAGGTGAGGCTTGGACCGCCCAACTTGAGTGCGCCAACGGATTTAAGCTTAAAGCTACATATGTCAGTAAGATGGAACGAGTCGAACAAGCCAATCCAACTGGAAAAGAGACTTGCTATCAAGGCGAATGCACTCCTGATTATTCCTATACATATTCCTTTAAGCCAGTGACTCAAGATTCACTAAAAGGCAGCGCAACCAATGGCGGTGCTGTTTATGCCGATATGGCCCCGGTCTGTGGACTCTTTTCTCGAAATGCCCCAAAGGGGTCGACTCCTTGTAAGGCGCTTCAATCGACTGGGTTTTGCACGGGTCTGGCCCGCATTTTAGATGATCAAGGGATATTTCAGGAGTCTAGGCTCTGCTTTAGTCTCCCTTAGCCTATAGAGCAGCTGGGTAAGAATTTTGTTGTACGCCCCAGTATTGCTTGGTTATATACGAGCTCAAATTAAACCTGTCTCGGGGTGTTAGTTAAGTTGGTTATAACGTCCGCCTGTCACGCGGAAGGCCACGGGTTCGAGTCCCGTACACCCCGCCAATTTTCACTAGTCGTTTTGTAAGTCTGAGTCAGAAACCCAAAGATTATAAGTAATTGAAAACACTGAATCGAGCTTTGCCGATCAACCGGTTTATTTCGCAGTCTTTCAACAAATTTCGCTACGTTGCTACTTTTGTACTACTTGAAAAGCTACTTGATAGGTCTTAACTGGACTCAATTTAATCTAGACATACATCTTTAGATTAGTGAGAATTTTTTTATTGAACTTAAGCAACAGCATCTCTTTTTTTGTCATTCTTCATTAAGGAGCAATCTTGGCTTTACCTGAGGGGATTTTCTTCAAAATTGTAAAGGATATTTTAGGATTTAAGCCGGATAGGCCCATTGACATAATTACTTTGGTTGTTTGTCTTATTGGTGCCATCCTTGCGGTTGTATTTGGGGTGTTACCATTTGCATTTCCACTAATTGCAGGGTTTATCGTTTGCTACTTTTTGCTAAAAGGAATTATTTTACTCGGTCAATTTTGCATAAATGGAGTTTTTAATATTTGTGGACAGGTCTTCTTTGGTAGCAGCATTTCTAAAAAGATAAAAAGTCTCCACGAAGTAGAGAAGTTTATTATTCATTGTTTTATAGATGATAATACACTTGATGCTGACTTTAATTTGAAAAAGTACCCAAGGTTATATTTTGATAATTTAGTCGAAAAGGGTTTGATTAAAGAATATTATCCTAGTTCACCAAGATCGGATATTGACCGACTTGAGGAGTCTTTAGGCGCTCCTTTTGTTTTTGCTGAAATTGATCGAAGAACATTTGACTATCTAACGAAAGACTATTGCAAAAACGCGTTGAAACTGGATTTTAATCTGCACAGAGCTGACGTCAGGCAGAGAAACCGTCAGCACTAGCTATGAGCCCATGTAAGAAGCCGCCAAGGCGCATATTTTTTCAATACATTCCTTAGCCGCGAGCGTGAATCCCGCCAACTTAGTAATCTGCTCAAGTCTGTCCTTGGCCATGCGCAATAATGTTTTTTTGGGCTCTTTTGCTTTGATTTCATTTAGTATTGTTTCAACTAATTCTTTAGTTTCCTCTTTGGATGCTTGATCAATATTATTTTCGCTATTCAGCATTGTTAAAATTTTAGCACCTTCATGTACAATTTGCTCAACAGTCGAATTTGAAATGTTGTTTGCAGAAATATGGCTGCTATTTGTTGCGTAATTTATTTGTCCAACATTTCCATCAACCTTAATTCCTTGATTAGGCACATTATCCTCACTTCTTTTAATTATGAGCGTTTGTATTCGATTTTCTAAATGCTGAATAAAGGGCAGCACTACGCCTCGATTGAAGGCTTCTATGTGGTATTGCACCTTATTTCCTGACCCATAAGTATATGCAATTTGGTAGTAATCGTATTTACTTTGTAGAAACCATTTTAATAAAGAGTAAACGTAAGAGATCTCACCTTCAATATCCTCTGGAATATCAAATTGGTCGTACTGGCTTCTGGCTTTTAGAACTTCATCAAAATTTATAATGATTGGTCGACAATTTCTAATGTAGTCCATCAGTAAGGGCGTTTGCTCGATATAATTGATGAATCTAAAGCAATTTTTTTTCGCATCTCCAACTTGAGAGGACATCAATCGACTTGAAAATTGACGAAAATCCAAAGATAGTTTTTTAAGCTCTTTTTCTCCTAGACTATCAACCATTTTAACTTAACCCGCAAAACGGACAGTATACTACGTTGCCAGAAGAAGCTGCTTCAATTTTGATTTCTCGCTGGCAGCATGCAAGGCCATAGGATGAATAACTCCCCTCTTCAGTATATACCTTTGGTTGCGAAATAGATTTGGGCTGTGGTGTTTTCACTTTAATATGTTTAGAGCCTGAAAATGTTTTCTTGAAAATATTCATGATTTCATTTTCTGCCATCTCTGCAGCAACAGTCATTGCTGCCTCAGCAACACTCTCAGGATAGTACTCTGACATATTTTGGTTCATGCCACATGCAGGACAAAAAGTTCCATTTCTAGTTTCATCTTCAATATCAGGCACGGTCATTTTAAACTTACGACTACATAGCTTGCAATGTAGTGCAATGAAACCATCACTGTCGCTTTGTATAGAAATATTAAAGGTCTTATCCATCAGTGCCACCTAGCAAAATAGTTTAGCGAGGACCATAAAAACGATCTCCGTTATAATGAATCAGATGATCTGGTGCATCGGCCAGCCATACTTCTGTATCCCAAGCGATATCATTCGCGTGGCGTTTAAATTCAGTAAAATTCGGAAATGCAGATACAAAAACCAGTCCCAACTTAGAACCAGAAAAAATATCTTTTAACTCATTCACTCTTTTTTGAGACATCGGCCCATGTGAACTGACTGCTTCAATCAGGAACAGCCACTTATTTTTTTCGTCAAAAAGAATTACATCGGGAAATTTGCCATGTGCGACTATTTTGCAACCAAGTTGCTTTAATGTATCCTTTTCGAAAATGATTTCTTTATTTTCGGTATCGCCAAGATATAGAAGTTTCGATCCTTTAGCGAATCTGGGTCCAAATTCTCTTACAATCGCAGCCTCAACCTCGTTGTGCTCACCCGGTGAAAGCGTTAGAGTTTTACCGTCTTCAAGCACTAAGGGAATGCGATTAATGTTTCTCTTTTTTTCATACTGACCGGCTCGCTTTTCTAAAGATTTAACAAACTTAGCTGCAAGCTTATTAAATTGTGGTTTCCCAAAGGCTCTAATCGCTTCCAAGGCTTCATCAGTAAGCGCATAATGCGCGTTCGGACTGTTAACTGGAAGCTTAGGATTGTCGGGGTTATACGCTGTTAAGCAAGCCTGTGTGAATTGATGCAGGACTTGTCGTCTGAATGTTTCGCGTGAGTTTGGCGCGTACCTCCTTTTATATATTTTGGATACGAAAACCATTATGTCATTTGAAACGCCCATGGATTTTTTGCTCGCCTTAGCCCAACTACCATTGGGTAGTATATTTGCTAGGGCAAGAAGGGTTAGAGCTGACATCTCGTTTTGTTGCTTGGTTGCCAAACCTAAAGCTTTTAATATCTGTTGTGCTTCTTTGATTTTTTGCATCAGTAGCCATCCAATTCAAGAATCTCTTCAACAACCGTATCGATCGCTTGGTACGAGTAATCCTTTGCTTTAATTAGTGTAGTTCCAATTTCAATAAGCTTTTCTTGCGGTGGCAATGGAGCCGCCCGCAGCTCTGTTGCGCTAACTTGGGTATTCCCATTTAATATTCTGAAGTATGAATCAAAAAATCTAGAATTGAGAAAAGCTGATAATCCCATAATTTCGCTCTCAGCAAATTTTCCATTTGGCCTGTAGATATAATTTAAGTGATTTTCTAAGCCTACAAAACTACCTTTATAGCCAGAACTTAAAAACGGAGCGACTGTAAGTCTCCTAAAGTCTTCTTTCGGACTAAAACGTCTCATTAAAATCATATTTTGATTCTTTACGAGTAGTTTTTTGGATTGCTTATTATCTTTAAACCACTGCTGCTTGCGAAAAGCGGGAAGCGGGAAAAGTGTTTGCATGGGCTTGATGTGTTGTATCCAATACAAGGGAACAACTCCTTGCACCTTATCTTTCATTAAAAATTCTGTGGCTCTAAAGGGAACCACAGGCCCGGTTGATATTTTTAATCCCATTAATTCAAGACTATTCTTCCAGCTCTTAATAATTTTCAAAACATGCATGTCTTGTTTAGTACTTGGTAGCGACAGAGCAAAGTCATTATTTTTTTCTAAAATTTCAAATTCTTTAACTCGCAGAGTGGAGCTGTCATTGATATCTGAGCGCCCTTGTGAACTTGTAATTGTTATCGGAGATGTGGTTGTAGACTTCTTTTTGAACCCAAATAAAATAATGTTTTCTTGTAAAACACTATCCCTTTCGAATGCATCAACTCGACTTACAAATTGATGAATTTGCCCTATAGCAATTTGAGAGAAGAAGTACTGTCGAAATGATTTGAAATATTGGCCTGAAGCGAAACTTCGTGGCGTTATGAATAGCAATTGACCATCTTCATTCAATAACGCAGCTGAAACCGCCATAAAGAGGGCATAGATGTTGGGCTGTCCATAAACGATGCTTGCGCAGGCAAGTGCTCTAGGATCGTCCTTACCTATTTTAAAATATGGTGGATTAGAAATTACGATATCGTACTCGCTCACTGATTGAATCAGAGACTGCTGCTCGCTAATGGCCGATGAATTACTTAGAATAAAGTCTTCTGAGACTATTTCGAATGTTAGCTTGATATTTCGATTAGCACACCAAGTCTTGAGATGCTTTAGACTTGAACTAAGTTTTTCAATTAATGACGAATCGATTTCAAATAAATCGATGTGAAAATGTTTAGTGATAGAATCTGCTCGCTCAACTAATGATTTGACAGCTGCAATAGATAGAATCCCACTTCCGGCTCCTGGGTCTAATATGAGCACCTTTGTTTTTTTAACAGGAACCAAAAGACTAGCCATATAGTTAGCAACTTCAAATGGGGTAAAGTATTGACCCAATGTCGCTTTATTTTCTGAAGAGATATTAAAAAATTCCCGTCCAAGCTTGTCAGAAAGCTCGATCGGGCAAGCTTCAAAATTTTGATTCATTTTGCCTCGTCTAGGGTGTGAGCTAATTGCCAAAAATATATACTCATAAAATGAATTTATCAACGCTGCAGCTAGACATGAGAGGCTTTCAGGGATATGAACTAGAAACCATGTCGTTTAATATAGTTAGCTTTGGAAAACGTAAAGAAAACCTGCTTTTAGCAGTTCAAACAAAAACTATTGGATCTACATTAACAACTTTCAAAAACCTCATTAAGCCAGGATCCGTCGTGTTCTTGCACTGCGTTGGAATGATATGGGCTACGGCAAAAGTGGAAAGTGAGTACTTCTATTCAGAAGAAGAAATATGGTCCGACAAAAAATATCCACATAGGTTTAAGATTACTATTACTAAATTCGTTAAGGCTCCTGTGCTATTAAGTGATGGAAATATTAACACTAAAATTAGAGAGCAATATGGAAGAGGCTGGGCTTATAGATTTATATTTTCCCCTAAGCCGCTCCCACTCGATATTGCACAATTAATTACCACGAAGCTTGATGGTGCTGTTTCTACTCAGAATATTGAGAAAACAATCGAGCTACATTAACTTCGTTTTAAAAATCCCTTGAAATTCAAGGCTGGATTGATTAATGTGGTGAAGTCTCTTGATGAAAGAGACACTACTTTTTACTACTGATCCCGACTTATCTACCTAAACCAACTCAATTTTTGCATATGCGCGTGAGCGTGCATCCTACTTTTCCACTTTGTTAATCATGATTTTTTTAGCAAGGGAGGAGTGTATGTAGCGCATTAAAAGAGGATCTTTGGGGGGAGTGTTGTCCCCCCCAAAATAAAAGACACTTTCAAAACATGGGGCCTCCTGGGGCCCAATGTTTAAAAGCAACTAAGTGTACGACTTTTCTTCGTGAATCGAAATGGTTTCAAACGTTTAACGATTCCGCACGCGACTGCTTTTGCCCCTCTAAAACTCCGTGACTACTCCCCACCTTCATGGGTGGAGAGTAGTCACGGAGACGGGGCATGGTGGTGCGTGCGGATGAAGAAAGGGATTAAGAATGAATAATTTAACGAGAGGAGAATTAGACGACTTAAAAAACTTAAAAGATTCGACTGAAATGAGAAGAATGGATAATTTAGGTGGACGAAATAGAAAACTGTTCTTTGATAATCGAATAGAACGTGAGTGGCTGAGTACAGATGAAGCGGCTTATTATTTATCAATAAGTGCAAATGCGCTGAGAATTTTGGTCCATCGGGATCAAATCAAGGTGCATAAATTTGGACGAAGGCTGCGTTTTAAGCTGGTTGATTGCAGAGCTCTGATCGAAATGAAAGGAGCCTAATCATGGCAATTAATCAGTACGAGAAGAACGGTAAAGTCCTTTACACGGTGTACGTCACAGGCAGAGATAAGCGAGGTCGTCGCCATCAAATGCGTAAGATGAACATCGAGACGCTTCACAAAGCTAGGAATGAAGAGTTTGAGCTCAAGCGTAAAGTTGCTCAACTCAAAGAGCAGGACGTCGTGCCTCGTTGGCATGAGTGGAGAACAGCTTGTGAGCTTCGAATGAAGTTCAATAACTGCAAACCCTCTACTCTTCACAACTACAAGGTGACTCTTGGAAAGTGGGCCGACCCAGTTTGGAAACTGCGAGACATAAACACAATCACTAAGCGTGAAGTTTATGAGCTTGTGTTTGAAAAGGCGAATACACTCATCACCCCAAGTGCTCGAAAACATCTTTTGAAGATGATCAAAAGAGTCTTTCAGATGGCACTTGAGGAGGGTCACATTACCCACAATCCGTGCTTGGGCATTGTTATTAAGCTGCCTGACACGGATCAGCAGGTGTTGACCTCCGATGAAGTTAGAAAGTTTTTGTTAGAAGCAAAAGCGGTAAACCACAGATTTTATCCTGTTTGGGTTATGGCCCTAACAACAGGAATGAGATCTGGAGAAATGTTTGCACTGAGATGGAGTGATGTGGATTTTGATCGAAGAGTCATCACATTAACCCGTCAGTGGACACGGTTTGGCGGCTTTGGCCCGACAAAGACAAGGCAGAATAGAGTGATTCCCATCTCTCAGGAGCTGATGACATTCTTAAAAGAAGAGTTGATCAAAAGAAAACTTGAGGATGAGTTCATTCTCCCAAGGCTTAAAGAATGGTTTCATGGAGATCAGGCAGAGGTGACGAGAGACTTTTGTAAGGCGATCGGCATCACGCCAGTTAAATTCCATGACCTTCGGGCAACGTTTATTACTACCTTATTAGCCAAAGGGGTTTCCATCGCTCATGTTATGGCCATTGTTGGTCATAACTCGATGAGAACCACCAATGGGTATTTAAGGATGGCAGGAGTGGATATTCGGGGTGCTACAGAAGCCCTGGGCTTCATTATTCCCAATGAACAACGCCCTCCAGCAGAGGTTATTTCCATCAGAAAAGGCGGAACTGACAGCTAAAACTTGATCTTGCTACTTACGACTATCGAAAATATAACAACTTCGGGGTGTTAGCCCTAAAGGCGTACACCCCGCCATTTAAAAAATCCACTGGCCAAGTGGATTTTTTATTTCTAGCAATGTCTTATTGGAATTGAGCATGGTGGCGCCACAGTCTCATACACCTAGGTTTTGATCTATTCGACTTGAACTATTCGAACTTACAACCGACTTCGTGTTTCACCTCATCCCTAGGGCGAAAGGAATTATCGTCGCCGTCCATTGTTCCCAGTATCTGAAGCAAATGGCGATACTGTTGTCGGTCCAGCTGCAGGCTTGCGCCATCGGTGAAAAGTATTTTGAAACTGTCGTTTAAAATCTTGCGACCCAGAGCCGCGCTTTTAGCGGTGGCTTCAGGGGATATTTCTTCGGTCACCCATTTCTTCCAAGCGAAGGAAACAGCATCCATTGGAAGTGTGAAGACTACGAGTATTGTACCCACTCCAGTAAATAGTCCGGTTGGCTCAACACGCTGGTTAGACCCGCTAATCACTATTTCAGTGAGTGGTAAATTGGAAACGACTCGCGCTGTAGGCATGGAATTTGTGTATTCTGAAAGCCTTGCTATGCGGAAAGGTCCAAAGTCTTCGTAGCCGCCATTATGGTAATTAGCTTTATAAATAGTACCGCCGATTTTCACGTCGCGATTTCGAATAACAATCACTGAACCGCATTTGCCATTTAATTTTTCGACTGCGTAGCAGGCAATTTTGATTCTATCGAGCGAACTTCCTTTAAGGGTAATGGTGCCACCAAAAAGATTTTCATCGTAAAGTCGGGGGAGGCATCTTAGATCGCTCGACCCGATGGCACTGGCAAAGTTTGAAAGTGAGATGACTGTCATAATAAACAATACTGATCGTTTCATAGGATCCTCTAAGGTTCATAAAAGTGCGTATACTGCGTATTCGTCTCTGAGTTGGCCTGCGAAGGATGTGCCACGGCGAACACATAGGAGAAGAGTCAAACAGAGAGCTCTGCATTCCGTTTCGAGGACTGACTCTCTGTAGGAAAGTTCAGAAAATTGGGAAAGAAATTCAAATTTCTTGTTTTGCCCCTGCGTTAGAAATCCCAACTTTGAGATGAGTGCGCTGTCCAATAAAGGATCCAGCCAAGTGGATTTTTTATTTCTGGCAAGATGAAGGTTATTTTTCTTCCCGGCACTTGATGTTGTCGGCTTTACAAATCAATGTTCCTGAACCCTTTTCGCAAGACTTCATCACAATGGTGCGGGCATCTTTCTCGGTTTCTCCCCACTCTGAATAGTGGGCCCCACCAAAGGTGGCGGAAAGATCACAAACAAAGCCGCCTTCTTTGCGCTTGATGCCATCTTTTCCAATAGAAAGCTGGATAGGTTTAAAGCCAAAAGGTCCGCTCAGCGGAGTTTGTTCGGTCGATTGGGCTATGAGTTCCGGTGTGATTCCAAAAATCATAATTGCGGCGATCAGTGAAATCAAATATCTATTCATATTATCTATTACATCAGGATGCCTTACCCATGCCAAGTCTTGAGTAAAGCGCTTACCGTGACGGAAATGCGGAATCGCTTGACCATTTTCGATGATTAATGAGTCCAAGGTCTAGAGCGGAGGCCAAGCAATGGTCGAGGTCTTAACAAAGCAGCCCTGAGTTCCGATATTAAGACGTTAAGAAAAACTGGAGGGCTCTGTGGGACATCGAAAGAACGTGCTTTTAATCGGATTTGTCTTGTTTGCATGTCTTATCTTTTTCATGAATGCAACCCAGGTTCCACAATGGAGAATAGTAACTTCACCCGGGGGCCCAGTTGCGCGTCCGAACATAATTTTTATTCTTGCCGATGATTTGGCTGCTCGCGACTTACCGTATTTAGACAGAATTCAATCGATAATGTTTGAAGAAGGGACAAAATTTTCAACATTTATTATTCCAAACGCTTGGTGTTGTCCCTCTCGATCATCCATTTTAACGGGATTATATAATCATAATAATCGAAATCTTGATAACGGAAGTCATGGTGGATGGACCGAATTCAAGACGGCGGGGTTTGAAGACTCAAACGTTGCAGTCTGGCTTCACAATTCGGGATATCGGACAATGTTAGCTGGAAAGTATTTGAATAAATATAATGCTTTGGCTGGTGCTGAGGGAAATCCACCAGTTCCTAAAGGATGGGATGCTTGGTACGCGGGATTGTCTCACTATGGAAAGTTTTGGAATTTTTATCTCGCAGAAAAAGACCTGAACGAACCCAATACCGGATTTGCTCGCAAGGTCTATTATCCTAAAAAAGACCCCGTGACCCGAAATTTGATACCGGAAAACTACGCTACCGATGTGGTGACTCGCAAAGCATTGGACTTCGTCAAAGCTAACGATAATCGTCCATTTTTTATGTATCTGAACCCAACTGCGCCCCACAAACTTACTCATGGAAAAGACGAAGATGAAGATGAAGCAGAACCGTCTGCGGATTCAACTATTCGTAAATGCGTATGGAAAGATCAATCGGGCAATACACAGTTTTGCCACCCTCTTCCAGCTCCTCGTCATGAGCCGGGGCAAAACGCTCAATTGGACGCAAAGATTAATTCTATCGTTTATCCAAATCCGGCGAATCAAAGCTTCGGATTTTTAGAAAACGATACCGGCTCAATAGCAGATAAACCATTTTGGATTTTTACAAAATTTATTAATGGTCTTCCTATTCAGATAAAGCCTTTCAATGATGCTGAAATCGAGGTCATACAGAATCACTTGCGAGCTCGAGTTCGATCAATGGAAGCGGTTGAGGATATGCTTGAGCAAATTATTCAGTCACTGACTGAAACGGGCCAATTGGAAAACACCTATATCTTCTTTGCGTCTGATCATGGACTTCATTTTGGCGAACATCGCCAAATGCTAAACAAGGGAACAATGTACGAAGAGGCCATCAGAGTTCCGATGTTTGTCCGGGGTCCAAATGTCAGCAAAAAAGTTTCGATCCCGCACATGGCGTTGAATCATGATCTGGCCGTTACATTTGCCGACTTAGCCGGAGCTGTACCCACCCATGAAGTTGATGGCAAATCACTTGTGCCGTTAATCTTTGGAACGGCGCCAAATTTCAGTGTACGTCCTGGACAATCAGAATGGAGAACAAGAGTTTTATTGGAACATTGGGAGTTTGCTGGAAAAAACCAAATGAAAATACCAACGGGCTTTGGAATTAGGACTAGGTCCTATAAGTTCATGGAGTATACCCCAGCCTGGACCCAGGATAAGTTTTATGAGGCTTATAACATTCAGCCCGCTCAAGATCCCCATGAGTTAAATAATATTGCTGAAAGTTCTGACCCAGAAATCAAGGCCACCTTTGAACAATTAAAAGTTGATCTTCAGGAGTTCAAGAGATGTCGGGGATCTGCTTGCAGAGAAGCGGAGCTTAAGGCATTACCGGTATCTGACAGTCAAGATTAACTTAATTGGAGGCTTACTTGAGTAAGATCTTTGGCCACTTGATAGCATGTGTCCTGTTGGTGTCGCCAGTCGTTTTTGCGGCAAGTCCCTTTGACGATTTGAGCTCAAAAGAAATTGAATTGGCCATACAGATCGTTCGAGATTCAAAGAAATTTGGTGCGGAGATTCGATTTCCAGTCATTCGGCGTCAAGAACCCAGCAAACTCGATTGGGTCTCCGGTAAAGCGCATGATTTCAGGCGGGCCTACCTGGCCATTTTCGATTTTAAAAAAAGCTTAATGACTGAGCTTGTCGTGGATCTAAAAACAAAAAAGATTCTATCGACCAAAGTTCTGCCGGGCCTCACTCCTCCGGTGTTGATTGAAGAATATAGTCGCGCGCGCGAAATTGTTAAGGCCGACAGCAGGTGGCAGAAGGCGATGAAAGATCGAGGTATTGAAAACCTTGATGACGTCTGGGTGGATTTGTGGGCACCGGGCTTGCTCAGCCCAGAGGAGAAAAAGCCCGGCCAACGGATTCTTCGTGGACTTAGTTACAAAAAAGGAAAAGGCAAAAATTTTTATTCCCGCCCTATAGAAGGGATTGTTGTCAACGTGGACTTGTCGAAGGGCAGGGTCAGTTCGATTTGGGATGTGGAGCGCGTGCCCATCGCAGCTGGAATAAACGAACTAACAGGAAAATCAGGCTCCAATAAACTAAAGCCACTCATTGTGACTCAGCCAAAAGGTCCATCGTTTAAAATCGATCATCATGAGGGTTCTGGGTACCGATGGAAGTTTCGTTGGTCTATGGACCCACTTCAAGGATTGCAACTTTATCACGTTCGATTCGATGACGGCGGCGTCGAAAGAAGTATTCTTTATAAAATCTCACTTTCAGAAATGCTGGTTCCATACGGAGCTGCTCAAAAATCTTGGTCTTATCGAAATGCGTTTGATGTTGGGGAATACGGCCTAGGCAAAACCTTGCATCCGCTTGAAAAAGGGAAAGATGTTCCAGACAATGCCACTTTGATTGATGTTCCTGTGGCCGATGATTTGGGACAAAGCCCACAAATTATGCCGGGCGTGGCTTTCTATGAGCGAGATGCTGGAATTTTATGGAAGCATCGAGATTCCGAGTCTGGCGAATCATTTTCTGATCAAGCGCGGCAACTTGTGGTTACATTCATGACGACCATTGGCAACTATGATTACGGGATCAATTATATTTTTCATATGGATGGTGTTTTGCAAGTTGAAGCTCAATTGACCGGTATACTATTGGCCCGTGGAACAGCATTGGTAGACAATAATTGTGACAAAGCCTGCAAGCCATTGGCAGAAAAAAATATTCTAGCCCCGTATCATCAACATATTTTCAATTTTCGAATGGATTTTGATGTCGATGGTCTCCGAAACAGTCCTTTGGAAACAAATGTTAAGTCAGTTCCAAGGGGAAATCTCAATCCCGATGGAAACGTCTTTGTGGCAGAGAACTCTATATTGGCTACTGAAAAAGTAGCACAGCGGGATTTAAATTTGAAAACAGCTCGAAAATGGAAAGTGATAAATTCTAACTCCCGCAACGAGTTTAAACACCCTCGAAGTTATGCGTTAATGCCGGGAGAAAATATGTTTCCCTATTTGCATCCCTCAAGCCAAATCCGCAAGCGCGCGGGGTTTATAGATCATCACGCCTGGTTTACTGTTTATAAAGATACTGAAATGAGCGGAGCGGCCCCATACCCGACGACCGCTCCTGAAGGTGAAGGTTTGCCACGGTATATCAGCAATAACGAGAGTCTTGAAAACCAAGATATTGTCATGTGGTATACGTTTGGGATCACTCATTTACCCAGACCCGAAGAGTGGCCGATTATGAATATGCACAGGGCGGGCTTTACCCTAATGCCGGTAAACTTCTTTTCCATCAATCCGGCTTGGTAGTGCCCTCTAAACACTCAGTTCTGTAAACTCTTCCCATTCTAAATTTCATCAAAATCAGCTACTCCAATGGCTTGATTAAGGAGAAATTTATGATGAAATTTGCATTGGTTTTGGTGGCCACGTTTTATGCCTTTAGTGCCACGGCGGGTAATAACGGTAAACTCAAATACTCTAAGTATGGGCCCAAACAGGCCGAAGTCCTTGAGGCTATCGAAGAGATTAGGCCGATCTTGTTTCAGATCAAAGATGTAAACGGAGTTGGAATTTCGGCTTGTGAAGAGCTTTCAGGGCGAATGTTTTCTGATTTGACAGAAGAAGAAATCAACTCAAGCATTTTTGAACTTTGCATTTTAGTTTCTACCGAAACTGACCAGGCGCTAAAAGAAGTTGAAAAAACGTTTCCACCCGGTAAGAAATTTGGAAAAGTACTGGTGGCAACTCGCAAAATTGGTGTCATCACAATTGAGCACTAATAATTGAAGCCAAGGTTTGAACCTGCCCGAATCAGTCAAATCCGCTATTTGAGTGAACTTGCCCTTAGATCAAAGGCCCACTGGCCTTACGATAAGGCTTTTATAGAGTCCTGCGCTTCAGAGCTTACGATTTCCGAAGAAATGCTCAATAATGGCATTTTTATTGTGGCTCTTTATGACGATCAGATACTTGGCTTTTATGGCTTTAGCCTCAGAAGTGCAGAGCCTGAAATGACTCATTTATTTGTCGATCCAAATTTTATTGGAAAGAAAATAGGTTTAGGCCTTTGGCAACATGCGATTGAAATGGCAAAGAAATTGGAGTGGAATTCATTTGTCTTGGTTGCCGACCCGTTTGCAGCGGAAGCTTTTTATTTTAAAGTTGGCTGCCAAAAAATTGGTGAAACACCGTCAAAAGTTTCGCCCGATCGAACACTGCCTCTTTTGCGGTTCAACATTTCATAATTAGCAGCTAGTAGCGCTAAGTCGCTTTTCGCCTCACATCAAGTCATAAAAGGCGACTTAGCATTTTCGTTATAATACAAATCCAGGACAGTTCGAGTTTCGATCTAAGCATGTACCGAAGAACTCTAGTTGTCCCTTATAAGTTATGGGTTCCGCCCTGGTGATAAGCCCCATCTTCTCGGCATCGACCAAATTCACGCGAACGCGGTAATTGTTTACAATTTGGCAAGTTTCCGAAATCAAATCGACGTTGAAGGGGAAATCTTTGTATGTGCGTAGGTGACAGCTAAAAGTAAAAAATCTATCA
Source organism: Oligoflexia bacterium (assembly GCA_020847095.1). Taxonomy (GTDB): domain Bacteria; phylum Bdellovibrionota; class Bdellovibrionia; order JABDDW01; family JABDDW01; genus JADLCR01. The sequence goes on along the minus strand of JADLCR010000096.1, from coordinate 19,286 downwards.
AACGTCTTGCCGAGTTGAACTGAAAACACCACGGTGTGCCTTTCTGATACTTTCAAGCCGTCATCAAGAAGTTCAAATAGTTTTTTTTGATACTTCTTAACTTCGAATATCGTATCCACCTTGACATCTTTGCCCAGAAAACCATAACGCTCCAACAGTGTGGAGACTTCATTTGAACGTGCTTTTTCAAGCATATTGAGGGCGTTCGCATTTGCAGCTGTCAACATGAATAGAGCGATAAAAAACACAAATTTCATTTCAGCCTCCTACGACTTTCTAGAATCGAATTTCTACGCATGCAGAGATTTCTGCAATTGTGAGACCGTAACCCCAAATCTCTAAGCGTAGTTACCTCCTATCGATGAAATCGCTCTGATGTATACTGCATGTTAACAAAGCACGAAGGACTCATGTCGAATGATTAGGGGAACTTCCTTTTTCTGTCGCTTTAAGTTCCCTACCCAAACTGTTGGTATGCATTTCTGCTCTGACGACCTTACTGAAACTTAATTTATAATTTGGCGTGAGGCGAAAGGTGCATTAGCGGCCAACGCCTTGGCTAAAACGGCGGGAAGTAAAGAACGCGATTGTTTGATGTGTCGGCAATTAAAAATGATGTTCCCACTCTAAAGATATCTTGGGGAGAAGACAATCCTGGATAGCCGAGAGACGGGTTATTTGACAGTCCGGTTGTAAAGCTTCCCTGTTGTCCATAAACGGCGTTGGCGGCGGTAAAGTTTGAGCTGGGACTGGAGTTCCAAACAAGAATTCTCCGAGTGCCGCTATCGACGACCCATAACTTTTCGCCATCGCTATAGAGTCCTTGTGGAGAGGATAACGAGCTTGCAGATAAGCCGCCGTTATTGGAGGTATTACTAATAAAATTTGGTTGCCCAAGCACGACATCGGCGGGCGTTCCGTCAGACGTTGGAATGTTATTCCAAATTAAGACGCGATTGTTTGACGAGTCGCTCACATATAGGCGAGTACCGTCAGAAAATACGCGCCGAGGCTGCGTTAGACCCGAGGCTGTTGTGGCTCCTCCAGTTGACGTTCCATCGGGTTGACCAACAATGACATCGGCCGGTTGGGCATTGTTGGTTGGAAAGGAGTTCCAAATCATTATGCGATTTTGGCTTCTCGAAGCAACAAACAGCTTGTTGCCATCCCAATAAACTCCGTTTGGACTCCAAAAGTTCCAATAATCTGGCGAGGCTCCGCCGTGCACGCTGTTTCCTGTAAATGTTGTTTGTCCTAAAACGAGATCGGCCGGTTGGCCGGTATAAGTTGGGAAGGAGTTCCAAACTAAAACGCGCTGATTAGATTCATCCGAAACGATGACTCTTGACCCTGCAACGGCCACCTCATTTGGAATATTGAAGGTATAGTTTTGAGTTCCGACTCCATCATTTACAGCGTTTCCACTGGTCAGTAAATGGCCCAATACAACGTCTACGATAGGCCCATTGCTAGACGGATTATTCCAAATCATGACTCGATGAGAGGCAGTATCTGCAACCAAAACTTTGTTTGCGTAACAAGCCACTCCTCCCGGCGAGGAGAGTCCTGCATTGCTAGATCCTGCTGAGTTAGTTGAGAATGAAGACTGGCCCAATACAAAATTGGTCGCATTGAGCGAGCAGTTCGTAGAAAGAGAGGATTGTCCGAGCTCCTGTAAAATTCCGTTTGTGCAGGCAAGGACTCCGATGAAAACAAAAAAAATGATTATAACTGTGCGCAACATCACTATCTTATCGGAATAAACCCAAAAATGAACAAACCCCTTAGCCCAACGGCGAGTAAGCTAAAAGACCCAATAACCAAAGTTCATCGACCGTAAGAACCACTGGCTCTTTGTCTAGCTTTAAGGCTAAGCTATCTATATTATTTGAGGATGCTTATGGCTAAGAAAACAAGAGAGGCTAGACCGGGAGAGTTAAGGGAAATTGCCATTCTCGAAACTTTAGAGCGGTATGCGCGAAAACCCGAAGCCCGGCTTGATGTTCAAAAGATATTGGATCAACTATCGCCTACCGGCAAAAAATATGTTCAGCACTTGGTAATGTCAGGGCCCTCAAGTATTGTCTCGGCGGCCAAGGCTCTTGAGTTAAAACAAGCAGAAGTCGAGGCGGCGATTGCGGAAATCGAACTCGCGCTTTCGAGATTGAAATAGTAACTATTTTTGATTCTGATTCTTGATAAAATCGTCAAGTAACATTTTGTTTAGAAAAATCTCAGTGGCAGCAACTTGTCCTACGTATCGCCAGTGCCAAGGTTCAAAATAATACCCTGTTTTGGAATTATACCCGAGCCCGTCTTGATCGTCATCAGCCCATGGGTAGCTCATGACGTAACCGAAGCGATGGGCATTTTGAGAGATCCAAAGAAACTCCGGAGTACTGGTGATTGAAAACAGGAATTTAAAGTTAATGCGTTCGATCGTGAGATCGACAGTCGTTCCAAGTTGATGCTGACTACGCCCCGGCTCAGCGCTTGATTTTTTGGCGTAATCCAGTCCTTTTTGAAAACTTCCAAATCGACTAGACCACTTTGTAATTTTTGAGCGAAAGGTCATACATTGATCTTCAAAACTTCTAAATCCCGAAACGACATAAAATTTAAAACCATTCTGCGCCCCTTCTTTTATTAGTCTCTCCAACCATGTTAGCGCTTCGGCTCTCAAAAACTGAGCTCCTCTTCCAGGGGCAAGATAGTCAGGCGGCACACGGACAAGATCTGAAGGTAGATAGTTGCGGGTTAACTTGTTTTCAGCCTCTTTATTAATCAAAGTCAAAATGTCATCGCCATGCTTTGGACCCGAGCTAAAACCGTGGCATACATCAGCGTGAGATCCTGTTGAACCAACGGTCAAAGTGACCAATAAAGTCACAAGTAGTGTCTTAAAATATTGAGTAGTTGCACTAAGGCCCATACAGCCTAGTAGTGCAGATTTCCTGCCAAAAGGGGACTAGTTAAGCCAACGGTCCTTGCAATTTAGAATACAGAGCCTAAGATTTAAGTAGTGCAAAACAATAGGGGTAAAAATCGATGAAAAACATCGTTGCAGTTTTTTTTATTTTAACAATCGGATCGATTTCGCTGGCGCAATTTCACGCTGAACTAGGATTTGGAATAAGTTCGGGAACAGCCACGTATAAAGAGCTTTTTAGCAACTATTCTGTGACTCATGATGAGACTGCACTTTCTTTTGGGGCCGGAGTCATGGGGCGAATCGGAATCAAGCTTGGAAATTTTAGCCTGACCGCCGTGGGTTTTCATGATTGGGAAGCATCATCCATAAATTTTACTTCATCGAATCAAAGTTTATTGGCATCAGGGATTTACAATTTGACTCATCGTCGGTATGGGTTTGGGCCAAGTGTTTTGTTCTTTATTCCCGCTGTAGATTTCTCCTTGATTGCCGAATATTATCCGATCGTTAATAATACCATTCAGTGGGCTGAGCCAAAGGCGCAGAATCCCTTCCGCCAAAACGATTGGCTATCGGGGTGGGGTTGGAGTGCGGGCATCGGTCGAGTCTTTTTTAAAAACGTTCACGTCATGGCTCAATACAGGCAAATTACCTTTACCAAAGCCTCATTAAATGGAAATGAAATTGCCATCCCTGGGAGTCGATTTGATAAGGCGACTTGGGGAGGAGCTTTCTTGGGCGGAAGCTACCTGTTCTTTTAAATCCCTCGGCACGATCTGAGCAATAATTAGATATAGAAGAACTTAATGAGATCCCATGGGATCTAAAGGGTGATCTTTGTTCAGCCATTTGACAGGTGTTCGCCGTATTTTGGCGACGTCATATTTTATAACCTTGGTGCCAATGGCCATTGGGGTGGCGTTACCGCTTCCTAGCCATGCGGGATTCTTTAAAAACTGCCTACTGACCATGCAGAGCTTAAACTTGAGCGCACTCACTGCACCGTACGAAGCGAATCACTTTCCAAAGTCAAAATTTTCCGGAGAAGACCGCGTTGTGACCGATGAGACTCACGCAGCATTTGCGATCCAACAGGCTGTGCAAGCCAACGAAATAGCAGCGCTCGTTGTCGGTGGGCACGATTCGCCAAAGAAAAGATTCGCAATTTTTTCAGTGGGTAAACAAGAAAAGCCAGAATTTTTGGCTTTAACGACAGTGATTTGGCCAACGCGAGGCGGTCGGCCGTCTGAAAATGCGGAATTTGTTGAGTTGGCCAATAAAAAGAAATTTTATGTGCCCGATCAAACGAACATTAAGTGGCGGGCCGATTTTTTTAAGTTTCTAGGGATAAAGGGCTCCGACACAGTCTCGGTGGGTTCGCAAATCGACGCAGCTATGCATCGCTTTCACCATCAACTTGGTGATGGTGAAATTAGTGGAATATGGATTGAGAATACCCCTTCTTCAAAAGGCAACTTATTCCCAACAATGATTGTCAAAAACGGACAGGGAATCATGATGTGGTCTCACGTGGTGAGTTACTACGACACAAAATTATTCTTGGGTTCTGCTTTTGATGCATTGATTGATTTTCATAAGTCTGGTTCGGTTCAGGAGTTCGCCCGTGCCGCCTACTTTTATTACAATGGAATTCCTTTTAAGAGGGGAAGTGCGGCGATAGGCAACGCCTGGCTTGCAGGTGAATTTTTGGGAAAAACTGGAGTTCATCTTCCATTTGTTGACGGAGTCGATCGATTCGCCATGACGATGACTCAAGAGCAATTCGTCGAGTTCTATACAGATCAGATTTCAGCGAAGTTCAGAGGCGAATAAAGCTAATTTTTGGTTCTGATTGGCAACGTTCTATTTGGTGCTTTTTGATGTCAAAAGATTCTAATAGGGCGGCTGTTTCTCCTGGCCAGGCAGGGTGATTGATTTGGTCGAAACAAATTAGGCTGCCTTTGGCCATTCGGGGCAAGAAAAGTTTAAGCGCAAGTTTTGTTGGCTCATATAAATCAAAGTCTAAAAACAATAGGGACAGTAGTAGGTGTTGATTTTGCTCCAAAAACTTTGGGCCGGTGGTCATAAAGTCTCCTCGAATAAGCTGAGCTTTTGCGTATTGAGGCTGATCGATGGGGGCATTTCTATTTTTGTCAAACAACTCGATACATCTTTTTAAATCTTCGTAACAGGGGTCTGATACGTAACCGGGGCCAATAGCTGAGCCGGGAAGAAGGTCTTTTTCGTGAACGCTAGGAAATCCACTAAATGTGTCGAATCCGATAACTTGCCGAAAATTATTGTTGGGCTCAAGAATGGCGGACAGATGAGCCCACGACATCAAGCCATTGCCACCAAAAACGCCACATTCGACGATACTTCCCTGAATACCTAATATTGTTCTGAAGAGTTCATTTCGAGCCATAAAGCGCGCAATTTCCTGACGGCAAGAATATTTGGGAAAATGATCAGTGAAGTATGAAAGTGGTAAGCTCTCTCTGAAAAATCTCTGCTGTAGATGTTTCTCTTTTTCAGTTCTATATGCGCCGAGGGGAGAGTCTTCAGTTAAAATAAATGGTGGTGTTTGTTGATAACCAAATTTTTCTGATAAATCCTTTTTCATCTACTTTGAAAGGCTCTGGATGTACTGGGTCACATCGGCCGCGTCTTGCGACGTGAGCAAGTCTTTCCAGCGCGGCATGCCGCCGGATTTGCCTTCGTTGATCTGAATAAAAATATAGTGATTGGGTAAAGCCTTAGCCACATTTTTCAAATTGGCCGGATGAAGGCGAAATTCTTGAGCGTCAGGACCGTTTCCTTGCCCAGTCACGCCATGGCAGGACTGACAGTATTTTGCGAAAACAGCGCGTCCTCGCTCGATGGACTCTGTATTAGTGGACTTCGTTTGAGTGGGTTTTGGTCCCGTAAAAACAGTCCAGCCATGTCTTACGTCAGTTTTAAGTGGAGAAGAATCAAGGGCCTCGCCTGAGCGAGACGGTGATTGGCAGGCGGCCAATCCCGATAAAATAGCCGCAAAACATAGTATACGCGCCGTTTTCATAGTGATTTTAAAGCTAACAGGAATCAATTGGGCGGGCAAATTGTATTTGAGTTTTCGGCTTCCAAATTGGCGGCCGCATTGCTATGACTCTTTGAGCCAAAATGCAAAAGAAGGGGAATGTTTTGGAAAGAAGACCATGGATGAGCCTGCTGCTGATCTTATCGGCGACTTTGATTTATCCATCAATATTGGGAGCTTCAGAGCCATGCACTGAAGCAATGAAATTTGACCCCTATCGATGGCTTGAAACAGATTCCCCACAAAGGCGCGAGTGGGTTCGCCAACAAAATGCCAAGACACTCAAAAAAATCCGAGACAGTCGATATTATAAATCCGTTGGCAAGACGGTACTCAATCAAATGGATCGACCCTTTGATATTTCCATTCTTTCGCTAGAAAACGGCGAGATTGTTGTGTTGAGAAATCAAGGCGTTGGTCAACCGCAAGTACTCGTGCGCAGGTTCGCGACCCGTCAAGATTCAGAGTTTCAGCGCCCCAGGGAGCTTGAACATCAACTTAGAAAACTTGAAAGTGAGGCGAAACCAACCCAACCAAGGCAGCCCCTCGCTAATGAAACGGTTCTGTTCTCAAGCCATGACATAAGCAAGGCTGGCACTGTTAATTTCACGCGGGCGGTTTTGTCGCCTAACCGCGATTTTGCAATTGTTTTTGCATCAGAAAAAGGCTCGATCGACGACTACAATGCATATGTATTTGACCTAAAGACCAATAAGCGAGTTCCAGTAGAGCTAAAAGTAGGTTGGGCGCGTATTGCTTGGCAAAGTCCTACGCGCTTTTACTTCCTTAACAGTTTAGAAACAGCAAACGGCGCAACTCCGCTTCGCATCTTTGACTTAGTCTCGCAAAAAACTGAAACGGTAGATCAGAAATTATCAATTCAATTCAGTTTCGTTGACGCTTACATCCAATACGAAGAAAAGGCTGTCACTCTGAGAGATTCAAAAGGTCGGTCACTTGAACTCAAAGATCTTGAGATTGAAGATATTGTTTCTCAGTTCGATTCCTCTGTCATTTTAAAGCTCTCCGGAATTCAAGGATTTGGATCGGCGGTCGAGGTAAACTTTGACGCGCCAAACGAAGTACGCACCGTAGTGCCGGAGCGCTCGAATCGTGTTTTGAGCAAAGTGACGAAGGTGGGCGAGCAATGGGCGGCATTTTCGTATTATGGCGAAAATCAATACGCCGATATCTTTGGCCCCAATGGTCAGATTCAGATTGCGATAAAAGCTCCTCCTTCAAGCACGATCAATTGGGTCAAGTGGGATTCAAAAAAAGAAAATCTCCTCGTAGGTTTAACGAGTCAGGTTGCGTCTGGGCGCACCGCAAAATTTTTGGTTAAAGAAAATCGATTTGAAAACCCCAATCTTGAACAAGAAATGTTAACAGCTGACGGTCTTCAATTTGAAAGTCGAATTGAATTTGCCACTAGTCAAGATGGAACGCGACTTCCAGTTCGAATCACTTTTAAAAAAGGAATAGCCCTTGATGGAACAAATCCAAGTTTGATTTATGGCTATGGCGGTTTTTCGTCGCAAGGATATTTCTACCCCTGGTTTGTGCCCATGGATTTTCAATTTCTGAAGCGTGGCGGTGTTATTGTGACGCCAATCTTAAGAGGGGATAATAATTTTGGTCCCGACTGGCATAAACAAGGAACATTTGAACGCAAACAAAATGTTTTCGACGACTTTACGGCGGCGGCGGAGCTTCTCACAAGTCTTAAGATATCTCGACCTGATCGTATTGCTGTCGAAGGCTGGTCCAACGGTGGTCTCGGGGTTGCGGCGACAAGTTTGCAAAAGCCATTGGCGTTTGGCCTCATCATCTCAGGTGCTGGTGTTCAAGATATGCTTCGAAAAGAAGCGTTGGATCCAAGATTTTCAAATGGATGGACCTACGAATATGGAGATAGTCGAAAAGCAAGAGATGCCAAATATCTTTCTCAGTATTCTCCGGTTAAGCAGGCTGAACTTGGGAGAAATCCCCCGGTTATCTTGCTCATTAACGGAACCCATGATTCCAGAGTGAATTCGGCGCATACTTATAAGCTCAAGGCGGCCCTTGATGACAGATACGGAAATCTAAATAACATTCACTTTTTATCTGTTAAGAACGCGGGCCATTGGATGACGTCCAACATGATTCAAGATCGCATAGGGTGGCGTTCAGAGACTTTCATTTGGACGTTTATCTACGAATATTTTGGAATCTAGTCTTTTGGTTTATCTTCTGATTCTAAGAACGCGCGGAGCACATCGCTGCGCGCGATGATTCCTTGAAGGCGTCCCACCTCGTCTACGACAATGATTCTTTTTATTGGCTTTGTAATAAAGATTTTAAAAACATCACTAAACGGCGCCTGACGTTCAACGGTCACCAAATCTTTTGTCTTAACCAGCCCGTGATTAAAAGCTCCCAAAGTGTGATCGAGTCCCCCTTGAGCAGCAAAGCGCATTAAGTCCGCCTCACTTACAACGCTAACCAATTTGCCACTGTCGTCCACCACCGGTGCCCCACTAATTTTTTTCTCAAGAAGAGTCTCCATGGCTTTGCGCACACGCACATGAAGATTAAACTTGATCACCTGTGTGGTCATAATGGAGTCAGCCGTTAATACGGAGACATTGAGTTTTTGATTTTTGCCCATGAATTAACCTTTGGTTCCAAAAACTTGTACGACGGCACTTAACCCATTATGACCTTTTCCCTCATGAATTTCACGCTCAAGCTCAGAAATTTCTAAACGCATTCCATTGAGCTCTTGAATGAGGGAGTCTTTGCTCATTAACATGGTCATCTCTTTTGGGCCGCCAGATTGGTACTTCAGTTGATTTGGAGTGTAGGCTTCTAAAATCAAATGGCCTCCGGGCTTTAACGCCTCGACGACCTTGCGATGGATGGGTCTTCTCAAAGACTCAGGCAAATGAAACCAAATTGAAACGATGACGTCCCATTTTTTTTCACCTAGATCAAAGTCAGAAATATCGGATTGAATTGTGGCGACTTTAACTTGTTGAGTCTCTGCAAGCGTCTCAAGTTTTTTTAAGCCAAGGGCGCTTTGATCCGTGGCTGTAACATTATGTCCCAATTTTGCTAAATAGACCGCATTGCGACCTTCTCCTTCACCTAAGCACAGTATTTTACTCCGGCTTGTTAGTCGCGGTGCGCACTTCACCAAAAAGTCATTGGGTTGATCGCCATAGAAAAACTCCGAGCCCTCATAGCGATCATCCCAATTAAAGCCGAGGTTCGGTTTTGAACTTTGTTCACTCATGGCTTAGTTGTCTCGGGACTAGGATGTGAAGTCAAGTGTTCCCGTAATCTCGCTTTTGTGACAAGATATGAGTAAGTTGATTTGATCCACACTGAAGGAGTTCTTCGATGAAGCTCTTAATTGTAATCACAGCAGCACTTATTACGGCCTGCGCGGCATCAAAAAAAGCTGATATCGATCAGCCGCCTGTCACCGAAACATGGCAAGGAACCATGCAAGAGATTGCCGGCGTGATGAACACTTTTGCACCGATCATTTTTAGTGAATCAGAATTTAATGACCCAGACAATTTTGCCCGCATCGACCGTGAAACCGAAAAGCTGGCTAAACTTGCTCTTAAAATCAAAGGACTTCACGAAAAGGATTTTAAGAATGTTGATTCTGATCCCAGCATGAAATTGATCGTATCTTCATTTAGCAAAGAAATGGCCACCGCCCTCGACGGGTTACGCAATAAACAACGGGATTTTTCTCGATCCGTACTTCGAAATGCCACGAGTCTTTGCGTTCAGTGTCACTCTCGCGGAACTTTTGGACCGGAGTTTCACCAATGGAGAGACGTCAATGATTATTCAACTTTAACTCGTATCGAAAAAGCGGAGCTTTTATCAGCAACGCGCCAATACGATCGGGCTTTGAGCATTTACATGTCAGTGATTGAAGACCCCCTGTTGGCCAAGGGTAAGCCTTTTGAATGGGAAAAAGCTCTACGACGGGCACTTGCGATTTCTTTGCGAGTGAAGCAAGACTTTGAAAGATCCAATTCAATATTAGATTTGGCCATAAAGACTTCTGAAGGCCCTGCGTCTGTTAAAGCTCGAGCCCTCGAATGGAAGCGCGTAATCTCAGAATGGAAGTCCCAGGGCACGAAAGGTTCGGGAAGCGGGCTTGTGATGGCAAGGCAGTTGATCCGTCAGGCCAATCGCCATTCGACTTTGCTGGAAGAGCAAATGAGTTATGTCACTTTTTTAAGGGCCTCGGGCTTATTGCATGATTACATCCGAGGAAAAAACTCCAGACAAAATGAAGCTGAAGCTTATAATCTCTTAGGGCAATGCTATGAAAGTGTGCAGGAAGATCGATTTTGGAATCTGAACGAAGTTTATTTTAAGGCCTGTATCTTTAAAGCCCCGCACACCAAGATCGCCATGGATTGTTACAATCGATACGAAGATAGCCTTTATGTGAAATCGTTGAGATCCGAAAGTCGTTCGGGAAGCCTTCCGAGCGAGCTTGATTATCTCGAATATTTGCGAATCCTAGCCCACTCTAAGGGGGGATAAGGGCACTTATTGGTTTAAACTTTGCATCACATTAATGATGTGAAGATCGCCACAGCAACTCTATTTTATCTAGTGTTTTTAACTGGTTATGTAGGCCAAGCATCGAAATTCTGTGTGGGCGGACTTCAAAAGCTTGGACTACCTTATTATTTTACTCCTGATATCAAAGGAGATCTCGTATTAATTCCAGGGAAAATCAAATCGATCTCCCAGCCTCATCAGGTCTTTGCCATTAACTTTGAGGCCCCTGCGGATGTCATCAGGGCAAAGGCATATGTTGAAAGCTGGCACTATCTCAAGGTGACCCTCGAAGGAAAGTATATTTTGATTCGGTTTGAAAACGCTGAATCTCGATCAAACTTTCTCAAAACAAACAAGATTCCCCTGGTTCTCGATGAGGTTGCATTGGCCGATAGCGGGCAGGGGGTCTTAATAAAAGTCGAAGACTATTTAAACGTCAAAAAACAGACCACTAAAGTATCTTTTCAAAGGGAATTTCAGTCAGCGTTTGAGTTGGTTGATGTTGAAGTTTTGAAGCGACTATCAGACCAGACGATCGTAACGAGATCGGGAGTAAAATATTATTTTTTAGGATCAAAGCCCATAGGATTTGAACGCAACGGACAGTCATTCTTAATTAAAGGATCAGGGCCCGAGAACTTCGCCTCTCATGCCGCGATATTGCGACGGCAACGTCGCGCCTCACCAAACTCAGATCTTCCAAGTATGAAAGAAGTGAGAGAAGAAGCGCTCGCAAAAAGTCGTGAAATGGAGCGGAATTTTAGTGATGTTGACCGAAAAATCATTTCTGATTTGGAAAAATCACTTAAGTCATTCTTGTCGACGTCAAAGAGCCGTGGTGAGAACCAAAGCACCTTTTTCAGACAGAAGTTGGCCTGGCACTTAATGGAATTGATAAAAGTGAGAGCCACCCAATGGGCGAAATCCGATTTTGGAATAAAATCGGCCGAGCACATTGAAGACTTGTTGCCAAGTGGCCAGGATCAATCATTTATCCGATACCTTTGGCTTGCAAATCCTAATGGTGAATCGGGTGCTCTTCTGGTAACGGCCGAAAACCTGCTCCATGATCAAATTTTGATTCGGGCATTTGGACCAAGAATCTCCCAACTTGTGGAAGTTCAAGAGTTGCTGCGCGGGGGAGTGTTTTTGGTCGAGCAAGCTAAAATTGGAGTTAAAGTTAATCTTCCTCCAGAACTTCAGCAAATGGGACTATTTGACCCGGGCTCACCAAACCAGCTCAGGATGATCAAAATGAATCAAGAAGAAGTACAACAAGTGGCCGCCGTATTAGACAAAATTCTATTTATTTCTGATATGGGATTTAAAAATTAAATGTGATATTTCTCTTTCGTTAACAAAACGAAAGGGGACTGTCGTTATGAAAGCATCAATCCTACTAATCCAAATTTTCTTACTCACTAGTTTAGCCCAGGCAGCGGACCAGGTGAAGTTCACGGGCCGAATGGATTTTGCTCCGGGCGCCACGCATAAAGAGGGTGTCGTAGGAAAAGTTGAAGTATTTTTTGACAGCGGCAAAGTAACGCAGATTTTAGTCACTTCTGATAAGACTGTTTATGGGAAACAAAGTTTTCCTTCAACCGAACAGGCTGTCATCGAAGGAGACTTTTCTTGCGCGGCTCCCACTCCAAGTCCTACGCCTGTGGCAAGTGCCAGTCCGGTGGTAAGTCCTACTCCAGAAGCGTCAGCTGGTAGTCAATCGTTTGGCCCGAACACTCCTGTAACACAACTGACAATGGTGTTTAAGCTCAAAGGACCTACGCATAAGTGGTATTACGCGTATGTTGGATTCAGTATTGATCAAGGTAAGACGTATGCTGGAACTTATTTAAAGGCGGTTGGCACTTTTGATGAAGTTCAAAAGATATTAGAGCAGCCAGTGCTCGTCATTCCTCAAGATTGGAAAGTTGTAGGAGTCGGTGCGTTCAAGTACGTGGAGCCCGCTCCTTAAGTAAACCCAGAAAAATAAGTCCAAGTTGCAGGAGGACAAAGGCCGCCATGGCCGTTGCTCCTCCTGATGAAAATCCATATGAATGAAGCCCGCTGGCCAAAACGAAATTCACTCCGTACCAAGCCATGATGACAAGTAAAAAACTGGCCGTGGCACCGATTAAAAGACCCCGTTCTCGGATCCAACCCAAAAACCGTGCGTGCAAAAGGGCGAGGTAACCCAGATCGGCAATGAGAGCCCAGGTTTCTTTGGGGTCCCATCCCCAAAAACGGCCCCAAGAGTAATCAGCCCAAACTCCGCCAAGAATGATTCCGACCGTCAGAAGAAATACGCCAAGTTGAATCATGCGATAAGTTAAATGGGCGAGATCACGAATTTTTGACAAGGTTAAAAGGCCGAACTGACTACCGATGAGATAGGTGTTTCCCACGAGCATTGCGATCGCGAAAGCGGCATAAGAAATCGTGATCGTCAAAACGTGGGTGGACAGCCAAAAATTACTTCTTAATACGGCCACCAATGGATCCATGCTTGGGCTTAACACCAATGGAAAGCTATCTGTAATTCCCAAGATCAGTGCAGCACCGATCCACAAGATGCCGGTTATCCATTTCTGCTTATATAAGAGAAGGGGAATCAGTGAAAACAAGACAACCCCAAGTGAGACCCAGACCATCGTTCCATACATGTTGGTTACCGGGGCAAACGAAGTAATGACGACTCGAATGGTGAGAGCAGCACTATGAAGGGCTAAGGGAATTAAAATCAACCAGCAGACTTTTAAAGAAGTCTTGTTTGCTCTGAAAACCAGAATGAGTCCCAAGATAAAATAGACAAATGCCGCCCATCCTAAAAAGTGGGACTTCAAGTAAAACACTTCCAATTTTGTCTTAGAGATCTGCGTTTTAAATTCGCTGGGGATATTTTGGCTTTGCAGGGAGCTTTTGAGTTCATTGATTTCATTTGAAAAGTCTGCCCCCATTTTAAGGGCTCGTAGAAATTTTGCAGCTGGATTTGACGGATGCTCTGGTAAGAAATGTCCGCCGGCCATAGACTGGTCAGGATTCAGCGTGAGGGCATTAAAAAAATGCTGGCCCGAGTAGATCGCCGAAGCCAATGAAACCTGATGATAAACTTCAATCCAATCTCGTTCTTCAGGTATGAGATTTGATGCATTCATATTATTTTTTCTTAGGATAGGTTCGAGCATTTGCCGCAAGGGCATCATGTTGAGTTCCACCACCGAGAAGTGCGTTAGCTCTTTTAGCCCCAATTTTTTTCTTATTTCAGGATTTCTCACGTTAACTACGGGAAGTTCACTGTTTTGAGAAAAGATTGTAAGTCCCAAATAAGCCTGAATCGGGTGAAGGCCTTTCAGAGATTTTTTACCCGTGAGAAACAACAGGGACTCTTGGGAAAGAGCTAGTAGAGGCTTAATGCGCCCACCGTCTTGCACCGGCAAATCCTCTAGGAGTTCTGCGGGAATTTTTTGAGCTTGAACCAAAAAGTCGTTGGAAAGGTTGGGTGAAGCAAGGCCCAGCGACAGGAAGAGGGTAAAAAGAGTGCAAATCATCTGGAAACTCCCAAAGTCTTGAGCCATTTGCCAAATCTTTGGCTGCGACTCAAAGTGAAAATCATAATTCCCAAGCCAAGAACGATAGAACCAAAATACTTAATTTCCCTAGCGGGGTCCTGATTGACCGAAAAAGTAGACGTTTGATTTCCGAACTCATCTTCTCCGAAGCTTGATTGGTAGATAGTGAACCCATCTTTTTTAAGAGGTTCATTCATAGAAATAGTATGTCGAGATCCATCATTGAGCTCAACTTCGCTTTCGAAGCTCTTGGCTGTTTCAGTTCCTGGATAATCGGTTTTAATAAACTTTAGGAGTTTAATTGTAAACGGGAGACTCCTTGTTTGGTTTTCAAAAGATAGAGATTCATTCCATCTATCTCCAGGCTGAAGCCATCTTTTTTCTTTCGTTTGGGAGTTTTCAATGAGAATCGCAGGGGGTGGAAGGGAAGCCTTTACTTCTAGGGGAGCTTCTCTAACTACAAATTCAAAGGCAGCGTTTGAAAAAATATTCTTAACGGACACCGTCATCCCCATCCAGGGTGTTAGTAATTTTTCATTGAGATTGGCGGTGGCCCTTTTTACTTCGGAGCCCTTTTCAAAATAGACCATCTCGACTTGATTCGAGTCCTTCACTTTAATAAATAGTGCGTTTTTGTCTTGAGGAACTGTGGCCGTCTTTTCGTACCGTAGTGAGTAGCCTCCGAATCCCCCAGGGTTAAGCGTAAAGTCTGGAAAATCTGCAAAGAGGCTTTCCTTAAAGTGGCGGCCACTCCACTGTACGCTCATGGCGATTGCCGGGTTCGATCCGGAGTCTCGGGATTCGACGAGCTGTTTTTCAAGTACAGTGGCCTTTTTTAAAACCTTGTCTACGCGAATGGTTAATCCCTTGTGCTGAAAGGTTCGGGGACCGTTTTCTAAGAGTTCAAATCGGGCCTCTGGTACGTTGGCCGAGTTGTAAACCGTCAGAGATCCCAGAGTGGACTTGAATCGATCGGAAACATCGGTAAGCGCGAGGTAGAGCGGGCCGAGGTCAATGGATTTCTGCAATGGATTTTGAAGCCACTCTTTATAAGAAATAAATGGATTGATAAGCTCCACTTCAACGGCGGGGCCGGTGCTGGCGGTGATGTTTGTTGATGCCACTGCTACCCGAGAAGTTTGAGAAAACGGAATCAAGTTAGTAATAGTCCAGATATCTTTAATGCGCATATTGATGGCGCTAAGCCTTAAGGGCGTCAATAAGTCGTTGGCGCGGCTCACTGGAATGGAAATTTTCGCACCTGAATTATCCACAAATTGCAGACCCATTTTATTAAGGTGAACTGTATTTCCAGTTCCTCCTTCGCTCAGAATGAGCAATCCATCGATTCCCAGTCTGTTTGATGCAACAGAAGAAGCGAGCAAAATTAAGAGTCCAAGGTGTGTGACTAAAAATCCGAAGTGGTAGAACGTCACCTTGAATCGATTAATTGTCGAAGCCAAGATGTTCAGCCAGAGAAACAGTAAGATGAGCTCAAACCACCAGGCGTCGTATACGCGAAGCTTAGCCAGATCGGCGTGGTAACGACTTTCTAATATCGTGCCCCAGGCAAGGGCTACTATTAAAAAGACCATAAGCGGGACCGAGAAGCGCACTGAAGCCATAAATTTGAAAACGCGATTGGATTTTAGATTCACTAAAAAATTCATGGCCTTGGGCCTCTCGACCTTTGACTAGTATGGATGGTGCGGCTTCTCTAGTTTTATTCAAAGATATATACTGGAAATACAAAGGGGAACAAAGTGAAATACATGGCAAAGGCATTGGTCATCGTTGTTTTAGTCACGGTATGGTCGGCTTGTAACAAATCAACGAGTTCTAAAACTCCGGAAAATCCAGTATCTGACACAAACGTCGCTGCCGCCAAAATTTATCCCCATAACGATGAATTCAAAGCCAATCATGGATCCCATTTTAAGGAAGACCGAATGCTCTGTGCTCGTTGCCATGGAAGTCGGTTTGATGGCGGTCAGTCAAAAGTGAGCTGTGCTACCTGTCATGCGAGTTATCCTCACCATGAGGCTTGGGCTGTTCCGCAAAACCATGGAGCCGAGTTTGTGAAGTTGTCGGCTGACGAGCGAGCGGCATGTCTGAAGTGTCATGGAGCCGAGAAGCCGACTTCGGGCATTAGCTGCAACCATTGTCACAAAGCATTTCCTCATGGAGACACCCATGGCGAATGGGCGGTTACTTTTGACGGAAAATGTGCTGTTTGCCATACGGATTTCAAGCGAATGCTTCCCGAAGGTGGCTGTGCAGGTTGCCATGAAGGAACGTTTTCCCTCGGCTGGATTAGTCCGACGCCAACGCCAAAGCCTTCGGTCAAGGAATCGAAAAATCTGTCACCAAACCAAAAGCGAAAACCAACTTCCAAACTAAAGGGCAAAAAAACTCACTGAGCCCTTTTATGAGGGATTGGTGTCAAGAAGTCTTGAAAGTGACACGTGCGGCATCCGAAATTCTTAATCATCCGTGTGTGTTGAGTCGGTTGATGGCAACGAATGCAGGATGTGTCGACGGCGCCAAAGTTATGTCCACGGTTTGATGGGCCACCATGACAATCGGCGCAGACAATA
This sequence comes from Oligoflexia bacterium, assembly GCA_020847095.1. Taxonomy (GTDB): domain Bacteria; phylum Bdellovibrionota; class Bdellovibrionia; order JABDDW01; family JABDDW01; genus JADLCR01. Next base: position 2,531 of record JADLCR010000096.1, on the reverse strand, counting down.
GGCCGTTCAGGCCCTTTTTCTTGCGATAAAACTTTGGCGGCTTCCGGATTTGCATTACGCTCGCCTTCACTTAATTCAAAATTGTTTAAGAGCTTAAAATCCGTTTTCTTTTTGAGATGAAAATCGTGTAGGTATGACTGGTCAACCTTGGGAATTTTATCAACTTCGCCCGCAGTCATAGGCCCTGTAATCGTCGAACGGTCATGTGGATTTGTTAAGTGACAAGCAGCACAGAGATTCTGTGGCACATATGGTGTGTGGTGAAGATCTTTGGGAAACTTAGGTTGTTTGACAACCATAATGAACGCTTCTTTGATGTAGGCTCTAAGGGGTTGATGATGACAGTCGTGACAAGTGGTTGTTGTTCCGTGCACGCTATCAGCCCAACCAACATTGGCATAATCATGAACATGACAACTGATACAAAATCCCGCGTCTTTCCAGACAAACTCATATATTTTGTACCCAGGATAAGCTCCCAAAAGAACTCCGGCCAATATAGAGGGAAGAAGAAATATCAACAGCGGCTTGAGGGATCGCGCCCATTTAATCATGGCTTAAATGCCTCCGTGGGGGATCACACGCCATAAAAACAATACTTGGAAGACCAAAAAGGCACCGATCAAAAATCCAAGAAGGACACCCGCAATTTGTAGAGTAAAGCGCTTTGTCGGGGAGAGTTCATCAATTTTCAATTTCCAAAATGGATTCACTTTTTTGCCCTCCGATGAAACTCATTAAAAAGTTTAGGCGATTTGGAGCCGTGACAGCTGCTGCAGAAGTTTAGCAGCGGCTCATCTGGTTTCAATATAGCTTCAGTTCTGCTTCTTCCGTGGACCGAATGACACGAGGTGCAAGAGATACCGCCATCGAGTAGCTTAAATTTTTTGGCACGGTCAACGTCCGAAAAGTTGGATACTTCCGGGTGCCTAAATCCACGACTGCTATGGCAGGAAATGCAAAGTCCGGCTTCATGTTTTTTGAGTAGTGCAGGGCTTACCGCTTTATGTGGTGTATGACAGCCGAGACACGAACCATCAGAATCCTTGTGGGGATGATTCGTAGATTCGGCCGACTGTTCTTGATGACAGCTATGACAAAGCTTGCGCGGAGAATCTATAAGAAATGGGGGCTTTTCTTGAATGTTTCCCTTTTTGAGTTTTGTTCCAGGAAGCGGCACGGCTCCGTGATGTGGGTTGTGACATGAAGTACAAGAAACGTCTTTTTTGTCTGTTGAGTGATGATAGCCCGTTAACGGCAACAGATGATCCCAGTCATCTCGAACTGTTCCGTCGTGGCAGATCATACATTTACCAAGTTGTCGGTCTTTCAACACAGCATCACGGCGGAAAAAGTTCTGTCGAAATTCAAGCCCTGAGCTAGGGGCATTAGGTAGGAAAGGGTCTAGTCGGAAACCCCAAATCTTGTTTCCGCGAAAGTCCGATACAACGAGAAGGGATCCCGCTGTCAAGAGGTCTGTTGGGTAATCCAATGAAGGAACTTCACCGTTGATCTGCATCGCGCCCCAATATTCTCCCGACTCAGTGAATGCAAAAATTGATTTTAGGCTTGAGTCCAAAACGAGAATGATTCCCATTGGCGAAACCGCGGCGGCCTTTGGTGCGAGAAGCCGGCCACCCCATACTCCCCATTGGCTGATCTTGTTTGCGTGCGACCCTGTTTGAATAATCACCGCGGCGCTGAAGGGATCTACAAATCCGAATCGATCGCGGCTCATAGTAAAAGCACGCGACTGAAGCCCCTCAGTGATCACAAGCTTGTCTTGCCAGCGAAAAAAAGGATTTTCTTCAGACTTGTCTTTTGCAGGTTCAATACGATGAGTTGGGATGGACTGTATTTCCTTCCAGTTTTTTGTTCCACGTAGTTCAAAAATTCGTTCAGGAAATAGAGCAACGCAAATTGAGTTGTTACATTTAAAGTCGAGTACCTGCTCGTTCAGGGGAAAAACAAGCTGTGAACCCACTAATCGATTTGTCTTTGTTTTGAAATTTCTAATGATCGCCAACGGTCGACTTTTGAAGCAGCTAAGCGCCGTCAGACGTTCTTGAGGTGATATCTTCAATGGTGTTTGAAATTTAAGTGTCTTTTCTCCGAGGTCAAAGAAATCAAGAGATTGTTTGGATCTGTTAAAGGATACAAGCTGGTTATTACAAAATGTTATGCGCAAAGGCGATTGAGCGGCTAATTCAAACTCAGTAGTGCCTCGAATGGGGCTCTTTTCACTGGCCTCGCCCTTAGTTACAAGAAAACTAAAAATGACAATCACCAACATAAGTAAGTTCATCGGTGGCACTCCGTGCAACTTTTGTGAAGCATGGCATTTGGAGTGGATCTGAACTCCATATCAACGTCTTTAATTAGAGGCTTTCCAAAGAATCCACTTCGTTCGGAACGCACTGTTGAGTCATCAGTGTGTGCGGAGTGACAAGTGAGACAAGTAATAGAGTTACCTTGATAGGTCTTTCCCATATGTTCAGAAGCTCCGCTATGAGGGGAGTTGATATGACATT
>JADLCR010000095.1 GCA_020847095.1 Oligoflexia bacterium | reverse complement strand
TTTATTTAATACCGACTCGCTTTTGACTGCGGTCGCAGGGGTTGGCGTTGCTTCGAGTGGATTAAGTGCAACCGGAATTGAAGCCGTCGGCATTGGAGTGGGTACAGGTGTTTGCTCTGCGATCGGTGCGGGTGTAGCCTTTGGTTTTAAGATTCCACCCTGGGCGAATGTTTTTGCGACGTTATAGCCTGATCCAGAACGCTCTAATACTCCGATGAGCATCGCATCGTCGTGCCAGTACTTTAGGCGTTTGACCTTTCCTTTACATTCGAATCGCGCCACTCCATCCACAACCGATCCCGCTGCCCCAGAGTCGCAATCTTTATAGGTGATGGTCACCGGAACCGGCGCACAAGTTTTTTCGTTTAAGGATCCTTTTGGCTGCATCGAAAAGCATTTGCTTTCGAGCGCATGGCTGGTTTGGGAAAGAAATGTTGATAGAACAAAAATGCTGGCTAGTCGCGCGATCATGCTGAGTCCCCCGATCGGTAAATGGTTCACAAAAAATCATGGACCGTCTGGTCGGGGAACTCAAGCAAAAATCAAGTCAAACCAAGCCTTTAAATGGCCATTTGAAACGCAAGAGTTGTGACTGTCGATGCGTCTCTTTCAGTTGGGGGCGTTGCATTGAACTGGTATTTGCCCAAGTTGCCCGACAAGTTTTTGAGCCACGTGTTTGAAAGTTGAATCTTGGCATTATGATTAAGCAAGAAATAGTTTAATCCCAGGGCGTAGGCAGAGCCCACCACTTCGGTTCCGCCGTCTGGTCGGTAACTTAGGGATTCAGCACCCAAACCTAGCTGCCAGCATTCGTTGAACTTGTATGAAGCTTGGCCTGAAATTCCGGTGGTTTTTGTGGTGTCGTCATTACCCAAAATATAGGCGGCGAAAACGTTGATCTTTTCCCACTCAAAACGGGCGTCCGCTCCATTATGAGAACGGTAAACTGTTGTGGTGGGCGCGCCATAGGTGCCTCCGCTGTGAAACACTCCAACGCGAAGGGCTTTTTCAAAAAATTCGCCATCAATACGGCCATGGGCTTCTTTCGATCGATTGGTATCGGTTCGGTTGGCTTGAGTGTTGCCGCTAGTATCCAAACCGTTTGATATCATGGCGCGAAATCTAAAGGCATCTAGTTTGTAACTGACCTGAGCCCCTAAATCCCGACGCTCTCCATAGTAACGAGCCACGTAAGAGCGTTCAGGAAACAGAAGTTCCGATGCCTTCGTATCCATACTTTCAGCAGTTGTTAAGGTTTTAAATTGGCCTACGGTAAGTTCAAGATCGCTTAATGGTGAATAAACCAAGCCCACATCCTGAATCACTTTATTATCCCCAGTGGAACTTAAAGTTTTAGCAACATCGATCATGGCAAACCAACTTGTATTTTCAAGAACAGAGCCACTAAATTTGAGTTCGACTCGGCGAAAATCGAAAGTTTGGTCCGCTTGAGAGGGGGTGCGGGTCGGGTCGTTCACATACCAAACTTGAATGAGTGAATTAAATTTCACGGTTCCGGTTCCAGCTTTAACGCTTTCTAATTCGGCGGCGTTAAGATTTGGTATGGCTAAAACAATAAATCCAAGTGCAACTATCAATTTACGCATAGATCCTCCTCAGTCATTATTGGTGGAGTCTGAACCTGGGGGCGATTTCTGTCAACAAAGGAACTAAATGAGATTAATTCCGTCGGAGAGATCTTGGATACTTTTAGATTCTTCGTGCTCCAGAAAAGAGTGTGTCAGAAATCCCGATTCTGAAATCGCCTATTAACAATAATTGCCGGGATGAGAATCCAAAAAAGACTGCCTAGCACAATAACTGCGGCACCAACTCCGGGTCGAGCCATGCGCTGCAAAACCGAGCCAGTGTAGCCCATCAGAGCAGTGAGATCGAATTGAAGTAATAAAAACAAGCGAGCGATATCGATGAGATTCAATGCCAACAAAGCCATGGCCGGCCGTTCCATAGGGAAGTCTCGCAACATCATTAAGATCCCCAAAATTAACCCGTCGTGTAATATCGCGAGATATAGCCAAGTGCCTAGTGCTCCGGCAAGTCCTTTCATTCGATCTCTAATAGTTACGGCCCACAGAATTCCTAGCAGCGAAAACACCGTCGTTAAAGCCAGTCCCGCGATCAATATAGAAAAGATTCGCGCATCAAAACTTCCTAGTAAAACAGGACCTCCTAGAGCACCAATGACGAAGGCGCCTGACAGACCAACCAGGATCGAAAGCCAAGAAGAAAAAAACACGACCGGGCGACTGACTGGCTGGACCAAGATCAAATGGCGAAAACTTCCGTTGGCGTACCAATGAACCGTCGAATACAAAATTGATACCGCTGGGCTAAGAAGTAAAATAACATTAGCCATGCTCGCCAGGTACCGTCGATAATCAGTCCCAAATTGGAGAAGTAAAACTCCAGCGACGAAGTAAAACAATCCATATGCCAAAACCCATCGGCTGCGGACTTGATCCCGAAGGCCGTAAGCCAACAGAACCCAAAACTTCTTCATAGCGGCCCCTTTCGTTTTGTCACAAAATTCACAAGGGCCGATTCCAAGTTTAATGATCCATTCATAAACTGTTTTACCGATCCGAAGTATTGAACCTTTCCCTCAAGTAAGAAAACGATTTCCTGCGCAACTTGTTCCACCTCACTCAGATTGTGTGAAACCAATAATACAGTCTTGCCACGATTTGCTTGGCCTGAAATGATTTCTCGGAATGCGAGGGCAGTTTGTGGATCTAAACTTGCGGTGGGTTCGTCGAGCAAAATATAATCAGGATCAAACATGAGAGCACAAGCCGCTCCCAATTTTTGCCGAGCTCCGCCTGAGAGTTCTCCAAAAGCATGGTTCAGTAAGCCTCCCAGCTCAAGCTGGCCCAAGAGAAGATCTTTTTTGATGGCTTTTTTAGACCGCAAACTTTCAAGAAGTTCTAAAATTTCAGTTACAGTTAGGTTTTCGGGAAAGTCAACAATCTGAGGTAAATAGCCTAGCTTTTCACGGTACTCTACCCCTTGGCTAATGTCGAAATTATCAAAAGCGAGTCGTCCTTGGTCGGCGATCACAAGACCCAACAAACACTTTAGCAAAGTTGATTTACCGCACGAATTCGGGCCGATAAGGGCAGTGACAACGCCTGGGCGGCAAACAAAATCCACACCCATCAAGACAGGTCTGTTATTAAACGATTTACGAACGTTTTTGATCTCGATCACGGGCGCATCCTCATCAGCGGATGTTCGTCCACAATTTGGCTTGCAACCAATGATGGAAGGGTTGCTTCGGCCAAATCAATGAGATGAAGAAAAAAACTATTTAGCAATAGGGCCGCTCCGTCAATCGTTTGCACCCACACCCCCGAGAGACTCGCCGGTCGATGCGCGTGATCTCCAATATTGTTGCGATCCAAGTCTACACCTTCGTACCGACTCCAATAATTGCCCGAAAATACGTTGCTATTGGCGCCCGCTAATGCGGCAACTTCAAAGGTACTATCTAAGAAGTTATTTGAAATAAAGGTGTTGTTCTCGCTACTTGAAACAATCCGGATAGCCCAGCCGTTTTGAATAACGTCGTTATCACTAATTAAAGTGCGTGATACACCTTCTACAAAAAAACCTGTTGTATTGTCTTTAATCAAATTTCCCACGATGAGACTGTCACTGATATCTTTAAGGAGAAGACCAAACGAGGCCGGTCCATAACTTTGCTCAAATCGATTGGCCCTCATGTTAATTTTTTTCGAATACATAACGGCTACTCCAGACTGATTCTTTCGGAAAGTGTTTCTTTGGTAGTCATTTTCATTAGAAAACATGAAGTGCAAACCATATCGAAGGTTTTCTTCACTTTCATTTTCTACAATGCGGCTGTGCGAGACGAATTCAAAATAGATCCCATCACGATGCCCACTAATCTTGTTTCGAACGATTTCTACATTAGTGGACTGCCAAACATGAATTCCGCTTCCTGACTCAATGGCTCCCCGTCGATTGCTTCGTATGTGGTTGTCTAAAATCGTGCACCCGGTAGACTTTTCGATGTAGATTCCATAGGTCGAATTGACAATTTGATTGTTGGCGAATATACATCGATTTGCCGACCGCACACGAACTGCCGCAATGTCTTTAATTGAGGCAAATCCCGGGTTTCGAAGCTCAAAACCACGAATAGTCACATCATCCGCGGTGACGATGAAATGAGCTCCAGCTTCTTGTGCGTCGATGATTACACCACCTTGGCTTGAAACGACTAACTCTAACGGTTTATTAATTAAGATATCTTTTTCAAGGTAAGTCGCCGGGTGAACCACCACTTGCGACCGAGGTGGGGCCACACGCACAGCTTCTTGAATAGTCTGAAGTGCACAACCTTTTGGGCAAACATCGATTTTTCTAGCCGATGCAAACTCGCATAAGTTGAGTAAGCTTAGAAAAATAACAATCATCATTTGTTGGTCTTAGGCGGTACTGGTTCCTGGTGAGGACGCTTCTGATACTCCAGCCAATCGACTAAATGTGAACCGTGCTTTTCTAAATCACTTCTCCTTGAGCGAGATGAAACGAGGACTTCTTGACCCATGGGTCCGCGTATTTCAGGTGATTTGACAAAAAGTGCGTCTTCGCTTGAAATAAATTTTCCAGGTTCAAAAAAATCAGAAAAAAATATCTTGGAAACACGGTCTTTGTTTGAAGATACATACTCCAAAATACAATCGA
>JADLCR010000094.1 GCA_020847095.1 Oligoflexia bacterium | reverse complement strand
ACCTCATCACAAAGTGTTAGAAATTGGAACTGGCTGTGGGTATCAAACAGCAGTCCTAAGCCGTTTGGCCCATAAGATTTATTCGGTCGAGATTATCGAGAAGCTTCATCGGCAAGCACAAAAGAACTTAAATGACCTGAATATCAAAAATGTGGAATTAAGGTTGGGCTCAGGTACCGAAGGCTGGTCCGAAAAGGGCCCCTTTGATCGAATTATGGTAACCTGTGCAAGAAAAGATATTCCGCAGAGCTTACTTCGACAATTGGCCATCGGTGGAAAGCTAATTGCTCCCGTTGGAGAGCCAGTTCAGAGGCTTACGGTTTGGACGAAAAAAAATGAGGACTCGTTTGATCAAGAAGTCCTCATTCCCGTTAAATTTGTCAGATTCGTTGATTAAGCGGCTTTTTGAACGCTCACTAATCCCAAACTCACAAACGTTTCGGAGGCAATACCCCAAAACGCTTCCTTAATTTTATCTTCTTCCGGTTTGTATTTTATTTTTGGAAAACTTGAACCTTCACAGTGTTTTGTGAATTCTTCGAGATTGCAGGCACGTACAATCTTCAAGAGCAAACCCACATGCACTGGAGACATCTTTCCTCCAGTCATCATCTTCTTGATGTTGTTTTCGCCGGTTTGTTTAATAAATTCGTAAACGGTGCTGAGATCAGCAGGTGTAAGCATAAGACCTCCCTTTGCCAACTTATCGGCATTGAGAGGTCTAGCTTTTAGAACTACTTCAACTCGATGTAATAATCGTAATCGCCAATTCTACGAATATTGACTGGTTTTAAGACAGTTTTGTCGACAATCCATGTTCTGACAAAGTCTTCCCCATCTCCGCCAGGTTGGATGCGCTGCACCTGAAGTTCGTAAACTTCTTTGTCTCCGGCGGATAAAACGGCGGCCTTCCTGAAATCCAGATTGATGGTTTTCTCGACTTTATAAACCCGCTTATCCCAATAAGCACAGACCCTTTGATACGAAACGCATTGTCCTTGTTGGTTGTATGCGACACATCGGTTTTCCCATTGCGCACAATATGTTTCATATCGATTCACATTGAATTGCAGCCGATGATAAATGGCTGTCTTATTCGTTCGAGTCAACAAGATGGGCCGGCTAAAATAATCAATATCTTGTTCCCATAGTGTGGTCACTCCGCCGAACATTTCATAGCTTGGTCCCGCGGCCCGTACTTGAGTTGCAAATCCAACTGCTAAAATTAATCCTAAAACGCTGCGTTTCAGTATTGTCATGGAACCCTCCCATTTGGCATCCATGAAAACGCTAGCACTGCGCTCAGTAGTTCACAAGGCTCCTATAAGTTTTTGAACCCCTTTTAGAATGGATTTTAGACATTGAGAATCGGACCGCAGTCTCGAGATAATGAGTCCGCCTTGTGTTGAAGCCATCCAAATGTCCGCTACGGCCTCAGGATCGATGTGAGATGAGAACTCTTTTGTCTTTTTGCCTTGCTTAAGGGTTTCAACTAACCAATCCCTTTGCATATTATGGAATTCCAACACCTTATGTTTCAATTTCTTCGATAAGACTTTCAAATCAATACTTAAAGCCCCCATCGGGCAGACTTTAAAATCATCTTCAGCAAAACGACTAAATACCTCTACTACCGCCTGTAGCTTCTTTTTCGGCGTCAATTCTGCAACCTGCATTGCCCAGCGTTCAAATCCCGCCTGATAGTACTCCACAAGGGCTAATCCCAAATCGTCCTTCGATTTGAAATAATAATGCAAACTGGCTTTTTTGATCCCTAGATCGTCAGCCAAGTGCTGAAAACTAAATCCATTATAACCTACGGTTTGCAGATAACTTCGCGCCAGCCGTAACGCTTCGGTTTTAGTCTTATTTTCTAAATCATTCATCGGGTTCTCCGTGTCTCTCTGGACAAATCAATGAATTTGATTTATTCTACCTATTAGTAGGTAGATTGTAAAGGAGCTCAAATGAGAAAAGTTGCAATCATTGGCAGTCGACGAACGCCCTTTGTGCGTTCATTTGGAGCTTATAAGGGACTCTCGAACCAAGAACTCATGAGCACCGTTTTAAAGGATCTGGTTAAAGCCTATAAGCTTAATGGCGAGATCTTAGGAGATGTGGCTATCGGGGCCGTGATGAAAAATGCGTCCGATTGGAACTTGGCTCGCGAGGCGGTACAAGATTCAGGACTATCGCCGCTTACCCCAGCTTATGATGTGCAACGAGCCTGCGGGACAAGTCTTGAAACCACTTGGCAGTTGGCATTGAAGATTGCCTCTGGCGCCCAAGAAATAGCCATTGCCGGCGGTACTGATACGAATAGCGACATTCAAGGTACGCTGACAAAGCGACTTTCTCGCCTACTCATGGAACTCTCGAAAGCTCCAAATCTGAGCAGCCGAATCCGGATTCTATTTCAACTTAGGCCATCTTATTTTATTCCCCAATTTCCCGCAGTTGTTGAACCACGAACCGGACTCTCGATGGGAGAACATTGTGAGCTTATGGTTAAGCAATGGCATATCACTCAACGAGAACAAGATGAGCTTGCCGTCACGAGCCACCTATCGGCATCCAAAGCCTACAAAGAGGGGTTTTACAGTGATCTACTGGTCCAAATCGGTGACGTGCAAAAGGATGCATTTGTTCGAGGCGACACTAGTTTAGAAAAGCTGCGGCAACTTAAACCAGCTTTTGATAAAAGTGGCCAAGGTTCGCTTACGGCTGGGAATAGCACGCCCCTCACCGATGGCGCCGCTGCCGTGTTATTGGCTTCAGAAGATGAGGCGAAACGCCGCGGTTGGAAACCGTTAGCGTATTTTGTCGACGCTCAATCTGCCGCAGTTGACTATGCCCACGGTGATGGACTGCTCATGGCCCCTACACTTGCGGTTGCTGCTTTACTTAAAAGAAACAATTTAAAACTCCAGGATTTTGATTTTTACGAAATCCATGAGGCTTTTGCGGGCCAAGTCCTTGCCACCCTGAAAGCCTGGCAGGATCCAGATTACTGCCGGCGTGTCTTGGGGCAAGAAGCACCCTTAGGAAAAATCGACTTAAGTAGGCTCAATGTTGATGGAGGGAGTTTAGCACTCGGGCACCCCTTTGCAGCCACAGGAGCACGCATCGTAGGGTCCCTTGCTAAGCGACTCAGCATCAAAGGTTCAGGCAGAGGTTTGATTTCCATTTGCACAGCGGGCGGCATGGGTGTTGCGGCAATTTTGGAGAAGTGAGTGATGAATCAAGATGTACCACTTAAAATCAAGTTGACCCTAAAATTCATCGAATACTCAGGACGAATTTCACCTCACCTGGGTGCTCATATTGCCACTCATTTTTTTCTAAAGCCAACTCGCCACAAAAGACCTCAATGGGAAGTAGAAAATCTCATCCATGCGCAAGAACATCAATCAACCGATGGAATCAAGTATTGGACTTGGGGTGAAACAGGTCCCTGGATCTACCTTGTGCACGGCTGGGACGGCCGAGGTTCACAGATGTCAGCGTTTGCCAAACCATTAGTAGATGCCGGGTTTCGAGTACTCGCCTTTGATGGTCCTGCCCACGGGGAAAGCACCGGGTACTATACCAACCTTAAAGAGTTCTCTGCAAAAGTTTTAAAATTTCAAGAGACCCACTCTCCAACTTTTGGAGTCATCGGTCATTCATTCGGGGCCTTTGCATCGGTGTTAGCCGTCTCAAAGGGTCTTGACGCCAAATACATTGCCTATATCGCCGGACCCAACAAGATTCAGGGAGTCTTCAATCGGTATGGTGATTATTTAAACCTCACTCCAGAAGTGCGACGTCGTTTTAAGCATAGAGTTGAGTCCCTTGTCGGCATTCGGGCCGAAGATCTGAGCATTGAAACGCTCATTCCAAATCTTGGAATTCCGGGAAAAGTTTTTCACGACCCTGAAGACCAAGAAGTTCCATTTACTGAAGCGCAAGATATTGCGTCTTCTTGGAAATTGGGTCAACTTGTCGTGATCCCTCAATCTGGACACCGAAGAATTTTGCGCAACAAAAAAGTTATCGAACAAATTGTTCAAGATCTCACTTCACTTAGAAAAAAGGATTAGCAGATGGACTTCTTTGAGACTGTTAAACGTCGGCGGAGTGTACGTCGTTATACGCAAGAGCCTGTGCCGAGCACTGTCATTGAGACTGCGCTGGATGCGGCACTTCTCGCACCAAACTCCTCTAACTTGCAGACTTGGGAATTTTATTGGGTGCAGTCTCCTGACAAAAAGGCGGCACTTGTCAAAAGTTGTTTGAACCAGGGAGCGGCGCGAACCGCTCAAGAATTGATTGTGGTCGTTTCAAATCCTAACCTTTATAAAAAAACGGCTCCGGAACTCCTGAAAAGACTCAATTCCCCCAATGCGCCCAAAGAGATTGGATTTTATTACGGCAAGTTGGTTCCCGTTCTTTATGGCTGGACTATTTTAGCTCCTGTTAAGTGGCTCATCTTCAATTTAGTCGGTCTCTTTCGCCCCATCATGCGGCGACCTTGGTCATCTCGGGATATCGACGAAGTCTGCATTAAATCGGCGGCCCTTGCCTCAGAGAACTTCATGTTGGCGGTGGCCGCTCAAGGTTATGACAGTTGCCCCATGGAGGGTTTTGATGAGTGCCGCGTGAAAAGAATCTTAAGACTCGGTTATAGGCACCGAGTGGTCATGGTGATCTCCGTGGGCCGTCGAGATCCTAAAGGCATATGGGGAGAGCAATTGAGATTTTCAAAAGACTGGTTTGTTAAGCGCATATAAAAAAGCCGCCCGAGAATACTCGGGCGGCCCTTTGAACATTACAGGACTATTTTTTATCGGCCGTGCTTTACGAGACTTTCAAACATGCCGGGGGTCGGTGCAGGCTTAGCTGCTGCAGGCTTTGCCCCTGCTGGGCTTGATGGAGACACTGGACCGCCCGCTTGAGGTGCGGCCGGTGCAACCGGAGCCTCGCCAACGCCAAGTTGTTTTCCAACTTCTTGTGCGCGCTTAAGGGCCGCCTCAGCTGCTTGTAACTCAGCCGCTTCTTTTGCAGCCAAGTTCTTTATTTTTTCAAGCTCTGCGGCGGCAGCTTTTGCACTTGCTGTGCGATCAGCTAATACGCTCTTAGCTGCATCAAGTTGTGATTGAAGCGCGGATTTCAGTTTTCCTGTAGAAGCGGCTACTTGAGCTTCAAGAGTTTTTGCTGTTGCAAGTGAAGCTGCTTTTGCCGATTCGGCGGCGGAAACTGCATTCTTAGCTGTTGCCAGTTGTGATTCAAGACCTTTGATTGCTGCTGATGATTGTGCAATCACTGCTTCCGATTGAGCAGCAACTTTCGCTGCATTGGCTTGAGCCGCAGCTAAAGTCACCTTCTGTTCGGTGAGAGTGGCTGCTGCTGCTTCGATTTCGGCTACAGTCATTTGAGCACTAGCTGGTGATGTAGAAGCCGTAGTGGCGGTGGTGGTGGTTGCGGCGCCAGCTGTTGGAGCTGGAGCCTTCGGAGCTGATTTAGCTGCTCGGGCGGCTGCCGCTGAAGCGCGAGCCGAACGAAGCATTTGGCCAGTTACTTTTGCAGGAATATAGATTGTTGCAATGACGTTTCCGGTCAAAGAACCAATCTTGTGAGCGTCTCCACTTTTAACTGTATCAACTAGATTATTAAAAATGGCAGTTGGCAAAATCTTAACGGTTTCTTTACCGTTGGCCATAATCATTTTCGCAATAGCGGACTCAAAGCTCCAGCCCTTTACAATTCGGCTTTCGGGAGCGATGTACGCCACCGCGCCAAACAAGGTGTCTTTACCCATGTAGTAAAGTTCGGTCAAAGCGGATTTTACTCCAACGACCGCGCCATATCCGATTCCACCAGCAAAGCGGCTGAGAGGATTTTTTCCGCCCAGATATCGAGGATTTTGCGATTCTTCTTTAAAAGCTTTCTTGTAATCCGCCAAGCTTACACCCGTTAAGGTAGCAAATAGCCCCTTTTTCACAGGGACAATAACCACCGGAACCTGTGCAGTCTTAGGTGCGGAAGGAGCCGTAGCCGTTTTCACTTCAGGAGACTCTTCGGGAGTCGGCAAAATGGCAATAGCATCAATTTCAACTTGAGTCTCAGCAGTCTGAGCTTCGGGAGAAGCCTCAACCGTCGGAACTTGTACTTGGGCTTGCTCGCCCTTTTCAGCCAAGTATTCTTGAAGCTCTTCAACTAACACCTGAGATTCTTCAGGGGTAAGTTCTTTCACTTCTGGACTTGCCTGAGGTGACGGGGAAGCTGTTGGTGCAGGCGCTTGCGCCAGCGCACCCTGAGCGGCAATGAGATTTGCCACAAGTGTTAATGACAAGAACTTTTTCATGTAAAACAACTCCTGTAAACGTTCGTTTCCAATTAAGACAAAGCTTAGCGAAGGGTCCATGGTGCAACGCCCATGCCCTTGCCAATTTGGCCTATATTGAACGGGAAGTGACGTTATCCGTCACTGAGCAAGTCAAATAGCTCTATAATGGCACCGATCAATGACCGGTTTTCTCTTGGTAGTAATCCCAGCCGCCCTCATAGATGGTGAGCTCATGTTTATCGAGTCGAAAAACACGTGTTGTGATCTGCCTCAAAAAATGTCTATCGTGGCTGACAATCATAACAGTGCCAGGAAAGTCTTTAATTGCCTCTAGCAATACTTCGCGAGATTGAATGTCTAAGTGATTAGTAGGTTCATCGAGCACTAGAAAATTAATAGGGCGCGACAGGATCGTTGCCAAGACCACGCGGCTCTTTTCGCCACCTGACAAAACCGAAATCTTTTTTTCTACTTCGTCGCCTGAAAATTTAAAAGCGCCAAGTAGATTTCGAATAAACCCCAATGTGGCATTTGGAAGCCTATCGTGAAGTTCATCTAAGATTGTTTTCTTAGGGTCCAAAACATCCAAGGCATTTTGGCTAAAATAGCCAACCGCAATTCCAGCGCCTAATGTGAATGATCCATCGGTTGCGTCCGTTTGGCCCGCAACTATCTTTAGTAACGTCGACTTGCCGGCCCCATTAACTCCTACAACAGCGATACGATCCAGCCGCTTTACAAGGGCCGTAGCTCCTTTAAAAACCAAAATTTCTTTGCCGTCATCGCGCTTCCAGGTCTTACCCAGATTTTCAAATTTCAAAACTTCATTTCCGCCTCGAGGTGGCGTTGGCCATTCGAACTTCATAGCCTGCTCTTCCGTCGGAATTTCTATACGATCGATTTTTTCTAACTTTTTAACCCGAGACTGCACTTGAGCTGCGTGAGAGGCGCGCGCGGCAAAACGAGCAATAAACTCTTCTTCTTTTGCCAACATATCTTGCTGTCTTTTCGCTGCAGCCACCAGTTGATCACGTCTGAGAGCTCGCTCTTTTTCATAAAAGTCATAGTTTCCAGAATAAACAGTAATCGATTGATGAGCCACTTCGATAATCTTCGTGACAATCCGATTCATAAAATCGCGATCATGGCTTGTCATTAATAGTGTACCCTTAAAGTTCTGGACCCACTCCTCTAGCCAAATGATCGATTCCATATCTAAGTGGTTTGTAGGTTCATCCATCAAAAGAACGTCTGGATTTTGAACCAATATTTTTGCCAATGCGATTCGCATTTTCCAGCCGCCACTGTAGCTTTCAGTGGGGCGTTGATGATCTTCAGGCGGAAACCCAAGACCCGTAATAATGGCAGCGGCCCTATTATCTAATTCATATCCGCCCAGTTTTTCAAATTCCGCCTGCAGTTCACCGTACTCTTCAAGAACCTTGGTCATTTTTGCATCCTCAAGGGGTTCACCAAGTTTTTGTTCAAGCTCTCTCAACCGCGGCTGAATCGATGCCAGTCTTCCCGCCGCAGATTTGACTTCATCAATGACCGAGCGTCCGCGCATATCTTCAATATCTTGAGAAAAATACCCGATAGTCACTTTTTCAGGTTTAGAAACAGACCCGGAATCAGGAGACTCCTCCCCCGAAAGAATTCGAAAAATCGTCGTCTTACCAGCACCATTAGGGCCAACAAGCCCCGCCTTTTCGCCGGGATTGAGCTGAAAGCTCCCGTTTTTGTATAAAATTTTAGAGCCGTAGCTCTTAGATATTCCAGATGCATGAATCATAAGTGGCCCAATCTAGTTGTTCCTTGACGCTCTGACAAGTCCCAAGGCAAAATGCCTAAATCCTTTTTTAGGAGGCCCTATGCACCCTTGGCATGATGTCCCCGTCGGTCCGGAAGCACCTCAATTAGTAACAGCAATCATCGAGGTCCCCAAAGGCTCAAAAATCAAATATGAACTTGATAAAGATAGCGGGCTGATCAAAGTGGACCGCGTGCTATTCAGCTCGGTTCATTACCCGGCCAACTACGGGTTTATCCCTCAAACCTATTGTGAAGATAATGACCCCCTCGATATTTTAGTGCTTGGTCAAGAAAGCACTGTGCCTCTTTCAATAATGGTGGCCAAACCTATCGGAGTCATGAAAATGGCCGATCAAGGAGAATCCGATGATAAAATCATTGCCGTCCATGCCCACGACCCCGAATACGCACACTATGATTCCATTCATGACCTCCCGCCCCATCGTCTACAAGAAGTTCAAAGATTTTTTGAAGATTACAAGATTCTAGAAAAAAAGAAGGTCGTGGTTAAATCGTTTTTAGACCATAAAGATGCCAAAAAAATTATCCAACAGGCACTTAAACTTTACCAAAAATTAAAAGCCAAGATCAAAAAGTAATCGCGTTCTCATGTTGATTCGGCAGCTGAAATTATCGATAATCAATCTCTATGACAAAATCTAAGATTAATTCAAAGTGGATTATCGGAATCGTCATTCTCGCCGCGTTTGCCGCCGGATTGGCTTATAAATTTAAAAAATCCAATAGCCAACTTGCTCCCGTTGTTTCAGGAAAAATTCAAGAAGCCATTTACGGCTTGGGAAAAGTCAAATCTCATAACGTGTTTGAGGCAAAACCCGGGGTCACCGGAACCATTCGCAAAATGAATGTGCGGGAAGGACAATCGGTGGCCGCAGGCGAAAGGCTTGTCGAACTCGACGAGGGCGTTGCTATTCGCTCTCCCTTCTCAGGAACGGTCACTCACCTTCCATTTCATGAAGGAGAAAATATTTTTCCTCAGGCCGTATTGCTGAGAGTTGAAGATCTAAAAAGTCTCTATGTTGAGGTTAGTTTGGAACAACAGGGAGCATTGCGCGTACGCCCCGCGCAACTAGCGCGCCTTAGTTTTGAAAGTCTACGGGGCACTTTAGTTAAGGGAGCGATTCAATCTGTTTATCCAAAGGATGATCAGTTCATTGTACGAATCAAAGTCGACAACATTCCGCCTGAAATTCTACCAGGCATGACCGCCGACGTTGCCATTGAAGTAGGCTCGAAGGATTCAGCAACGCTGGTTCCAGCTTCATCAATTTCAAATGGCACCGTAACCATTTTCAGAAACGGCAATCGCCAAAAGACCACAGTCAAAATTGGAATTGTCGACGGTAACCAAGCAGAAATCTTAGAAGGTGATGTCAGACCCGGCGACGAAATTGTGACGCGCAAGGAATAAAAGATGTTCTTTCTAGCTATTCGTCACCTCCTGTCCCGCAAAAAGCAAACGGCCCTTATTTTATCGGGCATCAGCCTAGGCAGCCTCATTTATGTGGCGATCGCCGGTATTCAACTTGGATTTCGGGAGTTTATCGTTGAAAAATTGGTCGATTCCGATGGGCACATTCGCATCACTGGTCATGAAGAAGAAATCTCAAAAGAGAACATGCAGCCAATATTTTTTCCCGAAGAAAAGACATTAGTACGATGGCATGTTCCTCCCACGGGAAAACGTGATGAGCCCCATATCATTTATGCGCAGGGCTGGTACGAGCGACTTTCTCAAAGTCCAGATGTCGTAGCCTATGCTCCTCAGCTCAAAGCCCAAGCGCTGTTTTCAAGAGGACGCATTCGTCAATCAGGAATGCTCATAGGCATCGATGTCGACAAGCAGGTTCGTGTCACGAAGCTTTCACAAGACATTAATGAGGGAAGTTTACAAGCCATCGGCAGCTCGGGAAATCGAGTTGTTGTTGGTTCGGGATTGCTTAAAAAACTTGGTGCTCAATTGGGAGACACGCTCTTTCTCACAACCGGGTCAGGTCCGGCGTCTCCATTTAAAGTAGTCGGCATTCTCGAGACTGGAGTTCACCAGTTAGACGAAACCATGGCTTATGGTTCTCTAACCGATGTTCAGCAATTGAGTGGAAATCCAGGAAGAGTGAGTGACATATCGGTGCGGCTCGATTCTGTTGACGATGCGCAGTTCATCGCCAATCGTTGGGGCTCTTTCGTCCGCGAAAAGGTCCAGAGTTGGGATATGGCGAATGCTAATTTCTTACAGCTCTTTCTCATCCAGGATGTGGTTCGAAACTTTATCACAATTTCAATTATGATCGTGGCCGCCTTTGGGATTTACAACGTTCTCAGCATCATCGTGAATCAGAAGCGCAGAGAAATCGCCATTTTGCGAGCGCTGGGTTTTTCACCGAAGCAAGTTGAGAGACTCTTTCTTCAACAAGGTTTAATTTTAGGGCTAATTGGCGCCGTTGTGGGGTTAGGATTGGGCTTCCTTCTTTGTGTTTACATTGACAATCTCGACATTAAAGCTCTCGGGCCTCGGGGATTCATCATTTCTTATAAGCCCTCAATTTATATTCAGGGATTTTTAATGGCTGTTGCAGCTTCGTTAGTTGCGGGATTTATCCCTGCTCGGGCCGCCAGAAAAATGACTCCCGTTGATATTATTAGGTCGGAGGGCTGATGATAAAAGCCACCAAGGTCACAAAACGATTCGAAGATCCGCCAACGCAGGTCCTCCACCCTATCGATCTTCAAATTAATCCGAGCGAATTCGTGTCTATCATTGGCAAATCGGGATCAGGTAAGACTACTCTTCTCTATATCTTGAGCACTCTTGATTCGCCCTCGACAGGCATTTGTGAAATCGGAGGAATAAATCCTGCATCCCTTAGCGAAGAAGACATGCATTGGTTTAGAAATAAAAATATTGGGTACGTCTTTCAATTTCACTATCTATTGCCGGAACTCAATGTCTTAGAGAATGTTACTCTTCCGTCTCGAAAGTCCGGCGATGTTGAACAGAAGATTCCTTATGCCTTAGAATTGCTAGCTGAGTTCGGTCTTCAAGATAAAACTAAGCGCCTACCAAGCCAGTTGTCGGGCGGCGAGCAACAACGAGTGGCCATCGCCCGAGCTTTGATCATGAAGCCCAAATTTATTTTTGCTGACGAACCCACCGGAAACCTTGATACGACTAATGGCATTACCGTTATGAAGTTACTGCAACGGGTGAACAAGGAATTTGGCGCAACCATATTGCTCGTCACTCACGAACCGGATTATGCCGCAATGGCCTCAAGACAAATCTTTATCGCCGATGGAAAACTCAGTAACTGACTTAAGGCTTTAATAGAACCAATCCCGCTCCGATGACCACGAACAATGCCCCCACCGCCCGCAATGCTGATACTTTAAGATCATACATAAAAACATCGGCCAACATTCCCACAACAATTTGACTTGCGACCACCAAAATCAAGGTCGTACCGGGCCCCATCAACCCAATGGCATATGGGATAGAAAAAACGATGGTAAATCCCAAAATTCCCGGCACTACATACCACCATTCAAATCCGTCCATTTTTGATTGATTCAACGAAAACATTAAGCTGACCAAGAAAAGCATGAGTCCGTTCAAAGACACCACCCAGCTTAAGGGCCATCGTGTCGACATTTGATGATTCAGTATTCCTTGAATAACAATGGCTAAGCCTGTGTAAATCGGCAACAATTTTAACCACATATATTTTCCTCAGCTTCAAAGTATTGACTGGAACTCTTATTTTTAACATCATGGTTCAATTAAAGGAGAAAATCATGAGAAAACTTTTTGGAATTGTGACGCTTGGTTTTTTACTTTCCAGCTGCGGGCATCATCGCGATGTTCGTCCAGGAGCCGACGGAGTACATAAAGTCACCGTTCGAGGCGAAGAAAAAGAAGAAGCTGAGCGATCGGCGATTTCGCAGGCCGAACATTATTGCAAAGAATTTGAAAAACGTCCTGCTTTTATTGAGGAAAAAACCGTTTATACCGGCAACATGGACGAAAAGACTCGTGACACCGTTCGAAAGGCTTCAAAAGCTGCCATGGTCGTCGGAGGAACAGCCTCAACATTTGGCAAAGACGAAGGAACTAGAACGGCAGGAGGCGTAGTTGGCGTGGGAGGCGGAGTCGGTTCCATCATGGCCGGTGGCAACGACTACACTTCAGAAATGAAGTTTAAATGTAACTAGAATTTGTGACTAAACCAATAATAAAAAGGGACGGCTTAGCCGTCCCTTTTTATTTGCGCTTCTTACGCTTATTCATCCGCTTTTTTGTAGCAAGACGACGAGCGTGGTGGCGGTTTTTCTTTCGCTTCTTTTTCACCATAATTCCTCCAAACTTCTTTCTAGCTGCTTTTTCCCTTTATAATCAAGCTCCGAATCACTTAAGCTGAAATGCAGTGAAAACTACGTTGACTATCTTATTCACTACCTTGTGTCTTTTATCACTGCATGCCAATGCGGCAAATCAGTCTATACTTGTTGAATGCCGTGGGGAGCGACTTGAATTTCAACTCATAAAAGTGGAAGACACCCAGTTTGAAGCTCAAATATTGGAGACAGGAAATTCAAAACCAGTATTCGAATCTTTGGCGATGAATAATTGCCGGCTCTCGCAAGGAACAATGGCATTCAACTGTCAGGCCAATTCAACTGACGCTGTGATTGGCTTTAAAGTTGATCGGCACTTAATTGATGAGTTGGGCCGCGAGTTCACTCAAACATTTTATGAAATCCGGTTTTTCGACATTGATTCGGAAGTAGTATTTCAGTTTTCAAATTGTCAAAAACTATAACTCTCAGTGATCCGCTTACATCTACCAGCGAAATGAGTTAATTTGCCGCACTAAATATTCACTGATGTACCCTGTGGCGTATGAACTTGGGTGCGAATCATATTTTTGATCGATCACCATTTTATTTTTAAGCTCAGGGTCGTTGACAAATGGAATTTGAAATAATGGAATTCTGGCACTTTCTAATACTCTTCTGATTTCAATTCTTGGCCTCACAGAGGGATATGCAAAAACGGAGAATTTCAATTTAGGAAACTTCTGATGAAGTTTCCTATAAAAATGAACAATCAGTTCCGCATAATCTCTTTCCCAGTCGGGGGAAATTCGAAAAGGAACGTCCACGCCCCAAACTTTGGTAAATCGGGTTAAGATTAAGAAATCATAAAGTCTTGAAATCCAGGGATGAGCGGCTCTAAATCCAGAGGTTTTATACCATTCGCCTGACGAGCTTCTATCATAATACGGCCTTCGCCAATCATCTACTAAAGCAAACCAATGCAGCGATCTAAATACTCGTCTCGGATGATCAAACAAAAAGCCATAAAGTGCAACACCGTCATTTCGATACAAGTTATTAGGGAGAGCTTCAAGCTGTGCCAATGAAGTATCAATAGCCCCTCCGGAAACACCATGATTCCCGATGTTCCAATTTGGACTGTTTTTTGCCATCTTTGAAGCAATTACTTCGTGATCTTCCAACCCTTCACCCAGCACGTAAGAACAACCAAACAAAACGATATCTCGGTCTTTTCGGCCGGGTGGTAAAACAGTTCTTCTTCGTCCGTATTGATCAAAGTTGTAAGTAACAGAATATATAACTCGACCATCAACGATTAAGCTCGATGGTACAGAAGATCCGGGCTGTACAGGAAACGTCGATCGTCCATCAACCTTTAAAACTCTGACGATTTGAGGTTTCTTGGTAAGTTCGAAAGCATACTTTATCGCGATCCCCAAAATGAGTACCCCAAAGAAAACGGCAAACTGTCTGAGTCTCAGTTTAGAGATTGCCCATTTGAAGGGAAATAACCGCATTGAAGCCATCCTTAGGAAGAAGGTCGACCGTCACTTGATCACCCTTGGACTTTTGATACTCTTGACGAAAGAACAAATACGATGCCCGGGCGCCTAACTGAAGCCACTCATTAAATCTGACTTCAAATCCAATTCCCGGTTGAAATACATAGTGATGATTTTCAATGCTAAAATCCTGCACTTGGCTGAATGCTTCTAATTCAGCTCTACCCCATC
Organism: Oligoflexia bacterium; assembly: GCA_020847095.1. Classification (GTDB taxonomy): domain Bacteria; phylum Bdellovibrionota; class Bdellovibrionia; order JABDDW01; family JABDDW01; genus JADLCR01. Next base: position 43,462 of record JADLCR010000094.1, on the reverse strand, counting down.
CCAACCGAAATTCCGGAACGACTTGAAATACTCCGGGAAAGATGTTGTAGCCAACGACAGCTGAAGAAATTGAATTATTGTAAGTAATGACATTTCTACCTTGAGCATCTTCCTTTGGCATCATCCAATCAAATGCCGCTCCAACTCGAAACCCAGTATCCCACTGCCAGAGAAAAGCAACTTCCCAGGCTCCCGGTGAAAATTCAGGAGAAGTAAACCCATTTGTCACATAAAGATCTCTAAATTTATCGGTATCGACTTTGTAAGTTTGATAGCCAAGACTCCAGCCAAATGCGCCCATGGCCGTCGTCGAATTAAAAATCAATAAACCCCAAAATAAAAACCCAACAAGTATGCTTCTCATATTGTCTATTAAAGCTGATCTCATTGACCAAACTCAAGTGGATCTTATTGCTAAAAGGCTTTCTTTTTTAAGACCGTACCCCTGACGGAGAACACAATGAAACCCGTGTGATTGAAGAACTTCTCGCAACAGGGGTTTGGATGAATAAGTGACCCAAATAGATTCAGGAGCACAATGTCTCTTAATAAACGAACTTAACGACTCCTCAGTCCATAACTCTGGTGAAGATTTGCCGCTATAGGGATCAAACGAAATCATGTTACATAATTCATCCGGTGCCTCGTTCAAAATACTCCCTTTAAAATTCCACTTACCGGCTCCAATTGTTTTAGCGGCGCGATCCCTAATAGACTCGGCCTGTACTCCTGAGCTTTGCGAAACATGATTTAACACTTCATCATAAAAGTCGGACTCACATCCATTAAGCCAATCTTGAAAGCCCGAAATAAGTGGCCCCTCGGTTTCGAACGAATTGATTCGAGATATTTCACGGCCAAACAAAGCCATTGTTCCAAGCTCAACATATCCTATTCCAAGACCCACACTACAAAGCCTGATTGGCAAATTTTGGCTTACGAGCCAGTCAAATCCGGGTTGTAAAATATAAAGGGTTTCGGAAACGGCCCCAGAAATACTATGCATGCACTCGCCAGAGCGTAATAGTCGGAGAGTTGGACTCCCGTCTTGGGTCATGACTTGTTCGTATCCTTCTAACAACTCGAGCTTCCTCTTTTCCCGATCCTGAAGTACAAGGTGCCTATGGACTCAAACCCGCACTGGAAGGGCCTTCCTTTTTACCCTATCAGCAGCCATTACCAAAAGATTTTTGGTGATAAAATAGTAAAGCTCCCGTTGTCATTTGCCTCCACTTGTCCAAATCGCATGGGTCTCCAAGGAATGAAAACCTGCAGTTTTTGTGACGAAACTGGATCTTTTGCCTATCCGGAAAATCAAAACCTTTCTCTCACCGATCAAATTGAAATTAAAAAGAAAGATTTATTGCACAGGTATAAAGCCTCCGGGTGGGTTGCGTATTTTCAAGCCTATACAACCACGCTTATGAGCGTACAAAAGCTCGAAATGATGCTTGAAGCATTAAGAACCACACAGGACTTTGAGGGAGTCATCATCGGAACTCGGCCCGACTGCCTTTCGGATCAGTTGTTTGAACTCTTAAACCGGTATCAAAAAATCTTTCCTGTTTCCATTGAACTCGGGGTTCAAAGTTTTTGTAACGAGGCCCTCCAGTGGATGAATCGTGGGCACTCAGCTGAAAAAGCAATCGCAGGTATTAAGAGACTTGCTCGTCGATGTTCCATCGACATGGGAATTCATCTTATTTTTGGCTGGCCCAACGAATCCATTGACGACATAAAAAAAGCTGCCGCCATATGTAACGAATTGCCAATAAATCATGTGAAGCTACATAACCTACATGTATTAAAGGGTACTGAACTCGCAACGCACTATTCAGAAGGGCGATTCAACCCTGAATCAATTGAAGTCTATTCAGAAAAGGTAATCAGCTTTCTTGAAGAATTAAATCCAGAAATAGCCATCCATAGACTCACTGCCGTTGTGCCTCGCTGGAATCAACTCATCGCGCCCGAATGGGTGAGAGCAAAAATGGAAAGCCGGCAATACATCATCGATTCGATGAATCGTCATGGGAGATACCAAGGTCGCTTTTTTAAGAGGGCGTTTGCCGTTTGAAATCTTTAACTCTCCTCCTTATTTTTATTTCTGTTTGTTTTAGCCAAGTTGGCTACTGCACCGACTACAATTTGCCGCTATGGAAATGTTTTTCTATCGGCCGCCAACTTAGTCTGGATGTAGAAGAGTACTTAGCGAGAACCCAAAACCATCAAATTCGCGGTATTCATATTAATCTTCGCACATCCGAAGGAATGAACAGTTTTTGGGTCACAGCGGAGCCCGGAGACAGTCTGCATTTGGCAAAGTTTACAAGCCAAACTGCCCGCGGGTTCGATCTTAAAATTACTGTTTTGTATCACACCTCCCTTAAAGCCTATCAGGCCGATCTGACCCTTTCTGAAGGCGCCGAACCTATGAAGATATTCTGTCGACCTCCCGATCAATAACACCGTGAGTCATTTGACGCTTTTGAAGTTGCAGGGCATCGCATCGAGGAGTTATTTTTGAGTCAACGGGCCGGACACTTTGAAAGGGGATTCATCTGTGATGAACGTAAACGACGTGCACCATGAAGGGTTAAAATCTTGGGTCAATCAAATCGTCGATTTGTGCCAACCTGATAAAGTGTATTGGTGTGACGGTTCGGAAAACGAATATCAAGATCTTTGCAATCTGCTCGTCCGCCAAGGAACCCTCAAGCCACTAAATCCGCATAAACGACCTAACTCTTTTCTAGCCCTGTCAGACCCAAGCGACGTCGCTCGAGTTGAAGACAAAACATTTGTTTGTTCGCAAAAACCCGAAGACGCTGGGCCGACGAACAACTGGGTTGATCCAAAAGAAATGAAAACCAAACTCAATGGGCTATTCAGAGGCTGCATGAAGGGTCGAACCCTCTATGTGGTTCCGTTTTGCATGGGCCCTCTTGGTTCACCCTTGTCAAAACTCGGTGTAGAACTAACAGAGTCCCCCTATGTAGCCGTCAGCATGAAAATCATGACTCGCATGGGGGCCAAAGCCCTGCGCCAACTTGGAGCCGATGGAGACTTTGTTAAATGTCTTCATAGTGTGGGGCAGCCGCTCTTGCCTGGTCAAAAAGACGCTCCATGGCCCTGCAACAAAGAACAGAAATACATAGTTCATTTTCCCGAAGAAGAATCTATCTGGTCGTTTGGAAGCGGTTACGGTGGCAACGCACTACTCGGCAAGAAATGCTTTGCACTGCGCATCGCCTCGACGATGGGACGCGATCAAGGTTGGCTTGCCGAACACATGCTCATTTTGGGAGTCGAGTCTCCGCAAAAAGAAAAGAAATACGTTGCGGCAGCTTTTCCAAGCGCTTGCGGGAAAACTAATTTTGCTATGCTCATTCCTCCTAAAGGATTCGATGGTTGGAAAGTAACTACCGTCGGAGACGATATTGCCTGGATTCGTTTGGATTCTGAAGGCCGACTGCGAGCGATCAATCCCGAAGCTGGTTTTTTTGGTGTGGCGCCTGGAACATCGGCTAAGACAAATCCCAATGCCATGAAAACACTTTCACGAAACACTATTTTCACCAATGTGGCGCTCACCGATGAAGGCGATGTGTGGTGGGAAGGAATGACCGAAACACCTCCAAGTCATCTCATTGATTGGCAAGGACAAGATTGGACCCCAGACTGTGGACGACCGGCCGCCCATCCCAATGCTCGATTTACTGTTAGCGCAACCCAATGTCCGAGCCTCGATAGTCAATTTGACAATCCTGAGGGAGTGCCGCTTTCGGCATTCATCTTTGGCGGCCGACGAGCGGATACGATTCCACTTGTTTGCGAAAGTCGTGACTGGAAATCTGGAGTTTACATGGCCGCCACGACCGGCTCAGAAACCACCGCGGCCGCCACTGGCGCCGTCGGAGTCGTGAGACGAGATCCAATGGCCATGCTGCCGTTTTGTGGTTACAACATGGGTGATTACTTTAACCACTGGGTGAGTTTTGAATCAAAAACCTCCCGTCTACCTAAAATCTTTTGCGTCAATTGGTTTCGTAAAGGCACAAACGGAAAGTTTCTATGGCCTGGATTTGGCGACAATATGAGAGTGCTCAAATGGATTTTTGAGCGTGTCGATGGCAAAACCTCCGCTACTGAAAATGTTTTGGGCTGGAGTCCGGAATTTCACGATCTTGATTGGTCAGGGCTTGAATCATTTTCAGAAGAGACCTTTGAAAAGCTGATGACTCTTGAGTTGGCGCACTGGGAACAGGAACTGAAAAGTCAGGAAGAGTTTTTTAATAAGATTGGCAGTCGTTTACCTAAGGTTTTTTCTGAAATTCAAAGTTCATTGAAGGAAAAGCTTTCAAATATTTCAGAATCTCAGGGACCAAACGCACACGTATAAGAAGTACTTGATTTGACTCACACGCACCGAACCGCATTTTTTCTCTTACTTTGCACAGCCTTTCTTTGGTCTTTGGGTGGAGTACTCATCAAGTTAATCCCTCTTCACCCTTTAGCCATTGCTGGAAGTCGCAGTGTGGTTGCGGCGCTTGTGATCTGGGCCTTTCTCCGCCGTCCTAAATTCACTTGGCACTGGACCCAATGGGGCGCTGCCTTTTGCTATGTTGGTACAGTTATATTATTTGTTTCAGCTACAAAGCTCGGCCCCGCGGCCAATGCCATAGTCCTTCAGTACACCGCTCCTGTTTATGTCGCATTAATGAGTCATTGGTTTTTGGGCGAACGAATCACAAAGGCCGATTGGATTTCTATCGTTATTGCATTAGCGGGAATGGGTCTATTCTTCGTCGATAAATTGGACGCTTCCTCACTTCTCGCCACCCTTGTCGCCATTGCTAGCGGTGTTGCGTTTGCCGGGTTTACGTTATTTATGAAAAAGGGGCACGAAACCTCAACTTCGGAATCTGTCCTTTTGGGAAATGCCTTGACGGCACTGGTTTGCATTCCTTTTGCCGTGTCAGGATTTGCACAATTGCCCTCTCCCCTATTAGGTCAATCGGTGGCCCTCATCTTACTCATGGGCACGGTTCAACTGGCGATTCCATACATTATGTTTTCAGTTGCCATAAGGCGCGTGACGGCTCTTGAAGGGAGCCTCATTCCCATGCTTGAGCCTATACTCAATCCGGTTTGGGTACTTCTCTTCACGGGGGAAATGCCCAGCCTTTGGGCATTTGTCGGCGGAGCATTCATTATTCTTGCCGTTTTTATTCGAAAAATCCTGCGTTTCTGAGCTCATTTACGTCACCGGTACACGGTAATGGTTTCTCAATCGTCTCTATTGAACCAATAGACCCTGCTCTATAGGTTGGTCCCACCCTTGCTATATGATCCAGTGAGGTATTCATGGAATCGAAGAAATTCGCCATCATCGGCTTTGCCGCCATTTTGACCCTTGCCCTGGTATTTGTGATGCGCGCCCACCGACCTCAAATTCATACAGCGTGCAACGACGTGCGCCCTGAACGTGATGGGGGCTTTTTTGCGACCATTGAATCATCTGGGTTTAGTTCAAAATCTTCGCTTAAATTGTTCACCAAAGTTTCAGGACGTCCTCAACAAGTTGGCATTTTCGATATCATCAATCAAAACGGTCATACTTTTCGCGCGCGCCAAATTTCGCTTTCATTGCAAAAGGGCGATCGACGCTATAGCGGATTTCTTAAAGGTCGCGTTGGTAATCACGATATTTCAGCGACAATGACCTGCACTCGCATCTAACAACTTGCCATTGACATCATGGCTTAAGGCTCAATAACCTCAGATCATCTTATGATGTCACCGAAACGGGGTCTACTTAACCGCCTTCTTTCGCCATTCTATGGAGCAAATAAACAACTCCTCAGCCTTCTAACATCTTTGGAACTTGAGACAACCCTGGCCAATCGAGTGGTTGCCATTGAAGAGCTCTTTATTTGGATTCGAAAAGACAACCCCTCAACAAGACTTCGCTATCTCTTACAGGTTTTGGACAATAATCCTCAATTAAAACAGGTGTTTGCAGAGAATTTGCGATGTCTTTTAGAGGAAACAGAGTCCCTTTCTTTGTTTGCTCATGCAGGGCTTGTTCGTGAGGAGTCGTTTTTTAGCGAGCTCGTCGAGCGGTTGGTCAGAAAGATCTTACCCTCCCCACCTACTGAGAAAAGTTTGTGGGAGCTCTTTATTCGCATCTTTCCCGATGAATCAGATGCGAAATGGGTTTCAGAACTTCCGACAGATGTGGTGCGCCAGATTGTGGCCCTAATTGAACATGGCGCCCATGAGGATCCGTTTTTTCGCATTCGCTTTGCACAAACAGAAGCTCTCCTCATTCTGAGCTCCCAGGTGGCAAGTCTCGGACTCGATGAGGTCATCAGAAGTCGCCTTCAGTATCGAACCGTCAGTCAAAACCCTTTTTATCGACTGACAAAATCTGTAGCCCAAACCGTTGAGCATCTCACCTCCACCGATGTTACTGACGAAGTAAGCCATCAGTCTTTCGAAGCAAGCTTGAAAGCTGTTTTTGAATGCCAAAGTGCCATTCAATCTATCCTCGGTCACCTCGAACAGTCAGGGGTTAGCGTTAATCTGGTATATTCGCTTGATCAAATGGCATCCGGACTCTATCGCATAGAATCCTTGCTGCGGTTCTTTTTCAATGAAGATGAAAATCGCTCTCTCGAGCTAGCCCAAGATTTTGTTTCTAATCTAATTGAGCAAGTCGATCACTCGCGAGGGATTTGGGGGTTATTTGACTCTAACATTCACCTCTTATCGAGAAAGATCGTTGAGCGCACAGCAGAAACCGGCGTTCACTATATTACTCATAGCCCACAAGAATATCGCCGCATGCTCTTATCAGCATCGGGCGGTGGAATTCTTACGGTCTTCACGACCGTGTTAAAATCGGCCATTTCACAACTAAAACTGCCGCTTTTTTTTGACGGACTCTTTGCAAGCCTTAATTACGCCACCAGTTTTGTAGTCTTGCAGTTTGGACATCTGACCTTGGCTACAAAACAACCGGCAATGACCGCATCGACTCTGGCCGCTCAACTTAAAAACCTAAAAACCGAACGCGACGTAGAATCTTTTGTGCTAGAGTCAGCCTGCCTCACAAGATCTCAAATAGCGGCCATTGCGGGAAATGTCGGGTTTGTAGTGCCCGGCTGTGTTCTTTTTTGTTGGGGATTGTCGAAATTCAACAGTGGGTTTGTCATGACTCCCGAATATGCTCGCTATATTTTGGAAGGTCTTCATCCATTTAAAAGCCTCACAATTCCCTTGGCAGCACTTACTGGCGTCATATTGTGGTTTTCAAGCATCGCCGCCGGTTGGATTGACAACTGGTTTGTTTTTAATCGGCTACCTGAAGCCATTTCAAAGCACAGAACTCTTAATCGAATAGTTGGCGTTAAAAACAGTGAACGATTGAGTCGTTGGCTTACCCAATCCATGGCAGGGCTTGGAGGCAGCATTTCACTTGGATTTTGTTTGGGTTTCACACCTGTTTTTGGCAAGTTTTTCGGACTCCCATTAGATGTTCGCCACGTCACATTGTCTGCGGGGTCTGCAACTGTTGCCGTTTATACATTAGGATGGCACGAGTCCTGGAACAGCGCCATTTGGGCATTGGCAGGAATTGGTTTTATTGGATTATTAAATCTCACGGTCAGCTTTTCATTATCGCTTTTTGTTGCCGCTCGCGCCCGTCGCATTCACCGCGGCTGGCTCTGGGTGTTGTTCAAAGCAACTTGGTCAGAATTTAAGAAAAGCCCGGGGAAATTCCTTCTTCCCACGGGCAACTGAAATTAAATTCTCTCGGTTTTTCCGTTCTTAACGTTTATCAATTTCACCGGCAATAACTTAATCGAGAAATTAGCACCCGGCTCCATTTTGAAATCATGATTTGAATCCACAATTAAGGCATTGGCATCCGCATCATATTGCCATCCCTTTGGAAATTGACCTTGCTGAAGGTCGATCACTCTCAATTGTGTTCCGTACTTAATTTCAATGCGATTTTTGAAATCGGGTTTGTAAGGCAACTTAATAACCTTTCGGCCAACTCGTTGATTGATAGTATCTCCAAGGTTAGTCAGCTTCTTTCCAAACTCAGGAGAGCAAAGGCTGAATGAATCAGAATAACCATCAGTCAATTCGACGAATTTTAAAATTCGAAACGGCCCGCCGCCATTCTTGATAGAGGGGTCTTTTTTGCAGGTTTTTTCTTCGACAGGCGAAACAACGGCAAAGCCCATGACTTTCTCACGTTCGTTGCCTTTAAAATCTAACAATTTGTAGTAAAGCTGCTCAGGAGAAATTCCCTCTGAGTCGTCATCGGCATCGGTAACCATAATGACAACTAAGTAGGCATCGGATCTGAAGAAGCCCGCATTGGCGCCAGTTTGATTCTCGGGACTAATGGCCGCCAATACCGGAGAAAACAACTCTTCATACTCAGGACCATGCCACCAGCCGATATTGATTGTGTCACCTAATGTTTTTTGCATTTTGACCGTTTGTCTTGTCACAAACCGCGGCCCTTCTAAAACCTTTCTAGGCTTATTAGGGTGCTCAGGATTCCACGCAGGTGCGGCCACTGACGGATCCGTCAACGGCAATAGCTGTCCCAATGGGAAAACATCAAAACTTGGATTTTTCTCCCTAGGTTGCTTTGAATCATAGATTGCTAAAACCCCAATATGATAATCGATCATGGAATTCTTCGCAAAAGCGCCCACAAATCGATCGATGTTATTTTGAAGATTGACCATATGAGGCAACATGCTTTTGGAATTATCCATAACAAAAACAATATCAACTTTCGCGTCACCCGGAATTTCAATCACTTGGTCGTCAAGCTGAAAAGGAACCGGTTTTTCAACCGGATTTACCAATCGCGGTGACTTGGGGCCGCAATTTGCGATTGCCAAGACCAATGCGAATACAAATGTCATTCTACGTAACATGGGAATCATCCTCCCTTGGTGGGGCACCCGCGGGCGTCCACATGGTAATTATCTAATTCATCAAGCCAAACTTCTTCGTCATAAGGGAATTCGATTGTCGAGAGCCCGTCTGAAATTTTACTTCTTCCCTTTTTCTCAGCCAATTTAGGATTAAGGTGCATTCTTTGAATTGCTTCGGCCTCGACAAGTTGAATCTTTGTTAAGTTCTTTTTGATTTCTTCAAGATCCGCACGTGCCAGTTGCTTAAACCGAGTCGCAATGCGATTTTTAATATTCATTAATGAAACTGATGTCAGGGCATTTCCGTTTTCTTTTTGTTCGTCTTCTACGATCTGTAATGCTTCGGCCTCACGCTTGAGCAGTTCATCTCGATCAACAAACCGCGGAAGCTTTAATGCGCGTTCACTATTAATTTTAGGGTGATCGCCGTCTTTAAACTCATCGATCACATATTGAGACGCATCATTAAATCCACGCCGCTCTAAATCTTGCAGGGCGACCACTCGAGGCAAAAACCTCTTCTTAAATAATGATGTCAGCTCAAATATCCTCTTATAATCACAAAGCTTGAGATTTGAGAACATGGCCAAGAAGAAAGACTCAGGACCTGTTTTATTTTCCCAAAGTGACGATAGCGTCGTCGTTAAGTCAGCGAGGGTTTTGTCATAGGCCTTTTGTTTAGTTGTAATCCAAGCGCGTTCTTCAACAGAGTCGAGCCAGTAATCCGAGGACTTATCAATCATGCGAAAATACTTCGCTGATAAATCAAGGCGGTTCTCTTGATAAAAGATACGAGCCACTGCCAAAAGAACTTGGTTTTGATCGATCAATTCTTGATCGCTATCCAGTATCGATTGCAGAACTCGGCTGGCACTTTTGGTTTTATTTTCAATCCCATAATGCATTGCCAATTGCCATTGCGCCCAAGTTTTAGCGTCACCATTTTCTGGCAATACAGAGATCAGCTCTTCGACGGATCGTTCATCGGCGCTGCTTTTGATATCCCTAGCTCTGAGTTGCCAAGCCCGAAGATGATTCTCGAAATTTCCATCCAAAACTCCTGAGAAAGGAGCTGTCCAACGGGTACCAATTTGTTTCCAGGTTTCATTGTCTTTTTCAGTCGCTTGATTCCAGTCACTCTTAACGTCTGGCGGTATTTGCTTGGGCTTTGAAACTCGCAAAAGGGCCTCAATTCCTGAGACTTTAGCCCCATTCTTATACTGATTCAGCGCCTGAACAGCTTCCTCTCCAGCAACACTCTGAGCGAATGCCGCAGTTTGAAATAAGAATGAAATGACCAACAACATCAATTTCATAACAATACGCTAAGGGTTGCGTTTACCACAACCGTGTCAAGTCTCCGTTCGCCTGTGAAAACCTTGTCCATGTAGGGCTGCCATCGACCTTCAAGACGCATCGCCAGATTCTGAGCAGCCCACAGACCAACTCCAATACCCGCCGTGTACGTGTCAGTTTGACCTGACTTCAAATTCATTTTTCCGTATCCTGCAATGGCGTAAAAGTCGAAGTGAGCAACACCTAACTCAAAGAAATTGAATTTCCCGTAAACAGGATAGAAGCTGACCGTAACCAAACCTGTTTCGATGGGATAATCTAGGTCCGGAACTGCATAACCAGAAGTCGGATCGGCCTGATATCGTCGTTGCGCATCTTTATAGAGTGAATCACCCTCTGAAGTTAACGAGTTGAGTGCTTTGCTGTATCTTAATCCTGCTGAAAACTTTGGATTAAAATGCCACTCAAGCAAACCACCGATATTCTGAGTTTTGTAGTAAGCATCGCCACCCGTTACAAGCCCATAATTGAATCCGAGTTCGAGCCGGTTCGTCCGGTCAACTTTGCGATTCTGAACAATTCGCACTCGATTTTCTGGATCCAGCTCCTGGGCTTTTTCAGCAATTGCCGAATTGGTTCCGAGAGAGTCGAAATCCTTCTTGATGTCAATCTTAGGCTTTGCCAAGCTCACCTGTGCAACAACAAGAGTTAAAATAAACATTACACCGGTTTTCATGACTTACCTCCTGAGGGCTTTTGCTCTGTAGCTGGCGAAGGTGACGGTTCAGCAGCCGGAACCGATGGAGCCGGCACTGGAGTCTCTTCGGGAACAGGAACAATTGTTTTCTTTACCTTTTTTGCCGGACGAGGAGTCGGGGGTGGGCAAGCATCGCCACTTTTTTCAACCCTAAACTCTCGGCGACTCGTATTGAAGTTCTCTCGATTTCCCACTTTATTGGTGGCTTTAACTTCGACCACTTGAGGAGAGGGCATATCGCAAGATACGAACCATTCAATTTCACAGGTTCTAATAACTTGATTGTCTTTGGCTTTTGCACAAACGAGCGTTGCAGGACCTGGTAATGCCTCAAAATCAGTTCCTTGAATATCTAATGATCCACGACCATTTACGGCGCGAACAAAGAACGTGATTCGATTTAAGGCGTTAGCTCTCAAAGTGATATAGCCCTTACCTTGAGTATCGGGCCAAACAATTTCAGGCGCTTTAGATTTAAAGCTCACTGAAAAACAGAATGGATAATCTGCCGAAGGAACACCTGCTTGACTCTCACCTTGAAAACTGAAGCACATGTTCACGCTATCAGCATCCAAATCAAAGGACCCATCCCGTTTAAGTGGAGTTGGAAGGGTCATGGATTTTAAGTCAAGGATATAACGAAATTCCCATTTACCGTTGTTATCTACTTTCCTGGGGGCCCCGGCATTGCGATCCGGTCTTACAAACCCTAAAGCATCGGCCTTGAAAGTTTCTGAGTTGCCACCATCTTCATATGGAACTCGACTCATTTTGGGAGGAATGTTTGAAAAGCTTGAGGGATCAGAAATGACCACTGCAAACGGAATAACAGAACCTTCTTCAAAGTGAGCTCGCTGGCCATCGGATTTTACTTGTGCTCCCCAAGAAAGCCCTTCGATCACAGGTACTTTTCTATTAGCGGCAACAACGATCTGAAGATTGTGATTCTTGACAATCGAGCGAAGTCTGGGGTCTCGGGTTTCTACCACCGCCGCTTCCAATCGGATCGTAAACTTCGTATCAGGTTGGCCTGCAGGTACGATCAACTTAGGAGTCCAAGTCAAAGTATACTGATTCTTGACTTGAGGGTTTTGTCCAAAGACCATTCCTTTTGGTAAGTCGAAAGCGCGAAGGACAAAGCGTTTGATATCTGGCTCCAAAACCCTAACACTTAATTGAATGGTTTTGGTTTCGCCTTCCGAAAACTGAGCCACGTTCTGGTCGTAAGGGCCAACAACATCTATTACAAAAGGATTTGTCATTTCTTGCTGAGTCGGAGCGACTTCCCCATGGGGTTTTACAACCGGCAAATCCGCGTAGTCTTTGGCAGGATTTGGATCCGACTTAGCGCAAGCCGCCACTCCCAAGGCCAAGAGAATAAACAGTTTATAATTTAGCTTCTTCATGAGTTTCACTCCTACCCTTGCGTCACTTTATTAAAGACGAAGGGGTAACTAACTTTCACAGTAACTCCGCCTCGTGGCTTGGGAAATTGCCAACCCTTGAGACGCGTCACCAAACATTTTTCAATTTCAGGACTTCCAAGACTTGAACTCGTAATATTGGCAGAGCTTACTTGACCTCCGCCATTAACAAAGAACTTGAGAGCCACTCGGCCCCCAAGATTTGGATTTGTCTGAAGCACTCGCTCGTAGCAGTAGGTCACCTGACCGAGATTTCGGCGAATGACGGCGTCGACTTGTTCTCGAGTCAAACCTCCTTCAATCACCATCTCACGACCAACGGGTTCAAAAAAACCAGATGAGCTTCCAACTAGGCTCATTTGTCCGTAACCAGCTTGGCCGCCGCCCTTGCCGCGAGTGCCATAACCACCAGCTCCAGAGGCACGCGCGCCGGGGCCTAAGGGAGCCGCCATCAAACCCTTGCCATAATAGGCCGTTTGAACACCGCCGCTTCCTTGAGTACCGCCGCCAAGACCTACGCCACGACTCGTTTGAACTTGAGCCGAAGCGAGTCCACCGACTTGCTTCGATTTGCCGTTGAGACTGCCAAGTACGGCTAAAGCTCCCATGGTTTTAATTGGCGCATGGGTTGGTCGGGCAACCTTGTTTTGAACCACCTTTTTAGGTTTCACTTGGGATTGGGCTTGTGGGATTGGCTTTTCAACAGGAGCAACGACCGGCGGCGGAGGTAATGGCTGAGTCGGAGTGATTCTCACCACCACAACTTCAGGTTCCTCTTCACCGACAAAGAATGAAAGTAAGAAAATAATGGCCAATAAAGCCACTGTGGCAACTAAAGTACGTTTAAATACAAACGGAAATAAATCTTCTTCTTCTTTGGTAAGCTCAATAGAGGGGCTAAGGTGCATCTCATCATTTGAAGAAACTAGGCGAAGCGATCCAAACGCCCCTACCTTAAATCCTTTTGTATGGCTTAAATCTTTTGAACCCACCTGACTTATGATGGTGTAAGGAATCGACTCATGATCAAGCTGACTAAGATCACTAATAGCTACGACTCGGCGAGTATCATGGCGGTAGACAAGATGAAAATCTTGTCCCTTCCATTGAATCTGTCTTACGACCTGACCTAACTTATTCTCTAATACCAACTTCGAAACCATAATCACCTTCAATGGCGGTTAGCCGATTCCTTCATTCGATCTTTAAAGTGCTTTCTAATACCTAATAAATCGTCAATTGCCTTTTCGTTCTCGACAGTCACTACTCCCGATGAAGGCTGTTGAAACTGTCCCTTTACGGCTCGATCCGAAAAGTCTAATTCGGTTTTGAACTTTTCGTTTCTCTTCACCTTTGTCACAGGTGATCGTTCAGACGCTTTAGTTGGTGACTTAGCTAACGCCCATTGGCCCGATAATGCGATGACAAGACTGATCAATAACTTCATAATCGTCTCCCACCTTCTATCGATTGAATTCGGGCGTCCAGATAACCAACAAAGGTTTCATCGCCGGCTTGCTGGAGCAGCTCTTTTAATTTGTTAATTCGACCCGTATTAAATGGGTCAGCCTGAACATTTCGTTTAGCTTCTTGGATATGACTGGCGCTTGGGGACTTAGAATCGGTGTCTCTTATATCCGAAAGATCTGATTTATATCGAGTACTTGCAACGGTTTCTAAATACCGCACTTGATCCACGAAGAGTCGGCGAATGGGTCCTTGGCTTGAAGCTAAGGTCTTTTCAAGTTCGTCTTCTAAATCGGCCTTCTTCCAAAGTTCTTTGACTTTCTGATCAAGGATCTCACTTTTCTTCTGATAGGGTTCGGCTTGAGACTCTAGTTGTGTTCGATACTCTTTCTGAGCTTTTGAATTAAGTCCGCGTGGAATCGGCAAATTCTGAATGGATTCGGCCAAGCGAGCGTATCCTGCTTGAGCAACAGATAAGGTTGCAAATTGCGCCAACGGATCGCCCGAGCGAACCGCTTTTAACCCAAATTGCTCTACATCACTTAAATTATTCAAATACCGTCGCAGTGACGTTGCAAGCACGGCCGTTGAAGACCCGTTAACTGGCTGGGTGATTAAAGCTTTTCTGGATTGATCAAACGATTGAAAAAAGGCAATCCGACTGAACACAGCCCCTGCAGAAGTGCGCCCCATACCGGACTTAATCAAACGTCTTTCGGCAGCTTGATAGTCACGGTCCTGAGCGTAAATCTCAAGGGCAACCAGTGAGTAAAGCGACGCATTTGCTTTCAGGTAACCTTCATACTTATTAAATGCCTTCGAAGGATTATTTGCCGTGCGAATAAGCCGAGCAGCCACAGACTGAACAGCCGTAGAGTTACGAGAAAGTTTAAGAAAAGCCTCATAATGGGGTGTGGCGTTTCTTCCGGCAAGATCAGCAAGAACTCCCAATTTAACTTCACGATCAGCCGAGGACAACTGAGATAACTTCATGGTTTTGTAGATGGCGTAGGCTTTACCAAAATCTAATCTCATTTCAGCAGCCCATGCCCGTCGAGAAAGGGCAAATTCTTTGTCGGACTCCGGTAGTCCACGTATCTGCAAGAGCCCCTGAGAGGAACGCTCGATTTCATCCAAGTCTCGTGTTTTCTCGGCAAGAGCTATGCGATTCTTGAATAGTGCAATTTGTTCGGCGGTTGTCGCGCCATCAAGTTTGACCGATTTCAATTTTTTGAGTGCATCTTCCGCGTCAGACTCATCTGATTTTGGATTGTTGATGACTAGGGCCACCTGATTGGTAACAGATTGTCTTGAAATCCGTTGAAACTCCGCACTTCGATTTGGAAAACGTCCTGATAAGCGATTCGCATACTCCTCAATCTTGTGAGGTTCTTTAGCGAGCACCAGTGAATCGAGCGCGAGATCCGCTGCTTTGTTTTGAATTTCTGGATTGGATCCACCAGAACCTAAAGCGATCTCCAAGAATCCATCGGCAGCGTTACGGTATTGTCCTTTGTCATAAAGAAGTTTTACTTTTTGATATCTCACTGTCGGGGCGTAACTGCCTTCAGGATTCAATTTCAGATATCTTTGATAAGCCTCATCGCGAGCGTCCGTGTCTTTTGCAAGCTCGGCCACTTCAACATCACCTAAGAGACTGCCTTCGAAAATTCTTCGTTGAGATGCCGTTCTCGCCGTATCTGATATCCGGGCCAGCAAATCCGAACTCATGCGATATAATCTTTGGGCAGTCTTCCAATCGTAGTTTTTTCTGGCCGCCTGAGCACCCCAATATGCCATATCGTATTCAGGAAACACATTAACGTAAGCAACATAAGAACGAACGAGATGGCGACTTGGATGTTCTTCTTCAGCACGCCCCCAATCGGTGACAAGCTTTCTAAATCTCACTCGAATTTGTTCGCAATCCGCCTCGGGCTCGCAACCTTCGGATTTCCAAAGAGTTGCCAATTTTTCTAACTCACTTACAACTTCCTGATTCTTTGCAATGTCATAGTGGAGCTGAGCAAATCGAATATGACCTTCTAGCTTCTCAGCTTGAGAATCCGGATTGGTTTGAGCGCGCTTGAGCACCATAAGTGCGGCTTGTTTTTTTCCGAGTCGATCAAGTTCTCTTGAAAATGATTGCAAGATTTCTTGTTTTGATTGCTCCGGTGAAACAGACAATAGTTTCTTGATTTCCCGTTCGGTGACTTGACCGCGGGCTAAGAATGCCGCCAAATCCCTAGCAGATTCTTCCTGAAAGGCAACATCAACAGATCCGTTCGTGGGATTTGTGAAAAACTGTGGCTCCGATAGCAGGCCGAACATGCGATCCGCTGCTTCTTTATACTGACCCGAATGAAATGCGACCCAAGCTCGTCGATTCAATGCAAAGCCTCGCTTAGGCAGTTCTTTGATTTGTAAGGCTTTGTCGTAAAGCGTTCGAGCCCGCTCATATTTTGCTAATCTAAAGGCTTCGCTCGCTTGCCCCGCCAAAGCAGATCCATAGACTTCATTTGAGTAGGGCTTCTTTCGAGCAACGACCTGCGCATAAAGTGCTTGGGCTTTTGAATAGTGTTCCTGGGCAACATACAAGTATCCAAGTTGAAGTATCGCGGCATTGTGGCTCGCCTGAAATGGTCCCTGAATGGCTTCTTCATAAAGAGTTATCGCGCGCTCACGATCAAGCCTGGTCCCACGGCCGATTTTACCTTCGGCCTCCATATCATTCATGAAACGAAGTCGAGCTCTCTCTGAGTAAAGATCTCCGAGCCTCAGAAGTACGCTCTCTCTTGTTTCATCGCCCCTAGAAAGGTTCATCAACACTTTTTCAAGTTTATCAATGACAACCGTATTTGTTTCTGTGTCGAGCTTTTCAGCTAGCACAGAAAAACCAAAGAGGAGGCAGAATATGAGGGAGGCAATTCGATGCACTAGTTTTTCCTCCCGTATGGCAGAACAGCGAAGTTAAACTGCTCATATCCTGCATGAGCCGCCGCTTGAATGATAGGATTCAAAACTGAATAGTCAGTTTTCTTGTCAGCTTGAACGATTAAATTAGAGGGAGATTCTGTTGATTTCTTTTTCGCCTCAAGGAGACGTCGAACCAGATCGCGACTTTGAACTGGAACATCATCAATGTAATAGCGATTATCTTTGATACTAACGACGACACCCATGCGAATACCCTCGCTTGTATTCACGGTCGGAAGATTCATGTTGTTATTGATAGTGAGATCACTTGTATTCATTGAGTAGTTAACAAGGAGAAAAATCACGATAACAGAAAATGTATCTATGAGTGATGTTAAGCTAAGATTAAAGATTAGGCTTTTTCCGACACGCTGGCCACTCGGCTTCAAAGCCGATACGGTGCCGAGCACGCTTTGATTCATGATACCTTTAATAAATTCTTGCCTAATCACCGATCAAACTCCTCAAATAGGCGAAAGCCCAATATCCCTGATGTTAGAAGTCTTCAATTCATCCATTAAATTCATAAGGTCCGAATATGACGTATTTCTCTGTGGCACCACGATGGCTGTCTGAAGCTCAGGATTTCGGCGCCGTGCTTGTTTTGTGAAATCAACTAACTGTTTCCAGGCAAGCCGCCCAGACTGGTTAACGACCGTTGAAGACAAGCTCCCTCGACCGTTCTTTAAGACAAGATCCACCCCTCCATCAGCTCTGAATGTCGCCCAGATGGCTGGGGGGTTTTTGGTTTGTCCTTGTGCAGTTCCATCAAGAGCTTGATTGACCTGCATGGCGCCGACCTGAACCCAAACTGCTGTTAGGAGCAAGAAACAGATACAAACTGAAAGAATATCCATAATAGGAATCAGATTCAGTTCGAAGTTCAGATCTTTTTTCGATTGTCTTCCACCAACGTGCATAAATCCTCCCGATTTACGGGATAAAATTACTTAGACTTTGTTTTTCTTCCGGAAATCGAATCGCTACTGAAGCTCAGCCAATTGAATGCCATGAGGGCACCTTGATTAAGATCTTCAGACAACATGTTAGCGCGATTTTGAAGCACCGAGTACATCACCAGTGCGGGAATCGCCACGATGAGGCCGTAGGCCGTTGCGTGCATGGCAATCGAAATTCCGTGAGAAAGCATTGTCGCCTTTTCAACTGGATTAGCGCTTGAAACCGATGAGAAGGACTCGATCATACCGATGATCGTTCCTAAAAGACCCAGCAAGGTTCCGACGTTACCCATCATGGCCAAAAAGCCAATGCGCTTTTCATTTCGGGTGTTTTCAGCCAACAGAACTTCGTCCATTCGAGCTTGAATTTCTTCTCGCCCACCAAGATCGAGAGCTGCTTGCGAACCTGCTTGGATTACTTTTCCAATTGGGTCTGAACCACCAAGATTTTGGGATCGAGTGATAACCTTTTCGAGGTTACCCTTTCTGATGTCTTCTTCAAATTGCTTCGCAATACGACGCTGCCCGCCTTTGCGACTCAAGTAAAGGGCCATTACCCTTTCTGCAATGATCGCAAGACTCACGACTTGCGCCATAAATATTAACCACATCCAGATACCGCCGCTACGAAACGCTTCGGCGATAGTTGCGAAAGCTTCCATATGAAAATCACCTCGTCATAAGATTCGGAGCCAATTTTCGGCTCCGGTTAATTACACAAAACGACGAACGTCCCTGAAGCAAGCCAGGTGCCGTTGCGCCTTGGGCACTTACTCTAAGGAAAACCAATTAAAGGGAAATTGATTCAACGGACGTGACGATTTCTGGCACCAGTAATAAAAAGGCACCTCATTTATTCAATGAGGTGCCCCAGTAAACTTAGTCAGTTTCTAATAAGAATTAGTATCTTCGGCAGCTTCCGTAATGATCAACAATACGGGAAGTTGTGTCTTTTTCAGCAGTGAAAACAGCCAGCGTCTCTTGGTCTGCTGCACCCAAGAATTGAGCTGAGACCTTTGTTACCCGATAGAGGTAATGATAGGTCACATGCCGTCTTCCATTTCTAGCAATAGAGACATCACGGCAATGGGTTCTACCATTATAGGTTGAGCACTCGCGGTAATGCTCTCCGTAGGTGCAAGACTCGGTTTCATAGTACTTTCCGCTGGTGCTGTAGTTGGTGTACAGCTCACCAACGAGATCGAAAGGCTGCCCGGATTGTACAGATTTAATGTCAAACTTAGCACTTCGCCCATCGAGATCAGTAGAATAAGGCACCTTGACCTTGAGCTTTACGGTTTCGTCTCCCCGCTTGATTTTGAATTCAATGAGCCTCTTATCGTCATTGAGTTTGATTTGCGCCGGATAACTAGATGGTTCTAAGCGCAAATTGACGCCTTTTTCTGTTGTAAGCGGCAATGGTGCGTTTACATCTAAGCCACCTTTAATGTCGTCACAGGCTACAAGTCCCATGAGAGCCATTGTTCCAAATGCTAATTTTATAGATGTTTTCATTACTTACCCCCTTATGTTGAGCGACTTGTAGTCAAACTCGACTATGATGGCAAGGGA
This sequence comes from Oligoflexia bacterium, assembly GCA_020847095.1. GTDB lineage: Bacteria > Bdellovibrionota > Bdellovibrionia > JABDDW01 > JABDDW01 > JADLCR01. The sequence continues at coordinate 24,039 of JADLCR010000094.1, read as the reverse complement.
TAAACTTGAAATTTTGTATCTTCGAGGCTTTTGAGTTAGAAGACTTCCGATGGCTATAAGCGTAAGACCCATTAAGGCAGAACTCACCAGATCACTCCGGCAACAGATTCTGCGCCCCATGCAAACCCTCGAAGAAATGAAATGGCCCCGAGATGACGATCAAACGACTTTGCATTTAGGAGCTTGGGCGGATGACCGCTTAGTTGGCATTGTGACCTTATACCCTCAACCCATGCCAATGGATCCCCAGCGACCTCAAACCTGGCAACTGCGAGGAATGGCCGTAGATTCCCAGTTTCAGGGGCAGGGAATCGGGAAATTACTGGTCAAAGAAGCCATTTCTCAGCTGCAATACCGTGGAGTACAGACTTTATGGTGCGACGCAAGAGTGTCGGCCTGTGAATTTTATAAATCAATGAAATTCGTAGTTATTTCGAAGCCTTACGAAAAACCGCCCGTTGGTCCTCATGTCCTGATGAAACTAGATCTTGGCACCCTTTAGTATCAGACTTATAAAGTTCCCCGATCCGTAAAGGATTCAAATTGGGAGAGGGGAAAAATGAATACATTTAAGAATTTAGCAGCATCGCTATGCGCATTACTGTTGTTATCCAGCTGTTCACCAAAGGATCGCCAGTTCGAGGCGAAAGCTTTTCCAAAACAAACTCAATCTCAAGGCCTATTGAATCTTCCGCAGACAAGTTTAGAGCTACAAGGACGTTGTAATTCAGCCATTCAAACAACCCAAAGCCAGTTAGATGGATTAACTGCGTCATCGCGATCAAAAAATCGCTTGGTTTCTTTGGATACTATATTGGGTGATTTTGACGATGCCGTTCAGCCCCTGATTTTCATGGCCTATGTTTCTACGGAATCTGAATTGAGAGACGCCGGATCAAATTGCGAAGCCGAGGTCAATAAGTTCAAAGTGGCCATTTATTCGCGGCGCGACCTTTATAATGTCGTAGCGTCATCTACGCCAATGTTTCCCGAAGAAGGCCGACTCCGAGAAGTCCTCATGACTATGTTCGAAAAAAATGGAATGAAGCTCGATGATGACACTCTCGCAAAAGTTCAAGACCTCAAACAGCAACTCACTCAGCTGGAAACCGAGTTTTCTAAAAACCTAAATGAAGATGTGTCTCGCTTGGCATTTTCTGAATCTGAATTGGCCGGAGTACCGGAAGCAGTTTTAAAATTTCTCCCGCGAGATCAAGATGGGAAAGTTGTTCTGACGACTAAAAGCACGGACTACGTGATGATTATGACTCAGGCCAAAGATTCCGAAACCCGTCGTCGCATGCAATCGGCCTATTTGAACCGTGCACCCGCCAATACCAAGCTCTTAGAAAAGGCCATAGGTATTCGCCAACAGATTGCAAAGGCTCTCAACTTTTCAAGTTGGGTTGGCTATCGGATTAAAGGGAATATGGCTGATACGCCAGAGCGCGTGATGAACTTCTTAGAGGACCTTCAAACCCGACTCAAACCCCGACTCAAAAACGATCTCGACCGATTGTTGGTGCAAAAGCAAGCAGAACATCCGGAAGCAAAGTCGCTTGATGCCTGGGATATCGACTATTACTCAAATCAAATTAAAAAAACTGAGTACGCCTTAGACAACGAGTTGATTAAACAATACTTCCCAAGAGATCAGGTTCTAGAAAGAATTTATTCCATTTATTCTGAAATGCTTGGAATTGAATTTGTGGAGGTTAGCAATCCAGAAGTCTGGCACTCTGACGTAAAGCTCTATGCGATCTATAATCAAAATCATCGCCATGACTCACCTATCGCCTATTTTTATGCTGATCTCAGCCCTCGGGATGGTAAGTACGGCCACGCGGCTGCGTTTCCGTTAATTGCTGGACGACGATTGGGCCAGGCCTACTCTACTCCGGTGGCTGCCATTGTTGCGAACTTTACGGCGGCGACGGCCGACCGCCCTTCGCTGCTAACACATGGTGAGGTCGAAACTTACTTTCACGAACTTGGGCACATCCTGCATCAAGTTCTGACCCGAGCACCGTTTGCTACTCTATCAGGCACGAATGTAGCCCAAGATTTTGTTGAAGCACCTTCTCAAATGCTAGAAAACTGGGCATGGGATGAAGATGAACTGATGTACATTTCCGGTCACTATCAAAACCCCAGCGAAAAATTGCCAAAGGCCATTATTAAAAAGATGGTCGAATCTAAAATGTTCAATATCGGCTATCAATATTCGAGACAACTCACTTTTGCCCTTACCGATATGACAATCCATTCGGCGTCGGGCGCGGTAGATTCAAAACAGGCCTTTGATCGCACACACCTCAAAGTCATGACTTATGAGGCTCCAACAGATAATCACTTTATGGCAAGCTTTGGTCACATGATGGGCGGATACGATGCTGGATATTACGGCTACTTATGGTCAGAAGTATACGCAGCCGATATGTTCACTCAGTTTGTTAAATTGGGTCTTGATGCCAAATCCGTGGGCCAGGAATATCGTAAAATTATTTTGGAATCTGGAAACAGCGAAGACGCTCTGAGTTTACTTCGTAAATTTTTGGGACGTGATCCCAATTCGGATGCTTTCTTGACTGGGATCGGTATTCAATAAAATAGTTCCGTCTGGCTGAATATGGAGGGCCGCTCGAGTCGTAAAAAAGAGCAACCCTCCATCTTTAATAAGATCAGATCCGAAGTACATGTCTCCTCGAACAACGAAGGTTCCGTAAATCCGCTCGTTGGGCCTGGTTAACCCGATAAATCTCTTGAAGTCATCGGATCGAAGGACGCCTTCAATAACGCGAAAGTTAACCTTTCCGTATTTTAAGATCCATAAGAGATTCTTGCCACGAGGATTTATGTTCGAAGCTAAATCAAGGTTAAACCATAAGTCCTTAGAGTTCGCCAACGCTTCGACTCTTTCAATATCAATATTCAAATCGTGAATTTGATCTTCGAGAAACTGTTCAGCGTCGTGATTTTCACGAGCCAAGCGATAAATAACATATCTCATTTTGTTATAGACTAATTCTTCAAACGGAATGAGAGACACGGTGTGACTGATTCGTTTGTCTTGCTTGGCCCACTGACTGACAATGGTTCCTTGCTCTTGGAAATCTATTCGGGCCGGCTGAAAATCAAATGGAAAAACAAGTCCCCAAGGCAAAACATGGCGAAACCCGCTATGGGTCAGAATATTTCGGCCTTCGTTATAAGCTTCGGTAAGCGATTGCTTAAAGACCGTCTGCCCTGGACCATTGCCTAGAGTGCTTTTTATTTTTTCGCAACCTTGCCTAAAGAGTGGGTAATTCACATCGGATTCAGGAAAAATCTCTTTGAACGACTCCACTAAGCAGCGAGGTCGCCGATCCCCAATTTTCCATTTCTCTAAATAAAGACTGTTAAAGAGTTTAGATTCTTGACCGTCGTTATGAGTTTCACCAACGGAAAGGTTTTCGGCCTCATCCAGTGTTTTTTGCACTTCAACGGGCGACAACCAACGATGTTTCACTGTGAGTTCATCTAGCAATGTGGCCGCTGATGCCCCGGAATTGAACATCAGGCCCATAAGACCCAAAACCCCTACGTAGACCATCCCCATGGACTACCCCCCTAATGACTCGGTACCCTATCGGCCGGAGTGTCTTATGACAAGGGTATTTTTTTGGCTCGGCAGTATTCGATTAGAGTCAAAAACTCTTCCCTTGAATTGGCTGAGCCCCCGTCCAATATGCTTTGCACGCAAGAGTCATCTACTTTTTGACACAACCGAGCGTCGGCCAAAACTTCGTTAAAATCGGCGTGACTGCTCCCACCAGAAAGGGCCTTGAGACACGTCAGGGATGATTGCCGGCAAGCTTCAGCGGCCTTTAGCCCGTCTTTAAATCGCGGTTGATCTATTTGGTCCAAAACAAAATTCAGACACCCGGATTCTGTTTTTTGGCAACTGCTCGCCGCCTTTAGTGAATGATCAAAATCAATATTCCACAGAAGTGCCGATACCTTTTCAAGGCATTTAGGATTTGAATTTTCGCAAGCGGAAACAACTCTCTGGATGTCCTTTGGTTCTTGTACTTGATAGCGAATTGCTAACTTTTGAAAGCAAGTTTCTGCCGTCTGCCCCACGGACATGCCTATTAAGAGTGCTAATATTGATACCATGGTCCCCCCTAACTTGAGATCTATTGAACCTATCCAAAGGGGGAAATCAAGACAACTTAAAATATCTAACGGGCCAAGTCGGCCGTGCGCCCTGACAGCTTGGTATTTGTCATTCGCTTTTGAGCTATATCAGCCAACTTGAGTTTGAAATCAGATGCGGCCTTTTGAGTGCGTCTAAGCTGGTTAATTTGATCTCTATTGGGCGTATGTGTTTTAAGGGCGCTTTCGACTATGCGATCAAATTCCGATAAAAACGGCAGGCAAAGCTCTGGCGAATCAAAGCACTTGATTTGGCCTCGAGAGCTCAAATTAGAAGTTTCAATGCTCAACAGTCCATTTTGGAAATCTATCCGACCCTCCATCGTGGGCGCTAAATCGGAATCCAAACAAACGCTTAAAATCGATTGGTCGCGTTCAAGAGTCGAAAAAAGTGAACGTTGAGGAAAAATAAGAAATCGAGACCTCAACTCGGTTCTCTGCACTGCTGCCCCCGCAACTTGAGTGTCTGATGGGCCTAATTTAAATGTGCATTCTTCGCCGTTGGCCATTTGAGCGAAGCCTAGAATCACGGTTAAAACCCATAATATGGACTTCATTTTGCCTCCCCTTTGGGCTTACCTTAGAGCAACGAGTAGTCCAACATTACCCCTGTGATTTCCAATACTTAGCATTATAAAAGTGCCAACGTTTTAACCAGTACCATATCCCTTAGTCAGCCCCAAACCCTTTACCAGAGGGGTTTTCGAGTTGACGAGCTACCAAATCCCCCCATAGCATGGCGACCAACCAGGGGGCCCTGCTCAACAGCAACCCTGAAACCATTGCCCCACAAGCCTTTCAGGCTTGTGGGGTTTTTTATTTTTTGATCAAACCTTTAACAGAATTCCTCACTTTTCAATTTTCGGTTTTCTGCTTTTGGCCTTAGGTGGGGCCCGACCTTAGCCGATGAGTCTAGTAATTCAGGGTGGGGGACTCATGAAATCATTTCGATTGGCTCTTGGCTTAGTAGCGCTTGCGTTCTGGGGTTGTAGTCCAAAGACTTATCAAACACCTACAGCCTCACAGGTTCAAAACAACAACTCGGCCTCCATAAAACCTAGTCCCGCCGGCACAACTCAACCAAGTCCTTCGGCGACAGCCACACCTCCACCATCTCCTACTCCATCACCTACTCCTGTTGTCATTGACGGAATTCCAGTTCCGAATCATCCGCTTTTGTACGGTTACTATTTTAGCGACGGCAAATATGGAAACTTTAGAAAAGAAGTCGAATGTTATACCAACCTCTATGTCGCTTTGGCTCGCGCGGGCTATGAATCCAGTACCGATGTGACTGACGACGTTTGGATTCCGGTGATGAGAAAATCAGTTGAAGCCAATGCCAATGCCGGAAAAAGAATTTATCTTGGCATGAACTTGGCCGAAACCGATCCTAATCGAGTTACTCCCGTTAATCGCGTTTTAGATCTCATGTCTCCTCATTGGAACAAGGTTGACCTCATCGAGCTCTCCGATGAACCTTCATGGAACAAGGGAGAAACTGAAGCCGCCATTCGCGGTTTACGATCTAAAATTCAGGCTAAAGGATTAAGCGACCGACCGGTTGGAGTCGTTTATACCCGCGAGCAACTCATGAACGAAGATGCTATTTTTTCTCAAGGTTTGGATTGGGTTGGAATTGAAGCTTATGTCGATCCTCCGGGAGATCCGAATTCAGCCGTCAACGTCAACAAGCTTAAGAAATTCTTGGATCAGGCTAAGGCGCGAGTGCCAAGAGACAAAAAAATTGTACTTGTGATGATGGCCTACGCCCGCAATGGAGCTTGGACCAACATGAATACTTTAAAAGAGCTCCAACTCCCCACCTATCAAAAAGCCTTTGAAGATGATCGCGTTCTCGCCGTAACGATGTTTTCTTATGGCCGAGGCTCAGGAACTAGAGAACATCCCGAGTTAAAACCTATACACACGCGTATTGGAAATGCGATTCAAGGAACCAACTGCCCGTACTAGGGGTTGGCGAAATGAGGATCCGCCCTAAAGTATTTTGCAGGCTAAAGATCCATCAGAAATGAATTTGCGATCGCCCTTTTCTGATACCACAGCAACGAGCTTAGCGCGCTTATTTGGTGCCTTTACCAAAGTTAAATTAAATAAATTTCCAGACGTGTAGTCTTTCTGAGTTGAGCGATCATAAAGCCGCACCTTATTTTGATAAACCAACTGCTTTCCACGTTTTATGGACGCCACTTTTTCCCAAGGTTGCGCTCCAACCGATTGAATTTGAATGCTATAGGGGAATTGCTTAGTTGCCGGACAACTGATTTCTGGCTTCGCGTTGGCTGTCGCGGCCCAAACTGCTAGAATCAAAAACGTCAATAAGTGCTTCATGATTTCGTCCTCCAAATACTTTCCAATGAGCAAAGGACATGCTTGTCAGGTCGCATAATTTTAAATTGATATGAATCGAGCGTTTAACATTTGGACGAAGCTAAGCCAAGAATTGGCATCAATTGCCCGGACCGTAAAAGATCAGATCAAGGCCTAAAATTTTTCCGTCAACCACGGTCTCCCAGAGACCAAGGCTAACTCCTTTGCCTAACTTAATATTTTTATCGGAATCAATTTTTCCCAGCGCCATTTCAACGCTACCGCCGGTTACCGTAGGGGCCACCGCAAAAATGACTCCGTCGCGAATCTTAAAATGATCGAGCATAGCCGATGGGAATCCAGCGCCTAAACCAGTGAACTCAGGAGCAAAACTATATCTGACGATGATTCGCCTTCCCTGCCTTTTCACTGCATCTACCTGAAACCCACCGTGACCCAGGTATTTCAAACGTCGCAATTCGAGAGTTTCTCCAGGAGCCTCTTCATCTTGCACGCGAAATTGTTGTTTATTGATACTTGCTGTCTTACTACGATCGATCTTGTAGGTGATTTCTACGATTTCAGCACCAGCCGTAGAAACAACCAAACTCATAGCAAAGCCAATAAGCGACAAATAAAATCTCTTCATTTGTGTATACCTCAATGGCAAACAAATTTTGCGATGATCGGGCCAACTAGATTAAGTTGTTCTCTTTTAGATCTGAAAGCACTTTGACTAGCTCGTCGGCCTTTCGGTGAGTAATGGCCACAGGCTCAACATAGCGATACAGAATGATTCCCTTAGTGTTCACAATGAATACAGCGCGACTGACTTTGCCAAACATCAAAATTGAAGTGCAACCGTAGGCCTTGGCGACCGCATTTCCCGGATCCGAAAGCAGCAGAAATGGAAAGTCGTACTCTCCCGCAAACTTGGCGTGCTCTTCAGGCGTGTTTTGACTAATTCCAAAAACCTGAACTCCATGCTTAATAAGCGATTCAAAGTTATCGCGGTAATTGCAAAGCTGCGCTGTGCAGACCGGTGTGAAATCACCGGGATAGAAAACGAGCAAGGCAGGAGCCACTCGCAGTGCTTCCGAAAGTTTGACAACCCCACCCTTGTGATCCCTTAATTCAAAATCAGGGGCCTTTTTCGCAACGACTTGTCCATCACCAATGAGTGCCATTTGCAAATTTTCGCGCTGAAGGAAGAGTAAGTCAATCTTTTAGGTTGTGGCGATTGAGCTGCAATACACTTCCCGCAATGCAGCTCGTTGTGATCGCCAAAATAATCAAAGCTGTATAAAACTCAGAAGAAATGATTTTAGCGTCACGACTCAAAGAAGCGAGCACAATTCCCGGGCCTCCTCGGGCATTCATGGCGACCGAATAGAGCAGCGATCTTTTATTTGAGACACCGGCAAATCTTGCTCCAGCAAAGGTACTCGCCAGCTTGATTACACACGCCACCGCGAAAAACATGGCGAAAAATTTGAGGTTTAAATTCTTGAGCAAATCCAATTTCATTCCAACTAAGGCAAAATATATTGGAATAAAAATTCCAAATGAATAAGCCTTCACATCTTCTTTTGCTCGATCCAGTTTGGTATCCGCTCCTTGAACAACGAGACCGGCAACAAAAGCGCCAAACATTGGAGCAATTCCTAGCGATGCAGCAAGGGAAGTCACCGCCAACATAAAGGCAATTAAAAAAGCAAAGGGATTGGCCTTTCGTAAAACGTTAAATGAAGAACGATCGACGAGCTTAAAAAATCTCGGGCCTGCCCACAAAGATGCTCCAAAAAATCCAAGCGATACGACCGCGTGATAGACCATCTTGACCCATTCGGTCTGACCTTGGAGTAAGGCTCCTACCCCAAAATGTTGACCTGTGCCCGCTCCAGCTAGAGATAGAGTCAAAGTTAAAACCACATACAGAGCAATGTCCTCAACAACGGCGGAGGTCAGAACTACCCGAGCAAAGCCTGTTTTTAGTAGATCAAGGTCATGCAAAATTCTCGATATAACCGGAATCGACGTTATGCTTACGGCCAGCGCAAAGATAAGCCACATCGCTAATTCGTTTTGCGCCTCACCCAACATTTGACTTTGAGAAAATAGAGGACGCACCACCCAAGAAAGAACAAACGGTAGTAACGTGCCAAACAGCACTAAAAAAGTAACGAGTCGTCGCTCATTGGCCTGAAAATGCGTTCGAATTTCAAGACCAGAACAAAACATTAAATGAATAACTCCAAGTTGGTAAATGGCGCCCAGTACGGCTTGTGTAGAGCTTTGAGTAAAAAACAGCTGATTCATAAAATCCGGAAACAATCGCTGCAGAAAAGTTGGACCTAAAAGTAGGCCCCCCAAAATCTCACCAACGACCTGAGGTTGTTTAAGCTTAGAAAAAATATACCCGCCCCCATGGGCAAAAAGCATGAGCACCACTATCGAAAGCATCAAATTGACGAATTCCGCTGGAGTATAACTCATAGACTCTTTCTAATAGCCTCAGTGAGTTTCACGAGATCTGAGTCCGTCGTGTCAAACGAAGTCATGAGACGAATTTCATTATATTGCGGTTCCCAAACATAAAAAAAGAATTCCTTTTGGAGCTTCTCAATCGCTGACGAACTCATTCTAACAAAACAAGAATTGACTTCAACAGGTCGAGCAAGTTGAGCTCCTGGAATATCGACAATCATTTGCCCCAGCTTTTTAGCCATTTGATTGGCATGAGTCGCATTTCGCTTCCATAAATCATTTTCAAAAAATGCCAAAAACTGTGCCGAGAGAAATCTCATCTTTGAAGCCAGCTGCATACTTTGCTTTCTTAAAAACTGAAAATTGCGAGAAAGTTGAGAGTTAAAAAACACGACCGCTTCAGCACCCATCAATCCATTTTTGGTTCCACCCAAAGATAAAATATCGATTCCGAGATCTTTGGTTGCTTGCCTTAGGTTCAACCCGAGGCTCACCGCAGCGTTTGAAATACGAGCCCCATCCATATGAACCAGAAGGCCGTACTTCTTTGCCACCTTCACTAAAGATTGAATTTCCCCTGGCTGATAAACCGAACCCATTTCGGTTGCCTGGGTCAGGCTTAACACCTTGGGTTGCACGCGATGAGCATCTCCAAAGCCAACCATTACGGCTTCTAGATCATCTACAGCAATTTTCCCGTCGCGATGAGGAACTTGGATCACTTTTGATCCCAAATGTTTCTCCGGGGCACCACACTCATCATGGGCCAAATGGGCTGTCGACGACGCCACGATCGCCCCATAACTTGGGCAACAAGACATCAGAGACAAAACATTAGCCGCCGTCCCATTGAATACAAAGTAAACTTCGGTATCAGCTCCAAAAACTGATTGGAACTTTTGCTCCGCTTGATCAGTAACCGGGTCGTCACCATAGGCAACCACATGGTCACCGTTGGCCGCCTCCATGGCGCTCATGACTTCTGGATGCACCCCGGAATTGTTATCGCTCGCAAAACTTCTGAATTTTCTAAGTATCTTTGTCATCACAAATCCCTATTGCTGTGGCGTGTTATATTTGCACCATTATGGAAGCACTGTCTAGCCCCATTTCGATTGCTTGATGAGGTTCACCTTTTTCGCTAGTGTGAATGGTGGTCTAATTGAAAGGAGCTCCAATTGAAATGGTTTAGAAACGCTGAAAGCCGTTTTGGAATTCTCGTCATTTTGGCTTATTTGGCGTTGCGATTCCCGCTCGACGGATTTTACGCCCGTCTCCACCCGCTTTTTAGCTACGGGATCGAAATTATTTTCGCCATTGCTGTGGGCATCGGAATTTATCGAAAGCGCTTGGCTCTTAAAGTTAACGTCACTCCCCGCTTCATGATGGATCTTATCTTTTCATGGGCGTTTGGATATTTGGTGTATCGCGTAGCTCAACAAAGCGGTTTGTTAATTCCATGGGACTTAAACGACTCTCAAAATGTTTTATTTCTATTACTAATCGGTCCCCTTCTTGAAGAGTTCTTATTTCGCCATGCTCTTTGGTGGCCCTTGGCGGCTTTTAATAAATCAATGACTCGAGTCATTTTACTTTCTGCCATCTTATTTGCCTGGGGCCATTTGTTTGCGATTTTTATCGTTCCTCAGGAACTTTACTCATTTGTTTTATTTCAAACCGCCTATACTTTTTTGGTGAGCTGCTGGTGGGGAGTGCGTTTTGTCCAAACCCAGTCACTTGCAACCCCCATCGCTTTGCATTTTTTGTTTAACTTAGGATTCTATTCGGCTTTCAGACTGTCATGAGCTTACAAATTCGACAGGCAAATCCATTTGATTTACCCGCACTCATCACTCTTTACACCGTTTTAGCACCGCAAGAACAGGCCATGCCGCCCGACAAAGCCGCAAGCATTTTTGGAAAGATTCAAAGTTACCCTAACTACAAAATCTTTTTGGCATTGAGAGACAATAGTATCGTGGGTACGTACTCACTGCTTGTCATGGATAATATGGCACACAAGGGAGTGCCGTCGGCTATCGTCGAAAACGTGGTGGTGCACCCCAATTTCCAATCGCAAGGAATTGGACGTTCCATGATGAGGCATGCGATGAACGAGGCAAGAGCCTGCGGCTGTTACAAGCTCGTCTTAAGTTCGAATAAGGTCCGAGTTGATGCCCATCGCTTCTATGAAAAGCTAGGCTTCAAGCAACACGGTATTAGCTTTCAAGTCGACCTCGACCATCCTCAAAATAGTTAGACTCTCGACTTCAGTCCTCCAGGGCTAACGTCCGAATTCTTGACCAACCATTCGAAGCTCGTAGTCAACCTTTGAGAGCTGTTGCACAATGAAGCTATGCATCTGAGATTACTCAGCATCTTGGTTTGGCTTTGCTTAAGCACGGCTCCCGCTTTTGCCAATACGGGCCCATTTGGATTTTCTGTAGGATTCGGCAGCGGCGTGGGAGCCATCGATTTTAGCGACGGCAGTCAAAGATGGAATGTTGGGGGCATTTACACAACAATCAACGGCGGCGTTCACATCAACATTTTGGTGTTTTCAATTGAAGCATCGTTATTAACTCTTCAAGGTCGCATTTGGGACTACGTCGCCACCCTTGGGGGCTCCGCCAAGATTTATTTAACAGAGAGCTTATCACTGAAGGCAAAAATGGCCATGGCTCGCTATGAATTCATGACTTACTCAGGAAACATCACGAATATCACGTCTTACTTAGGGGGCAGTTTTGGGGGCCAACTGGGGTGGGATTTGATAGGAACCGAAAATCAGCCGTTTAGACTGAGTTTCAATGCGGGAGCAGAACGTTGCGATTTCGGGGCCGTGATGACCCGGCAAGGTATGGCGACTTCAAATCAAGATATCAGCAATCATGTTAATGGTTTGATGTATTACGGTTATTTTGGTTTTGATTGGTATCTCTAATCCCTACCCATTCTTTCAATCCACCGTCATAATTAGTTGCATCGAGGTCGGCTTCTAGTGCGGCGTTAGTGGCGTAGGCAGCGCGAAGTCCACTTGCGCAATAAAAAATAAGTCGTTTTGAAAGATCAGCTCCCCGAGAAGTTAAAAGATGACGAGCTTCGTCTTTATTTACCGGCACTCCTTGCGCACTGACAAATTCGGTCCAAGGAATATTGATAGCGCCGGGCAATCGTCCCATACGTGCTACCGCATCTTCACCCTTACCGTCGTATTCGTCACGCGATCGAACATCGATCAAAACATAGTCCGCGCGCTTTTGAGTTAAGAGCGCCTGAAGTTCCTTTGTCGTGATCCGAAGACTCGATTTCACTTCGGGTTTCCAAATGGGTGCGGTTTCAATATTCTCTTTCTGGCCAGAAGTTTTTTTCTTCACCTCTTGAATATTGATAATCTTCACCTTAGAAACCCCCAAAAACTTGAGCATCCAAGCCACTCGCCCCTCTTCACCACGGCCGTCTTTTCCTCGTCCTACAACCGTGATAGTACGATCTGGGTGCACTCCAAGGGCCCGCAGTTTTGAGGCTAATAAATTAAAGTCTGGATCCAGAGCACCAAGGTGAGGGGCTTCGGTTTGATTATAATCTTCAACGCGGATGTGACCTGCTCCTCGAGGGTGAGCCATGGCATACTCGAAGCTAGGTCGCGCATCTAAAATGGCCGCTGTCACCACCGGTTTTTCTCTCTTGAGCGTCGGTGGTGCCTTTTCTAAGGGTATCACAACTGGTTGAGCCCAAACGGTGGCCGTGACGAGCCATGCACAAAGAAAGTTAAAGGTCACGGCAGTCAATTGGACCTCGGTCGCATTGTCGGAAATAAAATTGTATCTCGAATGGAATGTTGATCTGTGAGGAGCATCACCAGACGCTCAATTCCAAGACCGACGCCGCCGGTGGGAGGCATACCAACCTCAATGGCGCGAACAAAATCTTCGTCCATGGGGTGAGCTTCATCATCAATGACCCGCTTTTTATCTTGTGACTCTAAACGACTTCGTTGCTCCTCGGGGTCGTTGAGTTCTGTGTAGGCATTTCCTACTTCCATGCCGCAAATAATGGGCTCGAATCTCTCGACCAGTCCCTTGGTTTGTCGATGCCCCTTTGTCAGAGGAGAGATCTCTTCGGGGTGATCGATGATGAATGTAGGTTGAACGATCTTCTTTTCCGCCAGTAATTCAAACAATTCACAAATGAGCTCGCCACGACTTGGCGCGGTCTCCAGATCGGATCCTGCGGCCTTTGCCTTTGCGAATAGTTCTTTATCGTTGAGCCGACTAACGTCAAGGCCACCAAACTCTTGAATCGCCTGAATCATAGAAATGCGCTTCCAAGGAGGAGCAAGATTGATCTCTTGCCCTTGATAGGGAACGCGAGTCTTGCCAACCACCTTCATTGCGACTTGAGAGACCAATTCTTCAAACTGCTTCATTTGATAGTTATAATCCGTGTACGCCTCGTACCACTCAAGCATCATAAATTCAGGATTGTGGCTTCGATCAATTCCCTCATTTCGAAAGTTTTTACTTAAGTCATAAACTTTCTCAAACCCACCCACGATGAGTCTTTTGAGATAAAGTTCCGGAGAAATTTTTAAATACAGTGCCAAATCTAATGCTCGATGGTGCGTTTTAAATGGATGAGCCGCCGCACCTCCGTAAATGGGCTGAAGCATCGGAACTTCAACTTCGAGAAACCCCCGTGAATCTAGAAAATTTCTAATCTCTCTTATCACTTTGGAACGGATCTCAAATACCTGGCGGGACTCCGGACTTGATAAGAGATCTAAATATCGCGCTCGATACTTCAGTTCGACGTCGGCAAGCCCAGAATGTTTATCCGGGAGCGGCTCCAAAGTCTTGCAGAGCATGGTTATCGACTTAGCATTTAGGGTAAGCTCACCAGTTTTCGTACCAAACATGGTACCTTCAACCCCAACAATGTCCCCGAGATCTAAGTGATCAAAGACGATGCGGTCTTTCTCTGAAAGCTCAGCGGTTTTCAAGTAGACTTGAAGAATTCCCGATTGATCTTGAAGGTTGAAAAAGGCCGCTTTACCCATGATTCTAACGGTCATGACCCGTCCAGCAATCCGATAAACAGGTTCAGAAGTGTGTTCTCCTGCTTTTAATCCCCCGTGGCGCGCACGAATTTCACCTACCGTTGAGTTGCGTTGATACTCGTGAGGAAACGGATCAATTCCCGCCGCTTTTAAGGCATGAAGCTTTCTTCGCTTTTCACTTTTAATCGGATTGTCTTGCTCTTGGCTCATCGACCTTCTCTAAAAATATCTTGTACAGTATGAAGTAATTTAATGGCGTCTTTCTTCGGTCTTTGGAAGGCATTTCGTCCCATAATTGATCCAAACGCTCCTCCTTGTGCTAGGCCTTTTACTTCGTCCAGCACTTCTTGATCCGACTTTGCCGCGCCTCCAGAAAAAATAATAATACGACGGCCAGCAAAACAGGACTGCACCACATGTTGGATGCGCTCGCTCAGGGTGGAAACGGGAATTTTCATTTTTTCGTAAACTTTGGCTGCTTCTGATTGCTCAAGATGGGCCGTCGGTGGCTTCACTTTTACAATGTGAGCACCCAATTGGGCAGCGATATGAGCACCATAGGCAACTACATCAACTGCGGTCTCGCCGTCTTTACTCATCCCGCCGCCGCGAGGATAAGACCAAACAACAACCGCAAGCCCATTGGCTTTTGCCTCTTCCGCAATCGCGCGAATCTCTTCGTACATGTCATTTCGTTGAGCGCTTCCAGGATAGATGGTGAATCCAATTCCAGCACAGCCAAGCCTCAAGGCATCACGCACAGTTGCCGTAACAGCCGATTTAGGATCTTTGTTTGAAAACAGCACATCCGAGTTATTAAGCTTGAGAATGAGTGGAATTTCTCCCGCAAATTCCCGAGCCCCCGCTTCCAAAAATCCAAGTGGAGCCGCATAAGCATTACAACCTGATTCAATGGCTAGTTCGAAATGGTATCGAGGGTCCATTGACGGGGGATTAACGGCAAATGATCGATGAGGGCCATGCTCAAATCCCTGATCAACAGGCAGGATAACGAGCTTACCCGTTCCCGCTAAGCGCCCCGAATTCATTAATCGCGCAAGATTTGCTAAAACCCCAGGATTGTCCGATCCATACCAACTCAAAATCTCTTTCACACGTGGAGTCATTGAGGCCCCTCTCCTTTTTGAATTTTTCTGTGTTCAGTAAGTCCCCCATGCTTACACTTGGGCCTCTGATTGATCAAGTAAGACTTATAGTTAATGCGCCGGGTTAACGACGAAGCATGACGTCAACAGGCACAAGTACAGGCTCTTCAATTTGTGCCTTAACCATAGCTTTAAATTGAGTCTCGATGACTTCTTTTTGATATTCCGCGTAGGTCACGGTCGACGTCGTTGAGCTGGTCGATGAGTTCACAAATCCGGTGAGTCGTTTCAGTACTTCCGCGGCCACGGGACTTGCGGCAAAACGAGCCTCCACGGAGTTTCTTAAATAATCACCGAAGGGTCTGAAAACAAATCGGGACTTGGCAGCGGCGAAAATTGAAACGAAAAACACATCAAAAACAACTGATTCAAGTTTGATGTGGTCGTCACTGTATAAGGACTGAATGGTCGTCAGCATCCCTTGGGATCCTGCAATGATCCAAAGCACCTGCGGATAAGATAACGCGGTAATGTTTCTCCAATAGTACCCCAAGATAGAATTCAAAATAAACGAAGTCACCAAATTGAACCTGATGTTTTGATCGTTTCTAAAGTCATCAAGCGGATGCTTAGAAGCTCCAATTGGATAGGGTGCAACCGTCATAACTTGAGCAATGGCCATTCCAAAGAGCTCTTCTTTATGGGCGCCCGCCCAAGCACGAAGACCCGTTTCTTTGATAGCCGACGGGAACGCTCTCACCGATTTAATTGTGGCAGGAACAGCGGCCGCAGCTTTTGGTATGGCTCTGACTGCTCCGAACATACCGCCAAAGGCTCTAAAACTCGTGAGGCCTAAAACGCTAAGCCCGATACCTGACGTGAGAATTCGATTTTCAGTTTTCGACTCAGAGGCCCTTCGGGCCACTTCATAGGTGTTGAGTCCCGTGGCAGCGCCAAAAGCCGTTGCCTCTCGAAATCCTCGCGCTTGGAGATAGAAGTTTCCTGTAGCTGCAATTCCAAATGCAATTCCTGGTAGACCACCCAATGCATACGCCGCCGACGAACCGGCAAGTCCTACGCCCACTCCTGTGACAAACCGAACGGAATTAAATTTGTAAATTCCCAATTGTTCTCCAATTTGAATATCAGTTTTATCCCATTGATCTTTGACCGAGGGGCTGATTCGCGCAAACCGCTCAAGCAAACGGTCTTTCAAGCCATGATGGCGCATAAAATACTCGAAGTTTTCTTGAAGGCTAGTGCCGGCTCGCCATGCATAGGCCACTGCGGTGAAGTGACCTTTGGACATTTCTCTGGAGAATTTTTGAACCTGCGGCCAAAGTTGATTTTGCATTTGACGCAAAAGCACTTCCCCGCGGGCACCGGTTTCACGTCCCCGTTTCAGAGATTCCATGACATACTGAAAAAAGAAGTCATCTTTTCCGGGAGTAACCGGTTCCATCAACATGGCTAATGTGGGTTCACGAGCCAGTAAGAAATTTAGACGGTAAAAAATCTCGCCCATGATTTTACTGTTTTGCTCGATTTTTGCTTGGATTTCCGGATCCCCCTTACGCGCGTAACCTTGCTTGATCAAATGTTCCCATCGATCGGTCTCCGCCTTTGCCGCTTTAAGCCTTGCGTACTCTTTTTCTAAGAAAAACGAGACCGGCAAAAGTAGGGAGATGAATTCAATAGGCTCGAAGGTTTGGTTTGCAAGGGTGTCTTGCATGATGCGCGATTTTTTATAAAGTCCTCGAAAGACGGGACTGTTTTGAAGTCCGTCAGCTAGGGCCCAAATATCCCGTGATCCCGAAAGAAGGGCGTACTTCTTTCCGCTCTCAAGCATGATGTTTAAATATTCGCGAAGTAGTAAGGTTCTCCATTGCCGCCGTGGATTTTGCGGAAACGTTTGCTCAATGGCTCTAAGGTCTTCTTGAAACCACTCGTCTTCTTTTTTCTCTAAAACCAAGTCCTCGGCCATCAGGAGTTCTTCCATCTCCTGGTCAGTTACCGACGGCTTGATCAAAACCATTCGCTCCCCGGCGGGCTTCGCCGCCGGTTTCGATTTGGCTTTAGAAGAAAAAGGCCTTCCTTGGCTGGCCCACCCATCGGAAGTCGTCGAAAAGACGAGACTCCAGATCAGTAATGGCACTAAAAACATACGCGCTTCCATGGCAACGCGTCACAAGAGCAATCAAGGGGCCAGTGCGACTGGTCAAAATTATGTATCCTATGGAAATGTCAGGATTTATTTTTCAAACCAGAAACCGTTTTTCGTCACGATGGAAAATTGACTAGAGACAATTTTACACTCTCACTTGCCCGTTTCCGACGCCAACCCATCGACATGAAGTCAGCTCTTTGAGTCCCACGGGCCCACGAACATGCAGTTTTTGAGTTGAGATCCCAATTTCACCGCCTAAGCCCATTTCAAACCCATCAGTAAATCTGGTGCTGGCATTCCAGTAGACCGCGGCCGCATCAACGATTGAAATAAATTCGGTGGCGACACTTTGATCGCGCGCAATGATAGACTCCGAATGCCGTGACCCATGTTTTCTTATGTGATCGACAGCGGCCTTGAGAGTCTCAACAACACAAACGTTAAGAAACAAATCCAAATATTCTGTATCCCAACTCTTTTTTGTTGCCGGCAAAATCCGATCAAAATCCTTCAGCATCGCTTTGGCCTTTGAATCACAAACAAACTGCACACCGGGCATCATCTGATGCAGCTGAGGCAAGAGCTTTGATGCAATTTGATTATGGATTAAAATCGTTTCGACGGCATTACACACACCAGGTCTTTGAGTTTTCGCGTTAATAATTATTTTTAGTGCCATTTCGATGTCCGCATCTTCGTGAACGTAGATATGACAAAGACCTCGGTCGTTTTTAATTATTGGTATTAAAGAATTTTTGACGACGAAATCAATGAGCGCGTCACCCCCACGCGGGATAACGACATCAAGCGTGTTTTTTTCTTTTAAGAATTTCAAAACCCATTTTCTATCAAAATCAGATAATCCCCAAAAAAGATGAGTTGGTAGCCCGTTGCGACTTAAGACCGTGTCTATTATTTTAAAAATAGCCTCAACAGTGTTTTTAGACTCCCGTCCCCCTTTTAAAATAATGGCGTTACCCGATTTAAAAGCGATCGAAAAGGCTTCAAGCGCCACATTGGGGCGAGATTCGAAAATCATAAATAGCACTCCCAGAGGAGCTCGAACCCTGCTCAACTTCAATCCGTTAGATAATGTTTTAGTTTCAACCACTTCTCCAACAGGATCAGAAAGTTTGACAATTTCGCGCAGACTTTCAATCATGGTTTCTAGGCGCCTAGTGTTCAACGTCAAACGATCAATAAACGCCGCCGGATGACCCTTCGCAAGTTTGAGATCTTTATGGTTGGCACTTAGAATCTTGTCTCGCTGAGACCAGATTTCGTCAGCAATTTGGGTCAACACCAGATTTTTTGTTTCTGATTGTATGTTACGAAGCACCTCAGCGCCGCTTTTGATTTTAGAGAGACCTTGTTGAAAATTTAATTTACTTAGCGTTTTTGTGATCATGACGATCTCGGATTAATCAAAGTACCCACAGCTTCGCCTTGGGCCAACTTTTCTAAAACGTGAGGGATATCTCCCCGAACCAATACGGTTTTGATTCCCGCCATTCCGGCTTCACGGGCGGCCTTCAGCTTCGAATAAATGCCGCCGGTTCCAGTCTTTGAGCTTTTGGCTCCCTTCACTTGCTTGAGTAGCTTTTCAGAAATGCGATCAAGCCGGTGAATGAGCCTTGCCTTGTCGTGGGCTCTTGGGTCTTTATCATAAAGACCGTCTACGTCAGTCAAAATGACAAGTTGATCGGCGCCTAACAAGATCGCCACCTTGGCTGACAGGGAATCATTGTCTCCAAACCGAATCTCCTCGCTAGAGACAGCGTCATTTTCATTAATCAACGGAAGGGTTTTCCATTTAAGAAGTTGCGAGAGAGTATTTTTTAAGTTCTGCTTTCGAATTGAATTTCTTATGTCGTCATAAGTTAAGAGCACTTGTGCGCCACTCATGCCCAGGGCGTTGATGGCCAAGAGATACAAATCCATTAAGAGCGGCTGGCCAATAGCACTCAACGCTTGGCTTTCAGAAATTTTCCAACTGTTTCGATTTTTTCGAAATCGAGTTCTTTCAAGTGCCGTAGCGATGGCACCGCTGGTCACCCAAATCACTTCGATATTGTGCTGAGCGCTGAGCTTTCTCACTTGAGTCATCCACGATCGGATTTGGACAGCCCCTCCGGCACAAACCATTTGACTGCCGACTTTAACAACCCACCGTTGTTTTTTCATAATCCCCCAACGATTACGCGACCGGAAGCTCTCCCCAACCAAACCATAACCAGACCGAAAAACGCAGTTCCAAAAACTAAAAATGCCGAAAGCTTCCATTCGCCTTGCTCATACAACAACAACGATTGGCTGCTGAGTCCTGATAGCGTCGTCAAGGCACCACACAGGCCCGCGATAAGCGTTACGGTCATCTCTCTTGACCAAACCCCCGATTCACCAATGCTGATAAAAAAACCTGCTATAAAAGATCCCATAAGATTTATGGCAAGAGTTGCCAACGAAAGCTGCCTAAAATCCCCACCCCAATGCATATCTACAAAATATCGGACCAACGCTCCGACCTGAGTGGCGCCAAGAAAGACCCATAGACGATTCATCTTAATCCCATTCGCTTTCCTTCAACTCGCATTTTCATGGCTTGATTCATTGCTTCGAACTTTTTCTTAGCGACGTAGGTGAACACAGGCCCCAGCAAGTTAGGAACTATTCCGAAAAAATACTCCCAATGATCAAACCGGCAGTGCTGATCTGAGAGTGGAGTTACCTGATAGTGATGCTCACCTTCACCAAACTGCTTAAACCAAACATGGCCGCGCCAAGCAAACTTGTGTGGAGGCTCTAAATGAATGATGCGAGAGGCCCATCGAACTGGCCGGCCACCAAATAGATTGATAGTTTCAACGAGTCGCCCCCCGATCCGCATATCACCCTCAATGAGGGTAAAGAGTGGATTCCATTCATGAAAGCTTTGAAAATCCATTAACTCTTGCCAAACTTGTTCGGCAGGGGCACGGATTTCAATTGATGTTTCAACTCTCCAGCGGCTCATCTTCTAATAGTGTCACGGTAATGCAAGGCATCATCAACCAAAAAAGGGTTTGACACAAACCCCAATGAGATTTACTCCCGAGGCAGTCCTACAAAGGGGGTTTTATGAAATTTGCGGCCTTAATACTCACATTGGCCTTGTCGACAGTTGCTAACGCCAGTGGATTTCGGTGTGACAACCAAGAATTCAAGGTGATTTTAAACAACCATGTCCATGCAGAGTTTGGAACCGACAATCCGGCGGTCTTAGTTATTTCTTCAACTATCGAGCAAATCGGAACCGTTGCCCAGCTCTTTGATCATCAGATTCAAAAGGCCCAAACGACTCACACGACTATTTATGAAGGGGCGACCCGAGATGTTAATTCAGGAAGATTTATTTATGTGATCTTCACTGTTTTCAAGACACCCAATAAGGCAGGAAAGCATTACGCCACTCTCGAAATTCATGCGGACAATGATGAATATGACAAGAGCATGGTTTGCGACCGTTATTTAAAAGCTCGGGCCAACTAAATTCAGCTCTTCACGATTTGATCTTTGAAAAGCGACTCAAACGAAACCCAAGTTTGAATCGCTTTTTCTTTTAGACCTTGTGACTCTAATGTGCGTTTCAAAATGACAATCCGACGATTGAAGTGACCTTCTAATATGGGCGGCAATTCTAAATGCGCCATATGTGGGGGCTTGACGGGAAGAGCAACAGGTTTTGCCATGGCCTTAAGCATAAACAAGGCCTGTTTTTGCGCAATTTGCCTGACATCGCGTCCAGAAAAGAAAAAGCCCAGCATCAGGTCAGACGCTAGGCTTTCATAAAACACGTTAAGTATTTCAATGAGTCGGGCTTCGGAGCCGATCTCCTCAAAAAGTTCTAAGAGCTGACTTCGATGGTCACTCGTAAAAGAACTCCACGATCTCGTATTCTTTTATTCCATTAGGAGTATTGACCGAAATAACATCGCCTTCAGTCTTTCCAATCATAGCGCGCGCCAGCGGAGATGCTACTGAAAGCAAGCCTTCTTGGACATTTGACTCATCAACCCCAACGATTTGATACTTCAACTTCTTCGATGATTTTCCATTAGCGTTCAGATCCTCAATCACAACGGTGGCGCCAAAGACAACTTTGTCGCTCTTAATTGATGAGGGGTTGATCACCTGAGCCCGGGCCAACTTAGAATTTATTTCACTGATTTTTCCTTCGATAAAAGCCTGGCGCTCTTTCGCCGCTTCATATTCGGCATTCTCAGAAATATCACCCTGAGCGCGGGCCTCTTCAATGGCCTTGATGATGTTGGGACGCTCAACCGACATGAGTCTTTTGAGATCGTCCTCCAATTTTTTCTTCCCAGCCAAGGTCATGGGAACTGTATCTTCTGCCACTTGACACTCCTCGTTAAAAGCTCGGCAGTATACTTTGCCTTCCCGAATAAGATCAATACCCTTTTTTATTTAGTAATTTCAAGCACTTAAGATCAAGACCAAGCTCGCGTTGCGCTTCCACTCTGACACTGGGAGAATTAATAAAGTATGCATCCCATTTTCGAACACATCAAAAAAGCGCAATCCATTGTGCTCAGCACCCATACTCAACCTGACGGAGATGGGCTTGGCTCCCAGTTAGCGATGTACTGGGCACTGAAAAAAGCGGGCAAAACCGTTCGAGTCCTCAATGTCGATGAAACACCAAAAAAGTATCATTTCTTAGAGCAGGGTCAGGTCATTGAAACATTTAACAAGATCAAAAACCCCATCAAGAAAACGGACTTGGCTTTAATCTTCGACACTAATGATCCGACATTGCTTTTAGGACTCTGGCCCGAGCTTCAGAAAAATTGCTCGCGAGTTCTCTTTATTGATCATCATCCGCCCTTGGATGGATACCCTTTGGATGAAAATCACTTTATCGACATTGGTGCCAGCTCGACGGGCCAACTCGTTTATTCACTGATCAAGGGACTTGAAATTCCGATGGATCGCCAGATGGCCGTACCTCTTTATACAAGTATCGTTTTTGATACGAATAATTTTCGTTACATTCGCAATGACCCCACTCCTCACTTAATCGCCGCAGAACTTTTGCGCCATCAAATTGAACCTCAAAAAGTTCATCGCCATCTTTTTGGAAATCACACAGCCCAGAAAATTAAGTTTCTGTCTCAGATTCTAGGATCAATTGATTACCATCTCGATGGCCGACTGGCTTGTGTTCGAGTCAAAAAAGGAGATATGGAAAAGTTTGGCCTAGAGATGGATGAAACCCGCGATATTATCGACATGATCATCAACGTTGAGTCCATTGAAGCTGCCGCTCTCTTTAGAGAAGACGCTGACAATACTTTTAAACTCAGTTTCAGGAGCAAAGGAATATTGAAGGTGCACCACCTCGCGCAATCACTCGGTGGTGGCGGACACAACTATGCCTCTGGTGCCTACATTAAAAAATCCTATCAAGAAATCATCAAAATCGTCGTTGAGGAATTTGAGAAACTTTTTGACGATCACGAGCATTCGAAATCTCGAATCGGATAGCCGTGAATAAAAAATCAAAAAAACTAGAGCTCATCTGTTTTTGCAACCAAGTTTCAAAAGAAGTCATTGAAAAGGCTATTCAAGAGGGAGCTCAAACACTCAATGAAATTTACGACAAAACCACTGCTGGTATTGGCCCTTGCGGCGGAAGTTGTCGGCGCAAAATTGCTCCGATCTTAGAGGAATTCCTGAGCCGCTCTACACCCTCTGCCCCGAAAAAATCTTCTTAAGATGCCTGCTCGACAGACTTGATTTCAGGCAAGAGATCTCGAATATGGGCTTCAATACCAAATGAAACAGTCATGGGTGCTGCTGAACATTGACTGCAAGCTCCCACGAGTCTAATGCGAAGAACTCCGCTTGATGTCAACTCCACCACCTCAATATCACCGCCGTCACTTTGAATCATCGGGCGGATATGCTCATCGATCAGGAGTTTAGCTTTTTCGAGTAGTGATGGCTGATTCATACTGCTACTTCGCCTTTCGAAACTTGATAAGACTTTCTATATCAGGTCGACAAGTTCCGCAACCAGAGCTGGCCGACGTCCAGGCCTTAACCTTCTCTGGCGTTTTAGCCCCAAGTAAAATGGCTTGATCGACCTTTGAAGCTGGAATTTTTCGACAATGACACAGCTCTTGATCGGGTGTGTATGGTAAAGAGAACCGGCCCTGGAGCTTTTGAATGGCCTCGCGAACCAAGACGTCTCCATGGGAATCCCCATCCCAACTAATGCCTGAGAGCGGCTGACCAACCAATTTGGACTCCATTGCTTTCGCAGCTTCTAAGACTTGGCTACAGCCGTAGGCCCTGAATTGGACCGATTTAACTAGACCTTGGTCATCAAGAGTAACCTTGATTTCAATCCACTCTTTTCCTGGAATCTCTGCTCTCGAAACTTTCTCCACGTCCCCTTATCGGAACCTAAACCTGCCCCCTTGATTAACGCGGCTTGCCAAAGCCGTTCGTTGCCGTTCACTGCGATTTAGGATATTTCTGAAACAAAGGCCGTAACTCCATTAGGAGGCGGACCGGATGTTAACACTTCATTAGAACATGAGGACTTGATCCATGGGACAAGTACCCAAAATTGCAATCATTGGCCGCGGCCGCCTAGCTCGACACTTTTCCCATTATTTTACACTATT